>JAEWEW010000323.1 GCA_023389175.1 Pseudomonadota bacterium | reverse complement strand
AGAACTTCATGCTGTCGCTCTCGCACGACGAGGTGGTCTACGGCAAGCGCAGCCTGCTGGAGAAGATGCCCGGCGACGACTGGCAGAAGTTCGCCAACCTGCGCCTGCTCTACGGCTACATGTGGGCTCACCCGGGCAAGAAGCTGCTGTTCATGGGCAGCGAGTTCGGCCAGCGGGCGGAGTGGTCGCACGACGGCTCGCTGGACTGGGCCTGCCTCGGCGGTCGCCCGCACGAGGGGCTGCAGCGCTGGGTGGAGGACCTCAACAGCACCATGCGCGGCGAGCCGGCGCTGCACCAGGTCGATTTCTCGCCGGAGGGCTTCGAGTGGGTCGACGCGAGCGACACCATCCAGAGCGTGCTGTCGTTCGTGCGCAAGCCACGTGACGGCGGCGAGCCGATCCTGGTGGTGTGCAACTGCACGCCGGTGCCGCGCCACAACTACGTGGTCGGCGTGCCCCGCGGCGGCACCTGGCGCGAGATCCTCAACAGCGACGCCGAGCTGTACGGCGGCAGCGGACAGGGCAACCTCGGCGGCGTGGACGCCGCGCCGCTGCCGGCCCACGGACGCATGCATTCGCTCTCTCTCACGCTGCCGCCGCTATCGGCGGTCTTCTTCAAGGCTGCGCAATGACAGAGGAACGTAACCCGCGTGCACCGTCCGCCGGCGGCTCCGGCCGCCCGGCGCCCGGCCCCGCGTCCCCGGCCGCCCCCCGCCCGTGGCAGCGCGCCGTGATCGAGTCGGTGACTCCGCAGGTGGATGGCGGCCGGTTCGCCGCCAAGCGCTGCGTCGGCGACACGGTGACGGTGGAGGCCGACGCCTTCGCCGACGGCCACGACATGCTGCGCTGCCTGCTGCAGTACCGCTTCGGCGACGAGCCCTGGCAGGAAGCCGAGATGGAGGCGCTCGGCAACGACCGGTGGCGCGGACAGTTCAAGGTGACGCGGCTCGGGCGCTACCAGTACACCGTCACGGCCTGGGTGGACCGCTTCCTCACCTGGCAGCACGACTTCCACCGGCGCGAGGATCCGGCCGACATCGAGACGGCGCTGAAGTCGGGCGCGATCATCCTGCGCGACTGCGCCGGCCGCGCGAGCGGCGAGGCTGCCGAGCGGCTGGAACGCCTGGCGCGGTCGCTGGTGGGCGATGCGGGCCTGGCCGAGCGGCGGGCACTCGGCGACTCCGCGGAGGTCGCGGAGGCGGCACGCGACTATCCCGATCGCAGCCACGCCGCCCGGCACGAGCCGGTGCTGCCGCTGGTGGTGGATCCGGTGCTGGCCCGCTTCAGCACCTGGTACGAGCTCTTCCCGCGGTCGACCGCTGGCCAGCCGGGGCGCCACGGCACCCTGCGCGACTGCATCGCGCGCCTGCCGTATATCGCGGAGATGGGCTTCGACGTCCTCTACCTGCCGCCGATCCATCCGATCGGCCGCAGCCAGCGCAAGGGTCCGAACAACAGCCTGGTCGCCGGACCGGACGATCCCGGCAGCCCCTGGGCCATCGGTGCCCGCGAAGGCGGCCATCGGGCGATCCATCCCGATCTCGGCACGGACGAGGACTTCCGGGCGCTGGTTGCAGCGGCCAGGGCCCGGGGGCTGCGCATCGCGCTCGACATCGCCTTCCAGTGCGCGCCGGACCATCCCTATGTCGCCGAGCATCCGCAGTGGTTCCAGTGGCGGCCGGACGGGACGGTGCAGTACGCCGAGAATCCGCCGAAGAAGTACCAGGACATCTATCCGTTCGACTTCGAGAACGAGGACTGGCGGGGCCTCTTCGAGGAGCTGAAGGGCGTCTTCCTGCACTGGATCGAGCGCGGCGTCACCGTGTTCAGGGTGGACAACCCGCACACCAAGCCGTTCGCGTTCTGGGAGTGGCTGATCGGGGAGCTGAAGCGCGAGCACCCGGAGACGATCTTCCTGTCCGAGGCATTCACCCGGCCGCGGGTGATGCATCGGCTCGCCAAGCTCGGCTTCACGCAGTCCTATACCTACTTCACCTGGCGCAACACCCGGCACGAGCTGACCGAGTATTTCACCGAGCTCGCCCATGACCGGTCGCGCGACTACTTCCGGCCCAACGCCTGGCCGAACACGCCCGACATCCTGCCCGAGTACCTGCAGGTGGGCGGGCGGCCGGCGTTCATGGCGCGGCTGGTGCTTGCCGCCACGCTCAGCGCCAACTACGGGATCTACGGGCCCGCGTTCGAGCTGCAGGAGAACCAGCCGCGCGCCCCGGGCACGGAGGAGTACCTGGACTCCGAGAAGTACCAGGTCCGCCATCGCGACCTCGCGGCGCCGCACAGCCTTGCCGGCTTCATCGGCCGGGTGAACCGCATCCGCCACGAGAACCCGGCGCTGCAGGACAACTGGAGCCTGCGCTTCTGTCCGGTCGACAACGACGCGCTCGTCTGCTATGCCAAGTCCACCGAGGACGGGTCCAACATCGTCATCACGGCGGTGAACCTGGATCCGGACCATGTCCAGTCGGGGTGGGCGGAGATTCCGCTCGATTCGCTCGGCATCGACCCGTCCCTGCCCTACCAGGTGCACGACCTGCTCTCCGGCCAGCGGTTCCTGTGGAACGGGTCGCGCAACTTCCTCCGGCTCGATCCGGCCCACTCGCCCGCCCACATCATGGTGGTGCGCAGGCGCGTGCGCACAGAGCGCGATTTCGACTACTTCATGTGACCGGGCGAGGACGCCACGAGATGAAACGAGACGAGCTGATCCGGCCGTTGACGCAGGAAGGCGAGCTCCTTCCCGGCGGGAGCCTCGATCCCCTCTGGTACAAGGACGCGATCATCTACCAGCTGCATGTCCGCGCCTTCCGGGACAGCAACGGCGACGGCATCGGCGACTTCCGCGGCCTCACGGAGAAGCTCGACTACATCAAGGACCTCGGCGTGACCGCCATCTGGGTCCAGCCGTTCTATCCGTCGCCTCTGCGCGACGACGGATACGACATCGGCGACTACCACGGCGTGCATCCCGACTACGGGACGCTCGCGGACTTCAAGCACATGATGCGGGAGGCGCACCGGCGCGGCCTCAAGGTAATCACCGAGCTGGTCATCAACCATACCTCCGACACCCATGCCTGGTTCCAGGCGGCGCGGCGAGCGCCGCCCGGCTCCTCGAAGCGCAACTTCTACGTGTGGAGCAACACCGACCAGAAGTGGCCCGAGACCCGGATCATCTTCACCGACACGGAGACCTCGAACTGGGCCTGGGATCCGGTGGCGAAGGCGTACTACTGGCACCGCTTCTTCTCGCACCAGCCGGACCTCAATTTCGACAACCCCAACGTGCTGAAGGCGGTCATCAAGGTGATGCGCTTCTGGTTCGACATGGGGGTGGACGGCATGCGGCTGGACGCGATTCCCTACCTGGTCGAGCGCGACGGCACCAACAACGAGAACCTGCCCGAGACCCACCAGGTGCTGAAGGTCCTGCGCCGGGAGCTCGACACGCGCTATCCCGACCGCTTCTTCCTCGCCGAAGCCAACCAGTGGCCGGAGGACGTGCGCGAGTATTTCGGCGACGGGGACGAATGCCACATGGCATATCACTTCCCCCTCATGCCGCGGATGTACATGGCGATCGCGCAGGAGGACCGGCATCCGATCGTGGAGATCATGCAGCAGACGCCGGACATCCCTGACAAGAGCCAGTGGGCCATCTTCCTGCGCAACCATGACGAGCTGACGCTCGAGATGGTGACCAGCCGCGAGCGCGACTACATGTACCGCATGTACGCCGCCGATCCGCGGGCCCGCATCAACCTCGGAATCCGCCGCCGCCTCGCGCCGCTGCTCGAGAACAACATCGACAAGATCAAGCTGATGAACAGCCTGCTCATGTCGATGCCGGGCTCGCCGATCATCTACTACGGCGATGAGCTCGGCATGGGCGACAACGTCTACCTCGGCGATCGCAACGCGGTGCGCACGCCGATGCAATGGAATCCCGACCGCAATGCCGGCTTTTCGGCCGCCGACCCCCAGCGGCTGTACCTGCCGCCGGTGATGGACGCCATCTACGGCTACCAGGCGGTCAACGTGGAGGCGCAGGCACGCAATCCCTCCTCGCTGCTCAACTGGATGCGCAAGCTGCTTGCGGTGCGCAAGCAGTACACGTGCTTCGGCCGGGGCTCGCTCAATTTCCTGCGCGCCGGCAATCGCAAGGTCATCGCCTACATCCGCGAGCATGGCGACCAGATCATCCTGTGCGTGGCCAACCTGTCGCGCACCGCCCAGCCGGTCGAGCTGGGGCTCGGCAAGTACAAGGGCTACGTCCCGGTCGAGCTGGTGGGCCGCACGGCCTTTCCGCCGATCGGCGAGCTGCCCTACCTGCTCACCATTTCCGGCTACGGGTTCTACTGGTTCCTGCTTTCGGCGAACGAGGAGGCGCCGGTCTGGCACAAGGAGTGGCTGGGCCGCGAGGAGGCCCCGGTGCTGGTGCTACCCGGCGGCTGGTCCACTTTCGCCCGCGCGAAGGAATCCCTGCAGCAAGGCTCGCTCGCGCGCAAGGCGCTCGAGCGGCTGGAGACCGAGCTCATCCCGCAGTTCATGGCGGCACAGCGCTGGTACGCCGGCAAGGATCCGACCAATCCGGACCGCGCCACCAGCGCGGCCGAGGCGGCCAGCGCCGGCGAAGGCAAGGCCGGCGCGCCCGCGCAGCTGCTCGGCCAGGCCGAATGGACCATCGCTCCGGGCAACAGCGCCCTGCTCGCGCTGTTCGAGGTCGACGACGACCGCTATTTCGTGCCGCTCTCGCTGATCTGGGAGGACAGCGGCCGCGACAGCTCGCGCATGCCGGGGCCGTCGCTGCTCGCCAAGGTGCGCCAGCAGGCGAAGGTCGGCTGGCTGGTGGACGCCATGGCCGACGAGGCGTTCTGTCGTGCAGTCGTTCGAGCGATCGGATCCGGCCAGAACCTGCGCACGCCCGCCGGGCAGGTGGAGTTCCGGGCCACCGGGGAGTTCGATGCGGTCATCGCCGCGCTGCCGGAAGCCGAACGCGCCACCATGTCGGTGCGCTTCCCGCCGGCGCAGAGCAGCAACACGACCGTGATCGTCGGCGACCGGCTCTTCCTCAAGACGTATCGCCAGCTGCGCACCGGCGTCAACATCGAGGTGGAGATCGGCCGCTTCCTGACCGAGGTTGCGCGCTTCGGCAACTCGGTGCCGGTCCTCGGCACGATGGACCATGTCGCCAGCGACGGCAGCCGGGTGTCGCTCGCGGTGCTGCAATCGGTGGTGCAGAACCAGGGGGACGGCTGGACCAATACGCTGGACTATCTCGATCGCTTCCTGGAGTCGGTACGCCTTGCCGGACGCGCGGAGGAGCATGCCACCCCCACCGGCGAATCGCCGCACGGCGGCTACCTGGAGCTGGTGCGCATGCTGGGCAAACGCACCGGGGAGCTGCATCTCGCGCTCGCGACGCCGAGCGGCGACCCGACCTTCGAGCCCGAGCCGATCACCGCAGCCGACATCGAGCGCTGGACCCGCCAGGTCCGGGCCGAGGTCGACGAGACGCTGAAGCTGCTCGATGACAACCGGTCCGGCCTCGCGGAAGCGCTCCTGCCGGCGGTCGAAGAGGTGCTGTCGCGCCGCGAGGCAATGCTGGCGTCCATCGACGCGGTGGCGCAGGCTCCGGTCCAGGGCGCGAAGATCCGGCACCACGGCGACTATCACCTCGGCCAGGTGCTGCTTTCCAACAACGACTTCTTCATGATCGACTTCGAGGGCGAGCCGGCGCGGCCGCTCGAGGAGCGTCGGCAAAAGAATTCGCCCCTGCGCGACGTGGCGGGAATGATCCGGTCCTTCAACTACGCTGCCCGCGCGGCGCTCGCCAAGATGCCGCGCGAGGGCGTGTCCGACCAGGAGGCACTGGAGGCGGCTGCGTCGCACTGGGAAAACGAGGCGGTCTCGGTATTCACCGAGGCGTACGCGCGCACGGCCTGCCACTCGGCGCTGTTCAGGGAATGGACGGACACCGAGCCGCTGCTCCGTCTCTTCGTGCTCGAGAAGACGCTCTACGAGCTGCGCTACGAGTTCACCCACCGGCCGGAGTGGGTCGCCATTCCGGTGGGAGGACTGCGGGCGATGTTCGCGCCGCCGGATCCCGGCGGGTGACGCCCCGCCGGCGCCCGGCCGGGCGCCGGTGGGGCGGGTACGAAACGTGCTAGTGAGCGCCCCTTCCAACTGCCCAGCCACACGATGATGTCCGAAGCCAGCGTTCCGCGGGCCACCTACCGCCTGCAACTGCATCGCGACTTCGGCTTCCGGCAGGCGGCCGGGGCGGTGCCTTACCTGGCCGCCCTCGGCATCAGCCATGTCTACTGCTCACCGCTGCTGCGCGCCACACCGGGCAGCATGCACGGCTACGACGTGGTCGATCCCACCGCGCTCAACCCCGAGCTCGGCGACGCGAGCGACTTCGACCACTTCCACCGGACGGTGCGCGCCCACGGGCTTGCACTGCTGCTCGACATCGTGCCCAACCACATGGGCGTGGAGAGCGCGGAGAACGCCTGGTGGCAGGACGTGCTCGCCAACGGCGCCGCCTCGCCCTATGCGGGCTGCTTCGACATCGACTGGTCGGGCGCGGGCGGCGTGCCGCCCGGAAGGCTGCTGTTGCCGATCCTGGGACGGCCGGTCGCCGAAGCGGTGGCCGAAGGCGAGCTGCGGCTGCAGGTGGCGGGCACCGGGTTCCGGCTGCACTACTTCGAGCGCAGCTTCCCGGTGAATGCGCGCGGCGCGGCGCTCATCCTGCAGTGCGCGGCGCGCCGGGACTCGTCGGGCAAGGACGACCGCGCCGGCGGTGCCGGCAGCCACGATACGCGCGCGGCCGGCTTCGACACGGTGCTCGCCGACCCGGAAGTGATCGCCGCGGTCGCGGACTGCCAGCACTACCTCCTCTGCCCGTGGCAGGAGGCCGGCGTGCGGATCAACTACCGGCGCTTCTTCGATGTCGCCGGGCTCGCGGCGCTGCGCATCGAGGATCCGGTGGTGTTCCAGGCCAGCCACCGGCTGGTGATCGAGCTGGTCCGGGCGGGCATCGTCGATGCGCTGCGCATCGACCATCCCGACGGCCTGCGCGATCCGGGGCGCTACTTCGAACGGCTGCAGGCGGCGGTGGTTGCCGCCGGCGGCGAGCGGCCGGCGGCGCCGATCTACCTGGTCGCCGAGAAGATCCTCGCCGAGGGCGAAGACCTGCCGGCGGAATGGCCGGTCAACGGCACGACCGGCTACGACTTCGCCAACCTGGCGTGCGGGGTGCTGCTCGACGGCGACGCGGTCGGCGAGATGGATCGCACCTGGCGCGACTTCACCGGCGAGACGGCCCCGGATTTCCGGGCGATGGCGATCGAGGCGAAGCTCGAGGTGATGGCGGCGAGCTTCCGCGGCGAGCTGCGCTCGCTCGCCCGGGGCTTCGCGGCGGTCTCGCATCGGCCGATGCGGCCGGAGGACCAGGAGGCGATCGCCGCCACGCTTGCCGAGGTCATCGCCTGCTTCCCGGTCTATCGCACCTATCCCGGTCCGGCCGCGTCGCCGCCCGCGCGCCGATACGTGCGCGAGGCCTGCGAGATGGCGCGCCAACGGCTGGACCGACGCGCCGGCGGCAACGACGCCCGCCCCCACCATGATTGGATCGAAGCGCTGGAGGCCATCCTGACCGGGCCG
The DNA here is from genome assembly GCA_023389175.1 of Pseudomonadota bacterium. Classification (GTDB taxonomy): domain Bacteria; phylum Pseudomonadota; class Gammaproteobacteria; order Burkholderiales; family Burkholderiaceae_E; genus Lautropia. The sequence continues at coordinate 15,639 of JAEWEW010000323.1, read as the reverse complement.
GTGGGCGACCTCGGCGGCGATATCGGCGGCGGGGATCCGGCGATCGCTGCCCGGGCCGCCTGGGCAATCCGCTTCCAGCAGCTGTGCGCGCCGGTGATGGCCAAGGGAGTCGAGGATACCGCGCTCTATCGCTGGAACCGGCTGCTCTCGGTCAACGACGTCGGCGCGGACCCGGACGTCACCGGGGTGAGCGTCGCGCACTTCCACGAGGCGAATCGTCATCGGCTCGAGGGCTGGCCGCATGCCATGCTGGCAAGCTCCACCCACGACAGCAAGCGCGGCGAGTACGCCCGCATGCGCATCAACGTGCTGACCGAGGAGCCGGCACGCTGGCGCGACATCGCGCTGGCCTGGCGCGAGGAAGCGGAACGGCTGATGGCGGATGCCGGCATGCAGCGGCGGCCATCGCTCCACGATCTCTACCTGCTGTTCCAGACCTTCGTCGGCACCTGGCCGGTATCGCTCGCGGCGGCACCGCCGGCAGGCGACGGCGAGCGGCGGGCGGCGCCGGGCATTCCCGAGCCCGCCTACGCGGACCGGATCACCGCCTACATGACCAAGGCCTGCCGCGAGGCCAAGCGCGACACGTCCTGGGTGAAGCCGGACGAGGCCTACGAGGCTTCGATCCACCGGCTGGCCAGGCTCATGATCGGCGACCCGGACTGCGCCGCGCGGATCGGTCGGGATGTCGCGCCGTTCGCCTGGTATGGCGCGCTCGCCAGCCTCACCCTCACGGTGCTCAAGCTGACGGTGCCGGGCGTGCCGGACATCTACCAGGGCGCGAGCATCCTCGACGATTCCCTGGTCGACCCGGACAACCGCCGCCCGGTCGACTTCGAGCAGCGCAAGGCGATCGCGGACGAGTTCAGCCGGCTCGCCGACGGCCCGCCGGACGCGCTGCGCCGCACGGTGGTGAGCTGGCTCGCTTCCGGCGACTTCGACCGGGCGAAGCTCTGGATCATCCACCGCCTGCTCGGCTGGCGCGCGCGTCACCCGGCGGTGTTCCAGGCAGGCGAGTACCTGCCGGTTCCGCTCTCCGGTGCCGCCGCGCCCTACCGGATCGCCTTCACGCGCCGCGCCGGCCGCCACGGCATCCTGGTCCTCGCGACCCGTCTCTACAAGCGTTCCGGCTTTCCGGGGCAGGCCGAATCGCATGCGCCGCGCGCGCCCGCGGATCTCGGCATCGATCTCGCGGCGGCAGGCGTCCTGCAGGCCGGCCTGGTCGACCTGCTCACCGGCGCCTCGCCACCCGCCTCCGTGACGGCGGCACAATGGCTCGCATCGCGACCGCTCGCCGTGCTCGCGTTCGAAGCCGACGCCGAAACCACAGATTCAACCGATCCGACCAGTTCCAGTCCGTCGCCTGACGGGAGACAAACATGACAAGTGCCAGAGAGTACACGCTGCGCGAAGGCAGCCCGCTGCTGCTCGGCGCGGTGCCGGACAGCCGCGGTACCAACTTCGCGGTCTTCTCCGCTGCCGCCACCCGGGTGGACGTCTGCATCTTCGACAGGCGCGGGGAGAAGGAAGTCGCCCGCATCACCCTGCCGGAGTACACCAACGAGGTGTGGCACGGTTACCTCGAGGGCGTGCGCCCCGGAACCATCTACGGATTCCGCGTGCACGGCCCCTACGAGCCGGATGCCGGCCACCGCTTCAACCCCAACAAGCTGGTGATGGACCCGTACGCCCGCGAGCACTGGGGCGGACTCACCTGGCGTCCTGAAGTGTTCGGCTACGAGCTCGGCCACGCCGACAAGGATCTCTCCTTCGACAGCCGCGACAGCGCGCCCTACGTGCCCAAGTGCGTCGTCACCGACGCCGAGCCGCGCGACTGGACCCGTACCCGGCTGCGCATTCCGCCGTCGGAGACGGTCGTCTACGAAACCCATGTCCGCGGCTTCACCATGCGGCATCCGGACGTGCCGGAGATGCAGCGCGGCACCTTCGCCGGGCTGTGCCAGCCCCAGGTGATCGACCATCTCCAGTCGCTCGGCATCACCAGCATCGAGCTGCTGCCGATCCACACCTTCATCAACGACAGCTACCTGCTCGACCAGGGGCTCACCAACTACTGGGGCTACAACTCGATCGGCTTCTTCGCGGCCGACCCGCGCTACCTCGCCACCGGCTCGATCATCGAGCTCAAGTCGATGGTGCGGCGGCTGCAGACCGCCGGCATCGAGGTGATCCTGGACGTGGTCTACAACCACACCGCCGAAGGCAGCGAGCTCGGGCCGACGCTGTCCTTCCGGGGCATCGACAACGCGTCCTACTACCGCCTGCTGCCGGAGAACCCGCGCTTCTACATCAACGACACCGGCACCGGCAACATGTTCGACCTCACCCATCCGCATGCGCTGAGGCTGGTCACCGACAGCCTGCGCTACTGGGCGACCGAGGTCGGCGTGAACGGCTTCAGGTTCGATCTCGCCACCATCCTCGCCCGCGAGGTGCACGGTTTCGACGAGCATTCGAGCTTCCTCGACTTCTGTATGGCCGATCCGGTGCTCTCGAGGATCAAGCTGATCGCTGAGCCGTGGGATTGCGGCCCGGGCGGCTACCAGGTGGGCGGCTTCCCGCCCGGGTGGGCCGAGTGGAACGACCGCTTCCGCGATACGACGCGCTCCTTCTGGAAGGGTGACGAAGGCATGGCCGGGGAGTTCGCCCGCCGCCTCACCGGATCGAGCGACCTCTTCGACAAGCGCGGTCGCCGTCCCTGGGCAAGCGTCAACTTCGTCGCCGCCCATGACGGCTTCACGCTGCACGACGCGGTGAGCTACGACCACAAGCACAACGAAGCCAACGGCGAGCAGGGTCGCGACGGCCACACCGACAACCGCAGCTGGAACTGCGGCGTGGAGGGTCCGACCGACGATCCCGAGGTGCTGGAGCTGCGCGAACGGCAGAAGCGCAACATGCTCACGACACTGCTGTTCGCCCAGGGCACGCCGATGCTGCTCGCCGGGGACGAGATGGGCCGCACCCAGCAGGGCAACAACAACGCCTACTGCCAGGACAACGAGATCAGCTGGGTGGACTGGGCGCTGGCCGCGAAGAAGCCGAACCGCGACCTGACCCGGTTCGTGGGCGTGCTGACGGCGATGCGGCATGCGCTGCCGGTCCTGCGGCGCAACCGCTTCCTCACCGGGGACGGCGACGAGGAGACCGGCATCACCGACGTGCGCTGGCTTTCCCCGGATGCGACCGACCTCACCCCGGAGCAGTGGTCTGACCCGCGCATGCGCAGCCTCGGCGTGCTGCTCGACGGCCGCGCCCGGGCGAGCGAGATCCGGCGGCGGGCCTCCGATGCCACGGTGCTCATCCTGCTGAACGCCTACCACGAGCCGGTGACCTTCACCCTGCCCTCGCCGGCAGGCGACCCGGAGCGCTGGACGCTGCTCATCGACACGCGCCTGCCGCTGCCGTCCGAGCATGTCGAGTTCACCGCCGGCGACCGCTACATCGTGACCGCGCGATCGGTGGTGGTGCTCGGCCTCGAGGCGAAGGGCATCACCGGACAGGTGCTGGCCGACCTCGAGGCGCAGATCCATCGCACGGCGCGGGAGATGGCGGCCGACGTCGACGACGCGACCGCTGGCGGCAGCGACTTCGAGCTGCGGGACGAACCGACTTAGGAGCCTGGGCCGACGCAGCGGTCAGCGGACCTTGCCGATGACGCCTTCCACCAGCCAGTCCAGCTGCTGCAGGACGCCGTCGGTGAGGAACCCTTCCTCGAGCCGCACCTTGCCGTCGTTGGAGCGCAGCGGGCCGCGAAACGGCACGAGCGTGCCTTCGATGATGGCGGATTCCGCCTTGCGGATCTGGCGCCGTACCGGACCCGGCACCCGCGTCGAGATCGGCTCGAGCCGCACGAAATCCTCGGCGAGCCCGCCCCAGACGTTGCCGGTCTCCCACCGTCCCTCCAGCACCGCCCGGGCGCGACGGATGTAGTACCGTCCCCAGTGGTGCGTGACCGACGCGAGGTGCATGGTGGGCGCGGCCTCCGACATGTCGGAGTGGTAGCCGATCAGCCGCCGCTTCTTCTGTTCGGCCACCTGCGCGACGGCAGCGGTGTCGGTGTGGTGGGTGAGGAGGTCAGCGCCCTGGGAGATCAGCGAGAGCGCCGCATCCCGTTCCCGCTCCTCGTCGTACCAGGAGTTGACGAAGATCACCCGTACCTCGAGCTTGGGGTTCACCGTGCGCGCGGCGATGGTGAAGGCGTTGATGCCCTGCAGGACCTCCGGGATCGGCATGGCGGCCACATAGCCGATCACCCCGCTCTCGCTGACATGGCCTGCGAGCAGCCCGGCAAGATAGCGGCCCTCGTAGAAGCGCGCGTTGTAGACGGCGACGTTCTCCGACACCTTGTAGCCGGTCGAGTTCTCGAAGGCGAAGCCGCCGAATTCGCGGGCCACCCGCACGGTGGCGTCCATGAAGCCGAAGGCGGTGGTGAAGATCAGCCGCCGTCCCTGGCTCACCATGTCCCGGATCACCCGCTCGGCCTGGGGCCCTTCCGGCACCCGCTCGACATAGGCCGCCTCGACGTCGGTGCCGAGCGCGGCCTCGAGCGCGCGACGGCCGAGCTCGTGCTGGCGCGTCCAGCCGGGCTCGTTGATGAGGCCGACGTAGACGAACCCGACCTTGAGCGGCCTCTCGACCGGTTCCTTCGGCTGCGCGAGCAGGCGGCCCGCCGGCGATGCGACGGCGAGACCGGCGCCGGCCGCGGCGATGGCCCTGATTCGGTTTCTCTTCAAGCGCAACCTGCGAAGGCGACGGGCGGGGTCAGCTGCCGCCGGGAACGCGGCCCTCGACACCCTTCACGTAGAACATGATGTCCGCGATGAAGCGGTCGTCCGCGATGGTACCGGTGGGCAGGATCTCCTTGTTCTCGGAGGTCAGCATCGGACCCTTCCATATCCGCAGGCTGCCGTCGGCAAGGGCCTTGCGCCGTTCCGCAACCACCGCCTTCACGTCGTCCGGAACCGTATCCGGAAGGCCGACCAGGTCCACCGCGCCTTCCTTGATGCCGACCCAGCTGGTGTCGCCCTTCCACTCGCCGTCCAGCAGCTGCCGCACCGACCGTGTGTAGTACGGTCCCCAGTTGACCACCACCGAGCCGAGATGTGCCTTGGCGGCGTGCTGCCGCATGTCGCTGCCCCAGCCGATGGCATGCTTGCCCGCCTTCTCGGCCACCTGCAGCGGCGCCGGCGAACCGGTGTTCTGCAGCAGCACGTCGGCGCCGGCGCTGATGAGGGCCTGGGCCGCCTCGGCTTCCCGGCCCGGATCGAACCAGCCATCCACCCAAGCCACCTTGGTGCGAGCGGCCGGATTGACGGACTGGGCGCCGAGCGCGAAGGCGTCGATGTTGCGGATGACTTCCGGAACCGGTACCGAGGCGACGAAGCCCACCAGGTCCGTGCGCGTCATCTTGCCGGCGACGATGCCGGCGAGATATGCCGCCTGGTAGGTGCGCATGCCGTAGCCGCGCAGGTTGCGCGCCTTCTCGATGCCGGCGGCATGCTCCCACCTGACCGCGGGATACTCGCCGGCGAGCCGCCGGACGACGTCGACATGCCCCGGCGCCGTGGTGAAGATCAGCTGGTTGCCTTGCTCCGCAAGCTGCCGGAGCACGCCTTCGACATCGGCCTCGGGACCAAGCCCCTGCACCACGCTCGAGCGCACCCTGGCGCCCAGTGCGGCTTCCATCTCGCGGCGACCACGCTCGTGCGCCATCGCGAGGCTGCCCTCCGACGCGGATGCCGCATAGGCAAAGGCAACGGAGACCGTCTTGTCGGAGGACGGATCGGCGGCTGCCACCTGGCCATTGCCGAGGCCGGCGGCGGCCGAGGCCGCCCCGGACACGACGACACCCGCAGCCGCGAGGGCGCTGCCCGCGGTGACCGGTGCCGATGCCCGCAGGGCCGTGTCGTGCGACGCGCTCACCTTCTGGAAGGCCCCGGGACCGACGACGGGCTTCGCCTGCTCGTTCCGATTGCAGCCGACCAGCGCGAGCATCGCCGCCATCAGGGCCGCCAGCACGGTTGTTGGTTTCATCCTGGTTCCTGGGAACTGCCGGCGACGCGCCGCGATTCCGAGCGGTCAATACTAGCAGCCCACCCGGGGGACCTGCGTGCAATCTCCCCGCAGGCAGGACTGGCACGCGCCGCCGCGTGCCTTCAGCGACAGGACTCCAGCGCCGCGACCCACGTCGCCTTGACATCCTTCGAGACAAAGGCCGCCTCGAGGCTGTTGCGGGCGAGCGTGAGCAGGTCCTCCCGTCCCAGGTCCAGGGCCCGGGCGGTCTCGACATAGTTGTCGCCGACATAGCCGCCGAAGTAGGCCGGGTCGTCCGAGTTGATGGTGACGTTCACGCCCTGGTCGAGCATGCGCTTGAGGTTGTGGGAGGCGAGGTCCGGGAAGACGCGCAGCTTGACGTTGGACAACGGACAGACGGTGAGCGGCACGCGGCTGCGCGCGAGCCGCTGCATCAGCGCCGGGTTGGACTCGCTCCTCACGCCATGGTCGATTCGCTCCACCTTCAACTGGTCCAGCGCCTCGAGCACGTACTCGGCGGGACCCTCCTCGCCGGCGTGCGCGACCAGGTGCCAGCCAAGCGCAGCGCAGGCGTCGAACACCCGCGTGAACTCCGAGGGCGGGTGGCCGCGCTCGGAGGAGTCGAGCCCCACGCCCGCGATGCGGGCGGCATGCGGCCGTGCCTCGGCCAGCGTGCGGAACGCGTCGTCCTCCGGCAGGTGCCGCAGGAAGCACATGATGAGGCGCGAGGTCATGCCGAGCTCCGCCTCGCCGCGCTTCAGCGCATCCTGCAGCCCGTCGAGCACCGTCTCGAACGCGACGCCACGGCTGGTGTGCGTCTGCGGATCGAAGAAGATCTCGGCGTGGACGACGCCGTCGGCATGCGCCCGCTGCAGGTAGGCCCAGCAGAGGTCGTCGAAGTCCTGCCGGGTGCGCAGGACGTTGGCGCCGGCATAGTAGAGGTCCAGGAACGACTGCAGGTTCTCGAACCGGTAGGCCGCCCGCACCGCGTCGATGTCGGCATAAGGCAGCTCGACGCGGTTGCGGCGAGCCAGCTCGAACATCATCTCGGGCTCCAGCGTGCCCTCGATGTGCAGGTGCAGCTCCGCCTTCGGCAGTGCCCGGATCCAGCGGTCGAGTTCGACGGTGCGCTCACGGGTGCTTCCTCCTGTCGCGCAGCGCGACGCCTCTCCGGAAGAGGATGGACCGGGTCATCCTACCATCGGCCCGGCACGCAGCGCAGCCGCCAGTTCCCCGCCGACGCTCGCCGCGAAGGCCCGGGCATCGAAGCCGGCGCCCGCCGCCGCGGCCGCTTCGGCCGCCGACGTGGTCGTCCGGGCGAGCCGCGCGGCCTCCCCGGCGGGACGCTGCAGCGCGCTCGCGAGGAGCGCCCAGGGGACCGGTTCGAGCAGCGCACCGGCAACCAGCAGGATGCCGGTCCGGCTGCGTCGCTGCGCGAAGCCGACCAGCTTGCGGCCGTCGATCGCCACCTCCCAGGGCGAGATCCCGGCGTAGCAGGCCCACGCGAGCTCGGCAGGCGCTTTCCAGGCCTGCGCCGGCGGCACCGTTGCGGCAAGGACGCCGTGGCGGCCGAGCGCGCGCCGGAAGCACTCGCCGAGCCAACGATAGCTGTCGGCGATGCCGGTGCCGTCCACCAGCGGATGGGTCGACGGCAGCACGACCGAGGCGCCGAGCAGCCAACGCCCGACCAGCACCGCGCCGCCGCCGGCGCGCCGCGCCACCACCGGCAGGTCGGCCCGATCGAGCGAAGCCCGCAGCGCCTCTTGCGACCGGCCGAGCACCACCGCCGGCACGCGGTAGCGCCACAGGCGCGCCGCCGGCGCGGTGACCGGATGCGCGAGGCTCGCCTCGTTCCAGGCCTGCTCCGCGGCGGCATCCACCGCCGCGAGCGGGACACTCGAGGCGGGGTCGCCCGAAGCAGCCGTCACAGGCGGTCCCGGAACATGAAGAAGACCGCGCCCATGAGGCAGAGGCCCGCCCACAGGAAGTCGAGCTTGAGCGGCTCCTTCAGGTAGAAGAGCGCGAACGGAACGAACACCGTCAAGGTGATCAGCTCCTGCAGCACCTTGAGCTGGCCGACGCTCATCACCGTGTAGCCGATGCGGTTGCCCGGCACCTGGAGGAGGTACTCGAACAGCGCGATGCCCCAGCTCGCCAGCGCAGCGACGAACCACGGGCGGCTGCTCATCTCCTTCAGGTGCGCGTACCAGGCGAAGGTCATGAACACGTTGCTGCAGGTGAGCAGCAGGATGGCCTTCAGGGTGGGGCTCAACTGGATCCTTCGGAAGACACCCGATGCTGGGGAACGGAGGGTGCAGGGCGATCGTAGCCGATCCGTCGCTAGAATGGCGCGCCGGGGACGACCCCGGGCCTTGACCATCCTGCGGGGACGGCCCCGCCGCAGAGGAGAGCTCGCCCGTGGCGTGGATCATCCTGGTGATTGCCGGCGGCTTCGAGATCGCCTGGGCGATCGGCCTCAAGTACACCGAAGGGTTCACCCGACCCTGGCCCACCGTCGGCACCGTGGTCGCCATGGTGGTGAGCGTCGTGCTGCTCGGGCTCGCGATGAGGTCCCTGCCGGTGGGCACCGCCTATGCGGTCTGGACCGGCATCGGCGCGGTCGGCACGGCCGTGCTCGGCATCGTGCTGTTCGGAGAGTCGGCGACCGTCGGGCGGCTGGTGAGCCTCGCGCTGATCGTCGCGGGCATCGTCGGCCTCAAGCTGGTCACCCCGACGTAGGCGACTCGCTGCGCGCTGAAGGGGCGAGCGCGCGTTTCGTCTGCGCGCCCGGCCGAAGCCCGCTTCGGGGGCGTCCTACCTCACGCTTGCGACCAGGCGCGTATCCGGATCCACCGAATCGCTCGCGCCCCGCCGCGCGGACCCGCCGTCGACACCGCGCTTCGCGCTGCCGGAGTCGCCGGCCGCGAACTGGATCTGCGCCGGGTTGAGCTGGCGCGAGATCGCATCCACCGTCGGCAGCGAGGCGACCGACCAGGTCACCCAGCGGATGCCGGCGCGCTCGAGCAGCTTGCGGCGCAGCTTCGCCTGCCGGCGGCCGAGCGCGGCCTCGCCGTCGTCCAGCAGCACCACGGTCGAGACGGTGCCGTCGCTGCGGAAGACGCCGAAGTCGGCGCTGAGCGTCTCGAGCCGGCGCCGATGGCGACCGAGGCCGCCGTCCTTGCGCACGGCGACGAAGCGGGTGGGCGGCACGCCGAACCCGATGACATGGCCCGGCAGGGCCGAGTTGAGGCGTGCCCACAGCTGGCCTTCGGCCTGGCTGAACGCGCGCCGGGTGAGCACGTTGGTGCGGGACCGGTGCGACCGGCGTCGCCACAGCCACGCGGCGACCGCCGCGACGGCCACGGCCAGCCCGGCGGCGAGCGGCGTCGCGCCCTTCAGTCCATACTCGACGAGCAGGCCGGCAGTGCCCAGGGGATCGGCCATAAAGGCCTCGATTGCTTGGTTCATGTTGCGAGAAAGCATCACAGAATCCCGGGCGCCTGCCAAGCAGGCTGCCGCGATGCCGTGATCGGTGGCGAGTCTCGGCCGACGTCTGGAGGAATGCCCCGAGGGCCGGGCTGCGCCGGTCGGTCCCCTCGGCGTCGGCGGAGCCCGAGGCGGTCCGGCGTTCCTCCGGCGTTCCCTCAGGGAGCGTGCACCGGCTCCAGGCGGTCGATCAGACGCGCGACGGCCGGATGGTCCGGCAGCGTGCCGAAGGCGAGGCCGCTGCCGGGCGTGCCCGCGAGCCGCGCGCGGCAGAAGAGGTCGCCGATGTCCGGCGCGTGCCGCAGCAGCAGGCAGGCCGACATCGCGAGCGCAAGCTCCGCGACCAGGACCCGGGCCTGGCCTTCGGTCTCCCCCGACGCGGCCGGATCGCGCCGCACGAGGAGCCGGCTGGCGAGCCGATCGCAGCAGCTGTCGTAGGCGGCATGGGCGCCGCGCGCGAGCGCGAGCTCCGCGGCGATCACCTCGGCCGTCGCCGGCGAGCGTCCGAAGGCGCGCAGCACGTCCAGGCACATCACGTTGCCGGAGCCTTCCCAGATGGAGTTCACCGGCAGCTCGCGGTAGAAGCGCGCGAGCGGCGCTTCCTCCACGTAGCCGTTGCCGCCCAGCGCCTCCATCGCCTCGAAGGCGAGGGCCGGCCCGCGGCGGCAGATCCAGTACTTGCAGGCCGCCGTCATCACGCGGCGGAATTCGGTCTCCGCCGGATCGTCCATGCGGTCGTAGGCGCGCGCGAGCCGCAGGACGAGCGCCACGGCCGCCTCCACCTCCAGCGCGAGATCCGCGAGCAGGTTGCGCATCAGCGGCTGCTCCACCAGCAGGCGGCCGAAGGCCCGGCGGTGGCGGGCATGGTGCGCCGCCTGCGCGACGCACTGGTGCATGATGCCGGCCGATCCGAGCGCGCAATCGAGCCGGGTGAACACGCCCATCTGCAGGATGGTCGGGATGCCGCGGCCGGCCTCGCCCACCAGCCAGGCCGTGGTTCCTTCGAACTCCAGCTCGCTCGAGGCGTTCGACTTGTTCCCCAGCTTGTCCTTGAGCCGCTGGATCCGGATGTCGTTGCGGGTGCCGTCCGGCAGGAACCGCGGCATGAAGAAGCACGAGATGCCGCGATCGTCGCCGGCCGTGCGCGCGGTGACGAAGAAGGCGTCGCACATCGGTGCCGAGGTGAACCACTTGTGGCCGTGCAGTCGCCAGCTGCCGTCGCCGGCCGGCGTGGCGACCGTCGTGTTGGCGCGGACATCCGAGCCGCCCTGCTTCTCGGTCATCCCCATGCCGATCAGCACGCCACGCTTGCCGGTCGCCGGCCCGAATGCCGGATCGTACTCGCGCGAGTAGATGCGCGGCAGCCACTCGGCGGCCAGCTCGGGCGCCTGCGCGAACGCGCCGACCGAGCCGTGCGTCATCGACAGCGGGCAGAGCGTGCCGTTCTCCACTTCGGCATGCAGCAGGAAGGCCGCGGCCCGCGCGACGTGGGCGCCCGGCTTCCTGTTCGACCAGGCGGAGCTGTGCAGGCCGGCCGCGACGCCTGCGGTCATCAGCTCGTGCCAGGCCGGATGGAAGTCGACCCGGTCGATCCGGTGGCCGAAGCGGTCGTGGGTGCGCAGCTCCGGTGGGCACCGGTTGGCGATGGCCGCGAGCTCCTGCATGCGCGCCGTGCCGATCCGCGCGCCGTAGGCGTCGAGCTCGGGGACGGCCCAGTCGGCGCCCTCGCGCTGCACCGCCTCGCGCAGCGCGGGATGGGCCTGCCACAGGTTGTGGTCCGCGGGCGGTGGCGGCTGGTTCTCGACGCGATGGGCCATCCTGTCCTCCGGTGATGCGAGGACAATGATGCCACCGGCGCCGGCCCCGCGCCTGCCCCCGCCTGAAGGCGCGGCGCCCAGGGCCTTCCTGCGGCGCGCGCCCTGCTAGGCAGCCTTCTCCTGCGCGGCGCCCTTGATCGGGACGACCACCTCCCCGGCACTGGCCACCTCGGCCTGCGCGACCTGCGGCGTCTCCCGCGTCGCGCGGGCGACCACCCGGTCTCCCGGCGTCTTGTCGAGCAGCAGCTGCGTGACGTCGGGACGGGCGTAGTGCCCGGCCGGGTCGGCGGCCGCCTTCGCGAGCGAGATCATGCCGAGATCGATTTCCGCATAGACGATGCCCTCCTGGTCCTCCGGGATCGGATTGCCGATCGACGATCCGTCGGGCGCGAAGATCCGGGCGAACCCGCCGCCGACCTTCAGCAGCTGCCGCTTGGTCTCGTCGGTGCACAGCAGCGCGGCGATCTCGGGTGACACCACGGCGCAGGGCGCGAGCACGAAGCACTGACCTTCGGCCGCGTAGATCTGGCTCGCGGCGTTGTTGAGCTCCGGGCCGAGCGCATACGCAGCGCCGCGATAGAGGGCGAAGCTCGGCCACGCAGCGATGTGGACCTGCTCGTTCTGGGCATACATCGCGTACTTCGACAACGGCTGCAGGTGCTCCCAGCAGCAGAGCGAGCCGACGTTGCCGATCGCGGTCTCGCACACCGTCAGGTGGCTGCCGTCGCCTTCGCCGAACACCGTGCGCTCGACATGCGTGGGCTTCAGCTTGCGCCGGGTCTGCAACACCTCGCCCTGGTCGTCGATCAGCGCCTGGCCCATGTAGAGGCTGCCGCCCGACCGCTCGCTGTAGCCGAGGCCGACCCAGATGCCGAGCTCGCGCGCGGCCGCGCATATCCTGAGGAACTCCGGGGAGCCGACCACGAGCGAGTTGTCGTGGTAGCGCTGGACGAACTGCATGCCCCAGGCTGGCGAATCCAGCCAGATGTGGAAGGGGTAGCCCGGAATCCAGGTCTCCGGGAAGGCGATCAGGCGGGCGCCCTCGCCGGCGGCCTGCTTCATCAGCGCGATCGTCTTGTCGACGGTAGCGTCGAGGTCGAGGAACACCGGTGCGGCCTGGATGGCCGCGACCTTGTAGCGGGGATGCTTCTGGCTCATGGAGGTCTCCTTGCGGCGGATGTTTCGACTTCCGGCGCCGGCAGGACGCGGCGTTCCGTCGATGGCCGGGACAGTGTAGAGTTCAGCCGACCGGGCAGCTTGTCCGCGAGTCGCGGCGCTCTTGACCGGCGATCAGATGGCTTCGGGCGGAAGGCGACCCGTCCGGCCGGGAACGGGCGGCGTGGCAGCCCGGGAGACCGCGATGACGCAGCTGTTCACCACTTCGTCGGTGCCGCCGGCAGAGCGCCTCGCCTACTGGACCGACATGATCTGCGACGTCTACGTCCAGCTCGACTGCGACGCCGCCGAGCGCGCCGGCTTCCGGGGATCGATCCGCTCGCACCGGCTCGCGCAGCTCGACCTGTCGGTGGTGGACTCGGTGGCGCAGCGCGTGCTTCGCACGCCGCGGCAGATCTCGCGCGCCGCCGAGGACTTCTTCCTGGTCAGCATCCAGACGCGCGGCCGCGGCATCGTTCGCCAGGACGGTCGGGACGCGCTGCTGCAGCCCGGAGACTTCGCGCTCTACGACAGCACCCGCCCCTACGAGCTCGCCTTCGGCGGCCACTTCCAGCAGATGGTGCTGATGCTGCCGGGCGGCCAGCTGCGCAGCCTGGTGCGCGAGACCGACCGGCTCACCGCGACCGCGGTGAACGGACGCGAAGGCGCCGGCCACCTGATGATCAGCATGCTGCAGACGCTGCAACGGGACATCGGTGGCCTGCAGCCGGCCTCCGCGACTGCGGTAGCCAACGGGATCGTCGACATCCTGGTGGCAGGACTGCACACGCTGCCGGCAGCAAGCCGCCAGGGCGTCTCGGACCTCACCGGCTACCATCTCGCCCGCATCAAGCAGCTGGTTGCGCAGCGCCTCTCGGATCCGCAGCTGTCCGTGGCGACCATCGCGGCCGAGCTGAAACTGTCGGTCGGCCACGTGCATCGCCTCTTTCAGCACGAACCGGTGCCGCTCGGCCACTACATCTGGAACCAGCGCCTGGACGCCTGTCAGCGCGACCTGCGCGACCCCGCGCTCGCGGGACGCGGCATCGCGGAGATCGCCTTCGATCGCGGCTTCAACGACGCGGCCCACTTCAGCCGCAGCTTCAGGCGCCGGTTCGGCGTGTCGGCGCGGGACTACCGGGCGGGCGGTCAGGCGCTCAGCGCCGTCCGCGCGCCACCTTCTGCAGCAGCTCGATGAGGATCGTCCGCTCGCCGTCGGTGAGGTGACGCAGCAGGTCGCGTTCCATCCCGAGCGAGATGTCGCGCACCTCGCGCTGCAGGGCGGCGCCGCGCCGGGTTAGACGCACGTTCTGCGAGCGGCGGTCGTGCTCGTTGCGCACGCGCGCGATCAGGCCGCGCTCGCTCAGGCGATCGAGCAGCGTGGTGACCGCGGGCGCCGACACCATCAGCGCCTGGGAGAGCTGCTTGTGGGTGGCGTCGCGGTTGTTCGCCACCAGCATCAGGATGGTGAATTCCACCGGGCTCAGGCGGTACGGCGTGCCGATGTGCCGCATGAACACCTTGCGGCTCGGCACGTTGGCCTGAGTGATGTGGTACCCCAGCAGGTGCGCCATGGAGGACTGGTCCAGGCCACCGGCGACCGCCGGCTCCTCGCGCGCGGCGCCTGCCGTGCCGGCGCCCACGTGCCCCTCGAGGAGCACGGGCTCGCCGACCGGCGGGATCACGGGTCCGCCCTCCGCTCCACCGCCCGCAGCCCGAGGTAGCTGGCGATCACCTTCTCGTCGGCCATGAGCTCGCTCGCGGCACCGGCGAGCGCGACCTCGCCGCTCTCCAGGACGTAGCCGTAATCCGCCACCTGCAGCGCCGCGCGGGCGTTCTGCTCGACCAGCAGCACGCTCACCCGGCGCGACCGCAGGTCTGCGATGACGTGGAAGATCTCGCGCACGATCAGCGGCGCGAGCCCGAGGCTGGGCTCGTCCAGCATCAGCAGCCGCGGCGACGACATCAGCGCCCTGCCGAGCGCGAGCATCTGGCGCTCGCCGCCGGAGAGCGTTCCGGCGAGCTGGCGGCGGCGCTCCTTCAGGCGCGGGAAGACGCCGTAGATGTCCTCGAGGGCCGCGTCGAGGCCCCGCTCACCGCGCCGGCGACGGGTCAGCCCGCCGAGCTCGAGGTTGTCCTGCACTGTCATCTCGGCGAAGAGCTCGCGCTTCTCGGGCACCAGGCACACCCCGTTCGCGACCCGCTCCTCGACCGTCACGCCATGCTGGTTCACGCCGTCGATCAGGATGCGGCCGGTGGCGGGCAGCAGCCCCATGATCGCCGCCATCAGCGTCGTCTTGCCGGCACCGTTGGGCCCCACCACGGTGACGATCCTCCCCGCCTCCACCTGCAGCGATACCCGGTGCACCGCCTCCACCTTGCCGTAGCGCACGGACAGGTCCTGGACCGCGAGGAGCGGCAACGCCGCATCGGCGCGCTCAAACGCCGCCAAGATAGGCCTCCAGCACCGCGGGGTTGCGTTGCACCTCGGCCGGTGCGCCTTCGGCGAGCTTCTCGCCGAACTGCAGCACCACCAGCCGATCGGTGAGCCCCATCACGAAATCCATGTCGTGCTCCACCAGCAGGATGCTCATCCCCTGCTCGCGCAGCGTGCGCAGCAGCGCCGCGAGCTCCTGCTTCTCCCGGAAGCGCAGGCCGGCCGCCGGCTCGTCCAGCAGCAGCAGCACCGGGTCGGCCGCGAGTGCCCGCGCGATCTCCACCACCCGCTGCTTGCCGAGCGGCAGGCTGCCGGCCGGCTCGTGCATCTGGTCCTCCAGGCCGACGCGGCGGATCTGGGTCGCGGCCTCGCGCAGCAATGCGGCCTCCTCGTCGCGATCCATGCGCAGGCAGGTCGCAAGGAAGCCCTTGCTGCCACGCAGGTACGCGCCCATCGCGACGTTGTCCAGCACGCTCATGCCGGCGACGAGCTGCACGTGCTGGAAGGTGCGGGCGATGCCGAGCGTCGCGATGCGGCTCGAGCCGAGACCCGAGATGCGCTGCCCGTCGAAGTGGATCTCGCCGCCGCTGAGCGGCGAGTAGCCGCTGATCAGGTTGAAGAGCGTGCTCTTGCCCGCCCCGTTGGGCCCGATGAGCCCGAGGATCTCGCCGCGCTTCATCTCGAAGC
>JAEWEW010000298.1 GCA_023389175.1 Pseudomonadota bacterium | reverse complement strand
CGCCCTATCCTGCCGATCGCAACGGCGCTCCGCTCCCGCCGCTGGAGGGCACCTCGCTTTCGCCGGTGCTCGCCGCCGATCGCGAGAGCCGTCCGCCGATGTTCTGGGAGCACGAAGGCAATGCCGCGATGCGCGACGGCAAGTGGAAGCTGGTGCGCAGGTATCCCGGCCCGTGGGAGCTCTACGACATGGAGCAGGATCGCACCGAGCTGCACGATCTCGCGGACCGGCATCCGGACCGGGTGGCCGCGATGGCGCGCGAGTACGAAGCCTGGGCGCGGCGCTGCGGCGTCATTCCGCGCGAAAAGATCCTGGAGCTGATGCGCGAGCAGCAGACGCCGCCCGCCTTCTGGGAGAAGGACGAGGTGGCCTAGGGTCCGGTGGATGGGCCGGCCGACAGGCAGGTGCCGGCCTTCAGAGCATCCAGTCGAGCGGCAGCAAGGAGATCACGGCCGCCGCGGCACGCCGGTAGAAGCTCGCCGCCGGCTCCGAGTCATGCCGCACCGGGCGGCCTTCCTCGTGGCCGGTCCACCGCAGTTGTCCGTCGTCCGCCAGCGATACCTTCCATGCGGTCTGCGGCACGTTGGCGGCGAAGGCTTCCTCCACCGACCCGGCAAGCTCCGCGCTGTCGATGATGAAGCCGAGCTCGGTGTTGAGCTGCAGCGAACGCGGGTCGAAGTTGAACGAGCCGATCACCACCCGACGGTGGTCGACGCTGAAGGTCTTGGCATGCAGGCTCGAGCTGGATCCCGAACCGCGGGGGCCGCGACCGATGCCGAGGGCCGGCGCGCCCTTCCTGCCGGCCGCTGCACCGGAAGGCGGCGTGGGCGCCGCCGGCTTGTACTCGTAGAGGCTCACGCCCGCTTCGATCACCGCCTTGCGCCAACGCGCATAGCCGGTGTGCGCGGCGACGACGTCGGTGGCGGCGAGCGAGTTGGTGAGGATGCGCACCTCCACCCCGCGCGCCACCAGCTCGGCCAGGTAGTCGACCCCCTCCTGCAGCGGCACGAAGTACGCCGTCACGATCTCCAGGAGGATACGCGGCGTGCCGAGGATCCTCTCCAGCCGTTCGACCAGCGGCGCGGGCGGCGCCGCGCCGTCGAGCACCTGCTCGGGATCGTCGCTGATCAGGCGCGTTTCCGCCCAGACGAGCCGGGAGTCGCCGCCGAGCAGCCCCTCCAGGAACTCGCGTGCCTGCGCGTCGTGACGGGCCCCTCGCTCGGCCGCGGCGGCGGTCAGCGCCGCGAGCCGTTCCGTGACGACGGCCTGCTCCGGCGACGCGATCAGGCCTGCCGCCGGGTATGCCGACCGGCTCGCCCAATAGCGGTCGAAATCGCCGGCCACCTGCGCGACGATCGGCCCGACCGCGAGCACGTCCAGGTCGGCGAATGCCGCCTCCCGGACCGCGTCGAAGTACTCGTCCCCGATGTTTCGGCCGCCGATGATGGTCGCCTGTCCGTCGGCGGTGAGCGACTTGTTGTGCATCCGGCGATTGAGCCGGGAGAAGTCGGCGAGGTAGTCGAGCATCCGCGCGGTGCGACGGGCGAACGGATTGAAGAGGCGCACCTCGATCGCCGGATGCGCATCGAGCACCGCCAGGGTGTCGTCCAGGCCCGCCGTGCTGTTGTCGTCGATCAGGAGGCGGACGCGCACACCCCGGTCCGCTGCCCGCCGGATCGCCTCCAGCAGGTAGAGCCCGGAGGGATCGCTGCGCCAGATGTAGTACTGGATGTCGAGGCTGCGCTCGGCGGCATCGATCAGCGCCACGCGCGCGGCCAGCGCCTCCTCGCCGCCTGCAAGCGGGTAGAGGCCCGCGGTCACCGCCGGGCCCGGCACGGCGGCCGGCCGCGGGGCGGTTCTGGTCGCTGATTCGTTCGCGGCCTGGTGCAGGCCAGGATCCGGCCGGGTTGCCGGGGCGGTCCACGGCTGCGCCTCGGCCCGGGCCGCCGACCCGCCCGCATGGCGTTCCAGCAGCGGCGTCACCATCCGGCCGAGCCGCGTGTCGCCGGTGTCCCGCAGCGCGATGGACTCGGTCCGGCCGGTCAGCGGCGGCAGCGAGGCGCAGCCGCAGAGGGCCGCGACCCACAGGAGGACGGCAAGTCTCGCGATCGATCCCATCGGCTTGCACGAAACGCGCCGGCGTCCGTGGCGTGAGGAGCGCCAAAGTTACCACGGCGCCGGGGACGCGATGCTGCGCCGTTGCGCCGTTGCTGCCGCAGTTGCTGCCGCCCCGGTGTCCCCGCGCGGCCGGCGGGAGGCCGTCAGAAGCGGCGCGAGTAGCGCAACTGGATGAAATCCTCGCCCGGGTTCGGGCGCTTGATCCCGGCGTTCGAGAAGTGCTGCAGGCGCAGCGCGATCTCGTGCTCCGCGCGCTGGCCGAACCGGCGCCCCACCGCGAGGTGGTCACCGAAGTTGAAGGTCGTGCTGAACCGCTTGTCGCTGCTGCGGTAGACCGGCAGCAGCAGGTTGGCCCCGATGCCGGCTTCGATGAACCAGCGTCCGCCCCATGACTCGGGTTGCAGGCGCAGCACCGGCGTCACGCCGAACTGCGTCACCCAGGTCGATCCATCGAGGGCCGGATGGTTCGTGTCCCAGCGCCCGAACGACATCTCCCAGTAGCCGGAGAGCCGGCCGAGGGCATAGTCCCGATGCCAGGGCCAATCCCAGGTGATGCCGACCACCAGCATGTCGGTGTCGTCGGCAAGGCCACCCTGGAGGAAGACGGTGTGCGAGTCGCGCCGCCCGCCAACGCCCTCCGGCAGCGCCGCGGAGACCGCGCCTTCGTCCTGCGCCGTCTGCGCGGCCGGGGTCGCGGGAAGGACGCCGGCCAGCAGCACCAGCAACGCGGCGGCCGTCCGGCAGGCCCTGACGACCCGGCGGATCGTCGATCGGGAGTCGGAATCCATCGAAGGGAGACAAGGAGAAGCGGCCAATGATAGGACGGATAGCTTGCGGCCTGCCGCCGATCCCCGCATCGCCCGGGCAGGCGCCATCCCGGCCATGCACGCGACAGACCGCCGCCTCTCCCTTTCGGGGCACGTCCGGTCAGAGTCGCGCGGTGACGCCGCCGTCCACGTAGAGCACGTGGCCGTTCACGAAGGTCGATGCATCCGAGGCGAGGAAGATCGCTGCGCCGCCAAGCTCGTCGACATCGCCCCAGCGCCCGCTCGGTGTACGGTCGACCAGCCAGCCGGAGAACTTCTCGTCCCGCACCAGCGCGGCATTCAGCTCGGTGGCGAAGTAGCCGGGGCCGATGCCGTTGACGTTGAGGCCGTGCCGGCCCCAGTCGATCGCCATGCCCTTGGTCAGCATCTTCACGCCGCCCTTGCTGGCGGCATACGGCGCGATCCCCGGCCGGCCGAGCTCGCTCTGCACCGAGCAGATGTTGATGATCCGCCCGCGGCCGCGCGGGATCATCCGGCGCGCCACCGCCTGCCCGACGAAGAAGACGCTGTCGAGGTTGGTGCGCATGAGCTCCGACCAGGTCCCGGGGTCGTAGTCCTCCAGCGGTCCGCGGCGCTGGATGCCGGCGTTGTTGACCAGGATCTCGATCGGCCCGACCTCCGCCTCGATGCGCTCCACCGCGGCGAGCACCGCGTCGCGGTCGGTGACGTCGAAGCGGTGCTCGTGAACCTCGAGCCCCTCGCCACGCAGGTCCGTGGCCGCCGCCGCGAGCCGGTCCGCATCCCGCCCGTTGAGCACCAGACGCGCGCCCGCGCCGCCGAGCGCACGTGCGATCGCGAAGCCGATGCCGGCGCTCGAGCCGGTGACCAGGGCTAGGCGCCCGCCGAGATCGAAGCGGGCGAGCGCCGGACGCGCGGTCATCGATCTGCCCGCCTGCCGCCGCGGCGATCATTGCCGGTGCGCGGCGGCGCCGGGAACGTCCGGGAGGCACTCATGCCGCCACCGCCTGCCGGGCTCGCAGCACTTCCATGGTGTCGCGCAGGCACTGTGACGGCGACACCTGTTGACGCCAGCCGAGGACCTTCTTCACGCGACCGTTGGCGGCGTTCCAGATGCGGCCACGGAACATGGACATGAGCTCCGGAGTCGCGGAGCGCGGCGTTCCCAGCATGCGGTGGTTCAACCAGTCGAACCAGGGCATGGCGCCCGACATGAAGGCCGGCATCGTCATCAGGGGCAGCCGGATCCCCGGGTCGATCTCATGCATCGTCTGGAGCATGGCGCGGAACGACGGCAGGACATCGTTGCAGACGACGAAGCGGCCATCACAGGGCTTGTCCGCGGCAAGCAGGTGAGCCGCCACCACGTCACGCACGTCGACCAGCGGGAAGTTGAAGTCCGGTACGCCGACGCGGAAGCCGCCACGCATCATCACCTCGATCAGGTCGATGCTCGGCGTGTTGTGGACGAATCCCGGGCCGGCGATCGCCCCGGGCAGGATCGTGACCAGGTCGAGCCCCGATTCGCCGGCCAGCAGCCACGCGATCCTCTCCGCCTCCACCTTGGCTCTGACATACGGCACCGACAGGTCCGTGGTCCACTGGCTCTCGTCGACGGGCGGATCGCCGGGCGGCGTCAGGGGCAGCGTGATGAGCGACGAGGTCAGGATCACCTTCCGTACCCCGGCCGCGGCCGCGGCCCGCATGGCGGATTCGGCGCCCTGCACCGAAGCGGCGACGATCTCCTCGGACCGGCCGGGCGCGTAGTACGCGTACATGGCCGCAGCGTGGAACAGCAACTCGACATCCTGCATGGCGGCGCGCATCTGGTCCGGGCGCTCCAGCGCGACTTCGACCAGCTCCACCGCGCCAAGCTGACGCAGGCGCTGCGTCTTCTCCTGGTCGGCGAGAGACCTGACGCTGGCGCGCACGCGATGCCCGGCGCCAAGCAGGGCGGACACGAGGTTGTATCCGAGGTGGCCGTTCGCTCCCGTGACAAGCACTCGCATGGCTTTTCCCCCGCGGCGTCCTTCCCGCGCGAGTCTATGCCGACTGCATCGGCTGCGCCAGAGGCAGGGCTCGCCTAGAATCCGTGTTCTCCCTGCGCCGCACAGCCATGCCACCGAAAGACCAAGCCTCGCCGGGCAGTGCCACGATCGTGGTGGTCGCCGGCGTCTCCAGCGCCGGCAAGACCAGCATCGGCAGCGCGCTGGCAGAACGCATCGGCGCGCGCTTCATCGATGCGGACGACTTCCATCCGCCGGAGAACGTGCGCAAGATGGCGGGCGGCGTGCCACTGGCAGACGAGGACCGCTGGCCCTGGCTGGACCGCCTGAATCGCGAGCTGCGGGAGGCCGCCGGCCGGGGCGAGCGCGTGGTGCTCGCCTGCTCCGCGCTCAAGGCCGCATACCGCGCGCGGCTCGGCGACGGCGTCGACGGCCTGGCGCTGGTGCTCCTCACCGGCAGCCGGGAGCTGCTCGCCCGACGCGCGGCCGCGCGCCGGCATCGCTACATGCCGCCGTCGCTGCTCGACAGCCAGCTTGCCACGCTGGAGCCGCTCGCCCCGGGCGAAGGCTGGGAAGTGGACGTGACGCCGCCGGTGGAGGACGTGGTCGAGATCATCGCGCGCCGGCTGCGCGCCGCCGCATAGGCGGCTACGACACCAGCGCGAGCGACTCCGACCAGACTCCGCCCGAACGCACCGCGAGCGCGGTGGCCTCCGGGGGCCCATGGGAGCCGGCCGGATACGCGAGAGGATGCACCCCGCGCTCGCCGAGGTCGGTTCGCAGCCGGTCGACGAAGCGCCATTGCGCCTCGACCTCGTCGCGCCGCAGGAACAGCGCGAGCCGGCCGCGGATGATGTCCATCAGCAGCCGCTCGTAGGCGTCCCGCACCGGGATGCGCCAGGCATCGGAAAAGTCCAGGTTGAGCGCCACCGGTTGCAGCCGCTCCCGCTGTCCCGGCATCTTCGCGAGCAGGTG
>JAEWEW010000217.1 GCA_023389175.1 Pseudomonadota bacterium | reverse complement strand
TGCCTGCACTGCGGCCTCTGCGCCGAGCGCTGTCCCACCGGTGCCTGGGACATGCAGAAGTTCCTGATCGAGATGACCCATGCCGGCCCGGGCGCGGCCCGCGGCGGCCCCTCGCGTCCTGCCGCATCGCCCGGCCTGGTGCGGGCCGCCTGAGGAGGAACGAGATGAATCCGCTCCAGGAGCCGATCCGCGCCGTCAACGACTTCGTGATCAAGTTCGCGAACGTGAACGGCTCCGGCTCCGCATCGGCGAACGAGCTCTTCGCCAAGTCGATCCTTCGCATGGGCGTGCCGGGCAGCCCGCGCAACATCTTCCCCTCCAACATCCAGGGGCTGCCCACCTGGTACGAGGTGCGGGTCAACGAGCAGGGCTACCTCGGGCGCCGCGGCGGCGTCGACATGATGGTGGCGATGAACCCGCAGACCTGGGACCGCGACCTGAAGGAGCTGTCGCCCGGCGGCTATCTCTTCTACGACTCCACCCGTCCGCTGCCGCCGGAGAAGTTCCGCAACGACATCGAGGTGATCGGCATGCCGCTCACCGAGCTGACCAATGCGAACTACGGCGACGCGCGCCAACGCCAGCTGATGAAGAACATCGTCTACCTCGGCGCGCTGTCGGCGCTGCTGGGGATCGATCCCAACGTGGTCGAGAAGCTCTTCGGGGAGATGTACAAGGGCAAGGAGCGGCTGCTGGATTCCAACATCAAGGCGCTGCACCTCGGGCGCACGCACGCCCAGCAGTCGCTGCCGACCATCGGCCTCGCGGTCGAGGGCCGCAACCGCGTCGGCGACATGATCTTCATGGAAGGCAATGCCGCCACCGCGCTCGGCGCGGTGTACGGCGGCGCCACGGTCTGCGCCTGGTATCCGATCACGCCGTCCTCCTCGGTGGCCGAAGCCTTTGAGAGCTGGTGCCGCAAGCTGCGGCATGATCCGGCCTCCGGCCAGGCGCGCTACGCCATCGTGCAGGCGGAGGACGAGCTCGCCTCGATCGGCATGGTGGTCGGCGCCGGCTGGAACGGCGCCCGCGCCTTCACCGCCACCTCCGGCCCCGGCATTTCGCTGATGACGGAGTTCCTCGGCCTCGCCTACTTCGCCGAGATCCCGGCCACCATCGTCAACGTGCAGCGCGGCGGGCCCTCCACCGGCATGCCGACCCGCACCCAGCAGGCCGACGTGCTCGCCTGCGCCTATGCCGGCCACGGCGACACCAAGCACGTGCTGCTCTTCCCGGAGGATCCGGCGGAGTGCTTCGATTTCACCGCGCAGGCGCTTGACCTGGCCGACCGGCTGCAGACGCCGGTCTTCGTGATGACCGATCTCGACATCGGCATGAACCGGCGCCTGTGCCGGCCGCTCGCCTGGGACGACACCCGGGTGCATGACCACGGCAAGGTGATGGACTACGAGATGCTGGAATCCGGCGTCGACTTCGGCCGCTACCTCGACGTGGACGGCGACGGCATTCCCTACCGGACCCTGCCCGGCACCCATCCCACGCGGGGCGCCTACTTCACCCGCGGCACCACCCGTAACCCGTACGCGAAGTACAGCGAGACCGGCCAGGACTACGTCTACAACATGGAGCGCCTGCTGCGCAAGTTCGAGACGGCGAAGGCGCTGGTGCCGCAGCCGGTCGAGCGGCCGGCGAACGCGGCGTTGCTGCCGAAGGGTGCGGCCAAGGCCCGCTTCGGCGCGCTGCACTTCGGCTCCACCGCGCCCGCCATGACGGAGGCGCATGACGCATTGGAGAACGACGGCGTCGCGATCGACGTGATGCGCCTGCGGGCCTTTCCGTTCGCCGATGCGGTCAAGGCGTTCATCCTCGCGCACGAGTTGGTCTTCGTGGTGGAGCAGAACCGCGATGCGCAACTGCGCACCCTGCTCGTCAACGAGCTGGGCATCGACCCGGCCCGGCTGGTCGCCATCCTCCACTACGACGGCACACCGATCACGGCGCGCTTCATCCACGAGGGGATCGGCACCCGGATCGGCCAGGCCAAGGTGACGCCGATCAAGCGCGTCGCGACCGCCTCATAGGACTCCCTGGCGCCATGACCTACCTCAAGAAGCCACGGCTGCATCATCCGACCCTCGAGGTCAACCGCGTCGGCTACACCCGTCGCGACTACGAAGGCGCCATCTCGACGCTCTGCGCCGGCTGCGGGCATGATTCCATCTCCGCCGCGATCGTGCAGGCCTGCTGGGAGCTCGACATCGAGCCCCACCGGGTCGCCAAGCTCTCGGGCATCGGCTGCTCGTCCAAGACGCCGGACTACTTCCTCGGCAATTCGCACGGCTTCAACACCGTCCACGGCCGGATGCCGTCGGTGCTGACCGGCGCGAACCTGGCCAACCGGGAGCTGATCTACCTCGGCGTCTCGGGCGACGGCGACTCCGCCTCCATCGGCCTGGGCCAGTTCGCCCATGTGATGCGTCGCGGCGTCAACATGCTCTACCTGGTGGAGAACAACGGCGTCTACGGGCTGACCAAGGGGCAGTTCTCCGCCACCGCGGATGCCGGATCGCAGTCCAAGCGCGGCGCCGTCAACCGGGACTCGCCGATCGATCTCGTCTCGCTCGCGCTGCAGCTTGGCGCCACCTTCGTCGCGCGCGGCTTCTCCGGCGACAAGCGCCAGCTCGTGCCTTTGATCAAGGCGGGAATCGAGCATCGCGGGGCTGCCTTCATCGACGTGGTGAGCCCGTGCGTTGCCTTCAACAACCACGAGGGCAGCACCAAGAGCTACGACTATGTGCGCGAGCACAACGAGGCGGTCAACCGGATCGACTTCATCCCGCGCCGCAAGGAGATCGTCGCCGAGGCGGCCGAAGGCGAGGTGCTGGAGGTGGTGCAGCACGACGGCTCGACGCTCCGGCTGCGCAAGCTTCATGCGATGTACGACCCCACCGACCGGCTGGCCGCGATGAACTACATCCAGCAGCGCCAGGCGGCCGGCGAGGTGGTGACCGGCCTCCTGTACGTGGATCCGGATCCCGAGGACCTGCACAAGCACCTCGGGACGGTGGAGACGGCCTTCAACCGGCTCGGCACCGCGGACCTCTGCCCGGGCGCCGCTGCGCTGGACCGGATCAACCAGTCGCTGCGCTGAGCCGAACCGCGTCGCCGCGCCTGGGGGTGCCGCGACGCAGCCGTCAACAGCGATGCCGGCCTGTCGGGCCGGCGCGCGTCGCGTCACCGGGCAAACCCTGAATCCGGAATCCGACGCCAAAGTTGCGGCAGAATGCCGTCTGAATCGAACAAGGAGGAGGATACGATGTCACGTCGGGCAATACTGCTGCAATCGCTGGCCGCGCTGGCCGCCGCCACGCTGGTCGCGATGCCGTCGCCGGCGCAGGCCGCCGACATCAACCTGACCTATGCGTTCTTCGCGCCGGCCCAGACCTTCCCCGGGCGGCAGATGGCGCACTGGGCGGAAGAGCTGAAGAAGCGCACCAACGGCAAGGTGGAGGTGCGCACCTTCCCCGGGGGCTCGCTGCTCTCGGCCCGCGACATGTACGACGGAGTGAGCAAGGGCGTGGCCGACATCGGCCTGGGCTCGCCTTCCTACGATCCGGGCCGCTTCCCGCTGACCTCCGGCATCTCCCTGCCGCTCGGCTTCCCCGACGCCACCGTGGCGAGCAAGGTGCTGTGGGAGCTCACCAAGGAGTTCAAGCCGAAGGAGTACGAGAACTTCAAGGTGATCGCGATGTTCACCACCGAGCCCGGCCACATCCAGACCAACAAGCCGGTCCGCAATGCGGGCGACCTGGCCGGCATGAAGCTGCGCGCGAGCGGCACCGGCGTGCCGGTGCTCTCGGCGCTCGGCGCCGCGCCGGTGGGTATGCCCATGCCCGAGGTGCCGCAGGCGGTACAGACCGGCGTCATCGCCGGGCACATGACCTCGCGCGAGGTGCTCAAGGACTTCAAGCTTGCGGAGATGCTCAAGTTCACCACCGACTATCCCACCGTGGTGACCAGCTTTGCCGCGGTCATGGACCGCAAGCGCTGGGACAAGCTGCCCGCGGACGTCAAGAAGGTGATCGACCAGCTCGCCGAGGAGATGCCCGGCTGGACCGGCCAGTATCACGACAAGCAGAATGTCGGCGAGGCGCTGGAATGGTCCAAGAAGGAGCACAAGCTGGAGATCGTGTCGCTCGCGCCCGAGGAGCGCAAGGCCTGGGACGCCAAGCTGCAGCCGATGGTCACGCAGTGGGTCGGCGAGATGAAGGGCAAGGGCCTGCCGGCTGAGCAGTACGTGCAGCGCGCCCGCGAGCTGCGGGACCAGTTCGCCAAGCAGAAGTGACGCGGGAGACGATGGCGGACTGGGAGGTCCCTGGTCCGCTTCGGCCGCTGCGGCGCCTGAGCGCGGTGCTCAACCGCGGATTCGCCGGGGTGGCCGGCATCGCGCTCGTCCTGCTCACGTTCTTCACGGTGGCCGACGTGGTGATGCGGGCGCTCGGACGGCCCATCGCCGGCTCGTTCGAGGTGATCGGCTGGCTGTCCGCGGTGGCACTCGCGCTCGCGCTCGGGTACACCCAGGCGCACCGCGGCCACGTCGCCATGACGCTGCTGACCGACGCGCTGCCTGATCGTGGCAAGAGCGCGATGGATGCGCTCAACTCCCTGGCCGCGCTCGTGCTCTTCGGCCTCGTCGCCTGGGTGGTGGTCCGCTACGGACAGACCCTGCAGGAAAGCGGCTCCCTCTCGGAGACGCTGAAGGCGCTGGTCTACCCGTGGGTGTACTTCGTCGCCCTCGGATTCGTCGCCCTGGCGCTGACGCTCCTCGTCGATACGCTGCTCGCGCTCGCGAAGCTGTTCCGGCCCGCGGCCGCGCCGGTTCGCCGGGCTCCCTGACGGAATACCATGGATCCCGTCATCGTCGCCCTGCTCGGGCTGGCCGGCATGTTCATCCTGATGGTGCTGGGCATGCCGATCGCCTTTGCGATGCTGCTTGCCGGGCTGATCGGCAATGCCTACATGCTCTCCAGCGGGGCGGCCTACCACCTGCTCGCCACCAACGTCTGGGAGCAGTTCTCCTCCTACGGGCTGAGCGTCATCCCGCTGTTCGTGCTGATGGGGCAGTTCGCCTACCGCTCGGGCACCACCGAGCGGCTCTACGACACCGCCTACAAGTGGGTCGGGCAATGGCCGGGCGGCCTCGCCGGCACCACCATCGCCGCCTCGGCAGGATTCTCCGCCATCTGCGGCTCCAATTCGGCCACCACCGCGATGATGGGCACGGTGGCGCTCCCGGAGATGCGCCGCTACCGCTACGATTCGGCGCTCAGCGCCGGCACGGTCGCGATCGGCGGCACGCTCGGCGTCGTCATTCCGCCCAGCGTCGTGCTGATCGTGATCGCGGTGCAGACCGAGCAGTCGCTGCTGCGGCTCTTCCTCGCGGCGATCGTGCCGGGCGTCGTGCTGACCGCGCTGTTCATCCTGACGATCCTCGCGATGTGCTCGCGCAATCCGGCGCTCGGTCCGGCGGGCCCGGCGACGCCGCTGCGCGAGAAGATCGCGTCGCTCACCGGTGTCGTCGACACGCTGCTCCTGTTCCTGCTCGTCATCGGCGGCCTCTATGCCGGCCTGTTCACGCCGACGGAGGCCGGCGCCGCAGGCGCCTTCGGCGCGCTGGTGATCGGCCTCGCGCGGCGTGGCCTCACGCTGCGCGGCATCATGCTTTCGGTCGCGGAGACCCTGCGGATCTCGTCGATGGTTGTGCTGCTGATCACCGGCGCAGTCCTCTTTGGACGCTTCCTCACCGTCACCCGCCTGCCGTTCGACCTCGCCGACTGGGCGGCCGCGCTGCCGGTCGCACCGGCCGTGATCATGCTGGTCGTCCTCGCCATCTACATCGTGGGCGGGATGGTCATGGACTCGCTCGGTTTCCTGGTGGTCACGCTGCCGATCTTCTTCCCCCTGGCGGGGGCGCTCGGCTTCGACCCGGTCTGGTACACGCTGCTGCTCACGCTGGTCACGACCATGGGGGCGGTGACGCCACCGGTCGGCGTGAACGTCTTCATCGTGAACGGCATGGCTCCCGACATACCGATCTGGACCATCTTCCGCGGCGTCGCCTATTTCCTGATCGCCTACGCGGCCTGCCTCGGCGCGATCATCCTGATGCCGGACATCGTGCTCTGGCTGCCGCGGGTTCTGATGGGGTGAGGGGGTCCCGCGGGCACGCGCCGCTCGCGTCGACGCGTAGCTGCCCGGAAGTCGTCAGCGGCGTCCGCCGAGGAAGCTGCCGCCCAGCTTCATCAGGTCCGACAGGTCCACCTGGCCGTCGCCGTCCTGATCCAGCACGGCATTGAAGAGCCCGCCGCCGAGCCCGCCCTGCTGGTGGATCTGCTCGCGTTCCTGCCCGAGCGCCTGCTGCAGGCCGCCCACGTCGTCGCCGCCGCTGCGGCCGCCGATGAAGCGCTGGGCGAGGAACCCCATGACGATCGGCGCCAGCATGCGCAACAGCTCGTGCGCCCCGCCGCGCCCGAGTCCGGTCACCTGCCCGAGCCCGTCCTCGGCGCGCTCCTGCCGATCGCCGAACACGTGGCCGAGGATGCCGTCCGCGTTGCCCCGGCGCCCGTCGAGTTGCGGCATCCCGCCGCCGGGCAGTCCGGCGCCGGGCTCGCCGGCATCCCTGCCGCCGCCCGGCACCTGGCCGAGCATGCCGCCCAGCCCGCCGCCACCCGTGCCGGCACCCATGCCTCCGCCGAGCACCGCCCCGAGCAGACTCCCCAGGTCCATGCCGCCGTGGTCCCGCCCGAGGGCGCCGTAGAGAGACTGCGCGCCTTGCGGCTGCGCGGCGTTGCGACCGAGCGCGCCGAGGAGGAGCGGCAGGGCGGCGGCGACCGCGTCGTTTGCGCGTTCCGGCGCGACGCCGAGGCGCTGGGAGATCTGCTGCAGCGGCGCGCCCTGCAAGCGGGAGAAGAGCTCGTCGGTAAGTTGGGCATTGGCCATCGCGGTCTCCTCGTTGGGAAGCCGATCATACGTCGGCCGGTCGACCATGCTGTCTGCGACCCGGCGCTCGAATCAGGATTGCGCCGCGCCAATCGCGTCTTCAGACGTGGATCGCCTGTCCCAGCGCCCGGAGCGCCGCCTCCTGGACCGCCTCGCCGAGCGTCGGATGGGCGTGGATGGCATGGCCGACGTCCTCGAGCCGAGCGCCCATCTCGAGTGACTGCGAGAAGGCCGCCGCCAGCTCCGAGACGCCGGCGCCCACCGCCTGCCAGCCGACGATGACATGGTCGTCCTTGCGGGCGACCACGCGCACGAAGCCGTCGGTCGATTCGAGGGTCAGCGCACGGCCGTTGGCGGAAAGCGGGAACTGCGCGGTCACCGTTTCGATGCCGCCCGCCCTGGCTTCGTCCGGCGAAAGGCCGGCGACCGCGATCTCGGGATCGGTGAAGCACACCGCCGGGATCGCCGCCGGCGCGAAGCGGCGCCGGCGCCCGGCGACGATCTCCGCGACCATCTCGCCCTGTGCCATCGCGCGATGCGCGAGCATCGGCTCGCCGGTCAGGTCGCCGATCGCCCAGACGCCCCGCATCGAGGTGCGGCACTGGTCATCCACCTTCACCGCGGCCCCGGCCATGTCGAGCATCAGCGATTCGAGCCCGAAGCCTTGCGTGCACGGTCGCCGGCCGACGGCGACCAGCACCCGGTCCGCCTCGAGCGCATCCCGCGCGCCCTCGGCGCCGCCCGCGCCCGACGCAGGCTCCAACTCGAGCCGCACGCCGGTGCCGTCGACCGCACGCTTGTCCCGGGCCGCATCCTGGGAGACCCGTGCGCGCGTGCCGAGGCGCAGGTCGATGCCCAGCCGTCGCAGCGAGGCCGCGACCGGCTTCGCGAGGTCGGCGTCGTAGGCCGGCAGGATGCGATCGGTCGCCTCCACGACGGTGACCTCGGATCCGAGCTTCCGATACGCCATGCCGAGCTCGAGCCCGATGTAGCCGGCGCCCACGACCACCAGCCGCCCCGGCAGCGCCTCGGGCGACAGTGCCTCGGTCGCCGAGATCACCGGGCCGCCGAAAGGCAGCCCCGGCAGCGGCGCCGCCTCCGATCCGGTGGCGAGCAGCAGGTGCTCGCAACGGATGCGCATGTCGCCGCTGTCCGGATGGCTGTCCGGCCGCACGGCCACCGTGACTGTCTTGCCGTCGACGATCCGCGCGCGGCCGTTGACGACGGTCACGCCGTGCTTGCGCAGCAGCGAGGCGACGCCCCCGGTGAGCCGGGCGACCACGCCGTCCTTCCAGCGCACCGTCTGCGCGAGGTCGATGCGCGGCGCCTGCACGCCGATGCCAAGCTCCGACCGGCCGCCGGCGAAGCGGCTGACCTGCTCGAACTGCGCGGCCGCGTGGATCAGCGCCTTCGAGGGAATGCAGCCGACGTTGAGACAGGTGCCGCCCAGCCGGTCGGCCTCGACCAGCGTCACCCGGACGCCGAGCTGCGCGGCTCGGATCGCGGCGACATAGCCGCCGGGCCCGCCGCCGATCACGAGGAGTTGCGTGGTGGATGCGTCCGGCATGGTCATTCGACGAAGAGCAGGGAAGGGCATTCCAGCAGTCCGCGGATCGCCTGGATGAACTCGGCCGCGTCCATGCCGTCGACCACGCGATGGTCGAACGACGAGGACAGGTTCATCATCTTGCGGATCACGACGAGCCCGTCGCGCACCACCGGCCGTTCGACGATGCGGTTCACCCCCACGATCGCCACTTCCGGATGATTGATGACCGGCGTCGTCGCGATGCCGCCGAGCGGCCCGAGGCTGGTGATCGTGATGGTGGAGCCGACGAGCTCCTCGCGGGTGGCCTTGCCGCCGCGCGCCGCCTCGGCGAGCCGCGCGATCTCCGCCGCGGCCGACCAGAGGTCATGCGCCTCGGCATGGCGCAGCACCGGCACCATCAGGCCGCCCGGCGTTTGCGTCGCGATGCCGGCATGGACCGCGCCGTAGCGGGTGACGATGCCGGCATCGTCGTCGAAGCGGGCGTTGACCTGCGGATGATCCCGCACCGCCAGCACGATCGCGCGCAGCAGCAGCGGCAGCACCGTCAGCTTGCCGCGCGATTCACCGAAGCGCTGGTTGAGCCGGGCACGCAACGCCTCGAGCTCGGTCACGTCCACTTCCTCGACGTAGCTGTAGTGCGGGATCCGGCGCTTGGATTCCTGCATCTTCTGCGCGATCCGGCGCCGCAGCCCGATCACCTCGACCGCCTCCGCGCGGTCGTCCGGCGCGAGCCGATGTCCGCGCATCGCGGCTGCCGCCTGTCCGGCGGTGCCCGCGACCGCCGCGCCATGCGACGCCAGCCAGGCATCCAGGTCCTCGTGCAGGATCCGGCCCGCCGGTCCGTTGCCTTGCACGAACTGCAGCTCGATGCCGAGATCCCAGGCCCGGCGCCGCACTGCGGGCGAGGCGAGCGGCTTCTCGCCGGGCTTGCGCATCCCGGCGGCACCCGGGCGAGTCGCCTGCAGACCGAGTGTCGATGGGACCTTGCCGGCGGGACGCGCTTCGGCTTCCTTCCTGCCGTCGACCCGTCGCTCGACGGACTTCGGGGCCGGGGTCGCATCGTTTCGCGCGGGCGTTGTCGTCGGGGCCGGGACCGCATCGCTTCGCGCGGGCGTTGTCGTGTCCACCGGCTTCGCGGTCGCTTCCTTCACGTTGCCGGCACCCGCCACCTCGAGTCGCAGCAGCTCCGCACCGACGGCCATCACCTCGCCCACCTTGCCGCCCAGGGCGACTACCTTGCCCTTCACCGGCGAGGGGATCTCCACCGTCGCCTTGTCGGTCATCACCTCGGCAAGCACCTGGTCCTCGGCGACCTCGTCCCCCGGCTGCACATGCCAGGCTGCCACTTCCACCTCCGCGATGCCTTCGCCGATGTCCGGCATCCTGATGACATGCTGGCCCATCACGCCCACCGTCGCCGTGCCGTCATTGCCGCCCTCCCTGCATCACCCGGCGCAAGGCGTCGCCTACCCGCGCCGGTCCGGGAAAGTAGGCCCATTCCTGCGCATGCGGATAGGGCGTGTCCCATCCGGCGACCCGCTCGATCGGCGCCTCCAGGTGCCAGAAGCAGTTCTCCTGCACCAGCGACACCAGCTCCGCGCCGAAGCCGGACGTCCGGGTCGCCTCGTGCACCACGACGCAGCGGCCGGTCTTCTTCACCGAAGCGACCAGCGTCTCCAGGTCCAGCGGCCAGATGCTGCGCAGGTCGATGATCTCGGCATCGATGCCGGTTTCCTGCGCGGCCGCTTCGCTGACATACACCATGGTGCCGTAGGTGATGACCGTGAGGTCCGAGCCCGGCCGCACGATGGAGGCGGATTCCAGCGGCACGGTGTAGTAGCCCTCCGGCACCTCGCCGAGCGGATGCTTCGACCACGGCACCACCGGACGATCGTGGTGCCCGTCGAACGGCCCGTTGTAGAGCCGCTTCGGCTCCAGGAAGATCACCGGGTCGTCGTTCTCGATCGACGCAATCAGCAGGCCCTTGGCGTCGTACGGATTGGACGGCATCACGGTGCGCAGCCCGCAGACATGGGTGAAGAGCGCCTCGGGACTCTGGCTGTGCGTCTGGCCGCCGTAGATTCCGCCGCCGCACGGCATGCGGATCACCATCTGCGCGGTGAACTCGCCGACCGAGCGATAGCGCAGCCGCGCCGCCTCGGAGACGATCTGGTCCGAAGCCGGGTAGAAGTAGTCGGCGAACTGGATCTCCACCACCGGACGCAGCCCGTAGGCGCTCATCCCGACCGCGGCGCCGACGATGCCGCCTTCGGAGATCGGCGCATCGAAGACACGCGACGTGCCGTACTTCGCCTGCAGCCCTTCGGTGCAGCGGAACACGCCGCCGAAGTAACCGACGTCCTGGCCGAACACGACCACGTCCGGATCGCGCTCCAGCATCACGTCCATCGCCGAGCGCAGCGCCTGGATCATCGTCATGCGGGTGGTGCCGCGGCGCTGCTCGCGCCTGTCGCCGGCGGCGATGGCTGTGTCGTCGCGTCTCGTCATGGGCCTTCCCTTCTCCGACCGGTCCTCAAAACCCCAGCTCCTGTCGCTGCCGCCGCAGGTGCGCCGGCATCTCCTTGTAGACGTCCTCGAACATCTCGGCCGCGCTCGGCACGTAGCCGCTCTCCAGCGTGCCGTAGCCTTCGGCCTCCTTCTGGGCCGCGGCGACGGTCGCCTCGATCTCCTTCTTCTCCGCCTCGTGCCGTTCCTCGGACCATTCACCGATGCGGATCAGGTGTTGGGCCAGGCGCTTGATCGGATCGCCGAGCGGGAAGCGGGACCAGTCGTCCGCCGGCCGGTACTTGGACGGGTCGTCGGAGGTGGAATGCGGGCCGCCGCGATAGGTCACCCACTCGATCAGCGTCGGCCCGAGATTCGTGCGCGCGCGCTGCGCCGCCCATCGCGAGGCGGCGAGCACCGCGAGGAAGTCGTTGCCGTCGACGCGCAGCGAAGCGATGCCGCAGCCCACGCCACGGGCGGCGAAGGTGGTTGCCTCGCCGCCGGCGATCGCCTGGAACGTCGAGATCGCCCACTGGTTGTTCACCACGTTGAGGATCACCGGCGCGCGATAGACGTGGGCGAAGGTGAGGGCGGTGTGGAAGTCCGCCTCGGCCGTCGCGCCGTCGCCGATCCACGCGGACGCGATGCGGGTGTCGCCCTTGATCGCCGAGGCCATCGCCCAGCCGACCGCCTGGATGAACTGGGTAGCGAGGTTGCCGGAGACGGTGAAGAAGCCGGCGCGCCGCACCGAGTAGAGCACCGGCAGCTGCCGTCCCTTCAGCGGATCGCGCTGGTTCGACATGAGCTGGCAGATCAGCTCCACCAGCGAGACGTCGCGCGCCATCAGGATGCTCTGCTGGCGATAGGTGGGAAAGCACATGTCGCCTTCCTCCAGCGCGAGCGCATGCGCCGCCCCGATCGCCTCCTCGCCGAGGCTCTGCATGTAGAAGGACATCTTCTTCTGCCGCTGCGCGATCAGCATGCGGGCATCGAAGATCCTTGTCTTGAGCATTGCCCGCAGGCCCCTGCGCAGCAGGCCCGGCGCCGCCTCGGGGTTCCACGGCCCCGTCGCCTGGCCGTCGTCGTCCAGTACCCGCACCAGCGTGTAGGCGAGGTCGCCGGTGGCGGCAGGCGCCACGTCGATCGGCGGGCGTCTCACCTCGCCGGCCTTGCTGAGGTGCAGATAGGAGAAGTCGGTATGCCTGCCCGGGCGCCCGGTAGGCTCCGGCACGTGCAGGCGCAGCGGCTGCGGCTGCGAGTCTCGCTTCGTCATCATTCGTTCTCCAACGCTCGATCGTGTCTCGCGTCCCCGGGGCCGGGGGCAGGTCGGTCCGCAAGGGTGGCGCGGCACGACCCGGTGTGCGGCGATGAAGCCGGAGTCCGCCCGCATCAGCGCGAATCGATGGTAACCGATCGACGTGGCGCGCGTTGCCATGCGACCGCGACGCCAGCCGCTCGTCGGTCAGCAGCAACCGTCGGCGGCCGGCGTAGCCCCTTTCGTGCGTTGTTTCCTTGAACCTGCGCCACGCGCCGCGCAGCGGCCGGCGTGTCGCGAACCGCTTCGTGCGGGGCGCGGCCAGTGGTACCAGAAGGGCATTGCGATGAGAGGTGAAACCAGCTTGGCCGGCCTGTTGCTGGCCGGATGCGTCGCGGCGCTGCCGCGCATGGCCGGCGCCGTTGACGGGCCGACCCCCGCGCCGGTTGCAAGGGCGGTCGACGACGTGGTGGCCCAGGCAGCCAAACCCGCGATCGAAGGCTTCCGGTGGGGCAGTCCGGTCGCGGAGCTGGCCGCGAGCGGCCGGGTCGCGCCGAGTCCCGGGCTTTCGGCGCGCTGTGCCGACGACATCGGCCTCGCGGAGCGTCGTGACTGCGTCGCCTTCGTGCCGACCAGCGGCTCCGGCTTCGCCCGGGCGCTCTACGCGACCAGCCGCGACGGCCTGCTGATGGTCGAGTCGCGCGCGACGCAGTTCGACTGCGCGCATTTCGACGCCATGGCCTCGCCCGAGGCCGGCCATCGCGCCGAGCTCGCGCGTATGGGTTGGGCATATCTGCGGCGCGAGCGGCGCCCCGAAGGCGGCGATGTGATCGTCGAGACCCAGTGGTACGCGCGTCACGGCATCGGCGTGGAGCTGACCTTCGTCAAGGCACCGTCGATCGGCGCCTGCGGCGTGAAGTCGTTCGTGACCAAGATGTTGTAGTAAGGCCGGCAACCGTTCATCGTCCCGGGACGATCGATCGACCCGCGACCCGATCGCCGCGGCGATCGGTGCCGGTGCTTGCCGCTAGACTCCGGCAGCCCGGCGCATCCGCCGTTGGCGTCCCGACAACGATCCCCTCCTGCGACCATGATGAAACCAGCTGCTGCTTCCGTACTGCTCGCCTGCCTGGCCGCTTCGGCCCAAGCCACCGAGATCTACAC
>JAEWEW010000152.1 GCA_023389175.1 Pseudomonadota bacterium | reverse complement strand
CTCTGCACTTCCTCGCGATGGATACGGACCGAGCCGCCCCCGATCTCCCAGCCGTTCAGCACCACGTCGTAGGCCTTGGCGAGACAGCGACCGGGATCGCTCTCCAGCATGTCCTCGTGGCCGTCCTTCGGCGCGGTGAATGGATGGTGCAGCGCCGACCAGCGGCCGTTCTCCTCGTCGTACTCGAACATGGGGAAGTCGACCACCCAAAGCGGGCGCCAGTCGCTGTCCAGCAGGCCACGGGCGCGGCCGAACTCCGAATGGCCGATCTTGCCGCGCAGCGCGCCCATCGCGTCGTTGACCACCTTCGCCTTGTCGGCGCCGAAGAAGATCAGGTCGCCATTGACCGCGCCGGTGCGCGTGAGGATCTCGTGGATCGCAGCATCGTGCAGGTTCTTGACGATCGGGGACTGCAGGCCGTCGCGCCCCTTCGACGCTTCGTTCACCTTGATGTAGGCGAGCCCGCGCGCCCCGTAGATCGCGACGAACTGGGTGTAGGCGTCGATCTCGCTGCGGGTCAGCTCCGCGCCGCCCGGCACCCGCAGCGCCACGACCCGTCCGTCCTCCATGTTGGCCGCGCCGGAGAACACCTTGAACTCGACGCTCTTCATCGCGTCGGTGAGCTCCGTCAGCACCAGCTTCACCCGCAGGTCCGGCTTGTCCGAGCCGTAGAGCCGCATCGCGTCCTGGTAGGAGATCTCCGGGAACTCGGCGGGCAGCTGCACGCCGAGCACGTTGCGGAACACCGTCCGGACCATCTCCTCGAAGATGGCGCGGATCTCGTGCTCGCTCAGGAAGGAGGTCTCGCAGTCGATCTGCGTGAACTCCGGCTGCCGGTCCGCGCGCAGGTCCTCGTCGCGGAAGCACTTCACGATCTGGTAGTAGCGGTCGAAGCCCGAGACCATCAACAGCTGCTTGAAGAGCTGCGGGGACTGGGGCAGCGCGAAGAACATGCCGGGGTTGACCCGCGACGGCACCAGGTAGTCGCGAGCGCCTTCCGGCGTCGACTTGGTGAGCATCGGCGTCTCGATGTCGATGAAGCCGAGCGAGTCCAGGTAGCGCCGCGTCTCCATCGTGACCCGGTAACGCAGCACCAGGTTGTTCTGCATCTGCGGGCGCCGCAGATCCAGCACGCGATGCGTGAGCCGGGTGGTCTCGGAGAGGTTCTCGTCGTCGAGCTGGAAGGGCGGCGTGACCGACGGATTCAGGATCTCGATGTCGTGGCACAGCACCTCGACCTCACCGCTGCGCAGCGCCTCGTTCTCCGTGCCCTCGGGCCGGCGCCTGACCTTGCCGGTGACCCGGATGCAGAACTCGTTGCGCAGCCGCTCCGCGGTGGCGAAGGTCTGTTCGCGGTCCGGATCGCACACCACCTGCGCCAGGCCCTCCCGGTCACGCAGGTCGATGAAGATCACCCCGCCGTGGTCGCGGCGGCGGTGGACCCAGCCGTACAGGGTGACTTCCTTGTCGAGGTGCTCGAGCGAGACCTGGCCGACGTAACAACTACGCATGAGTCGATTCTCCAGTCGTTCCGCGCGCGATCGTGCGCGTGCGGACCTCTTCTTTCATGACGGGCCCGACGACGCCCATCGAGACAATGTACTTGAGCGCCGCGTCCACGCTCATGTCAAGCTCCACCGTATCGGACTTGCGCATCATCAGGAAGAAGCCCGAGGTGGGGTTGGGCGTGGTCGGCACGTAGACCGAGACCATCTCCGAATCCGCTAGCCCGGCGGCCTCGCGCAACTCGTCCGACGGGACGCCGGTGAGGAAGGCGATGGTCCACGCGTCCTTGCGCGGGTACTGCACCAGCAGCGCCTTGCGGAAGGCATTGCCGTTCGGTGACAGGATGGTATCGCTCACCTGCTTCACGCTTGAATAGATGCTGCGCACGATCGGGATGCGCGCGAGCAGGCGCTCGCCCCATTCGACGAGCTTTCCGCCTACAAGGTTTCTGGTGAGCACGCCGGTCAGGAAGATGACCAGCAGCGTGAGCAGCGCCCCGATGCCGGGGATGTCGCGGCCGATGAAGAACCGCGGCGTCCAGCGCTCCGGCAGCAGCGCGAGGCTGAGGTCCATGGCCGTCACGATCACGCCCAGCACCCACAGCGTGATGCCGATTGGCACCCAGAGGAGCAGGCCCGTCACGAAATACCGCTTGATCATGCCTGCTCGCCCGGAGAAGTGGCGCTGGGTTCGGGCACGGCGCCCCGGACGGCAACCGGCCGCAGCCGGTCAGGCCGTCTCGGCGCTCGCGCCGGAAGTGCTCGGGGACTTGCTTGGTGCAGGCGCCGGCGTCGCGGGGGTTGCCG
The DNA here is from genome assembly GCA_023389175.1 of Pseudomonadota bacterium. Taxonomy (GTDB): domain Bacteria; phylum Pseudomonadota; class Gammaproteobacteria; order Burkholderiales; family Burkholderiaceae_E; genus Lautropia. Next base: position 8,906 of record JAEWEW010000152.1, on the reverse strand, counting down.
CGGCGGCTTCGGATCCGCCCGCGGCCCCTGACTTCGCAGGCGCCGCCTTGTCGGCGCCGTCCGAGGCGCTGGCGGCAGGCGACTCGGCATCGCTGCGCGCGTCCGACTTGCCGTCGGCCTTCTTGCCGTTGTCGCGGAAATCGGCGACATACCAGCCGGTTCCCTTCAATTGGAAGGCCGGCGCGGAAAGCTGCTTGACGAAGGACTCGGCCTCGCAAGCGGGGCACCGGGTCAGCGCAGGCTCCGACAGCTTCTGCAGCACGTCCTTCTGGAAGCCGCAGGCGTCGCATCGATAGGCATAGATCGGCATGATGCTCAGGAAGTCCGTAAACAGGTGCGGCTCAGGTGGGGGCAGGGCGCATCGATCTCAAGCGGCCACGAGGCGCCGCGGCGCCCGCGATTATAGGCGGCATCGCCGCGGCGATTCCCCCTGCGGCGGTACCCTGGTGGCCGCTCGGCCACTGAACCGACCGCTCTTCGTCCCCGGTCGGTCGGCGATCGGGAAGACGCCCGCGACGATCGAGAATTCGCTATGATTTTCACGCTTTTTGACAGTCCGGTGTCGCGCCGAGCGGCCGACCTTTCCGCCACCGGACCCGGCCCTGGAGATCTCGAGTGAACAAGGAAAAGGCGCGCCAGCAGGCCCGGCTGCCGCGGCTGAGCTTCGGCTCGTTGCGAGCCACGTTCGGCAGCGCACCGCCCGCACCACCGGAACGCCAAGTGCGCGAGCCGCTCGACGAGGCCGGCAAGGCCCTGCTCGGCCAGCTCGCGGGCAAGGTATCGCTGCGCGAGACCGCGCGGGACTTTCCCCATGTGGTCAACCGGCTCGCGCCCTTCGGCTACCGGCCGGCGCAGATGGTCAAGGGCATCGACGCCCTGCTGATCGACGACCGCCCGGATCGGCAGGGCTTCCCGTTCGGCGTCTTCACCGAGCTCTCGGAGCTGCGCGCCTTCTACGCCCGCCTGCTGCAGACCTGAGCCGCGTCGCCTCCGCGGCCTGCAGCCCCCCCCGGGTCGGCGCGCCGGTCGCGCGTCTGGACACGTCGCGCTGCCACGGGCCGCCGCGGGCGGGTAAGCTTGCGGTCATATCAGTGGAGGTACGGCATGGATCTGGAGCTGGCGGGCAAGCACGTCCTGGTCACCGGGGGCAGCAAGGGCATCGGTCTCGCCTGCGCCCGCGCATTCCTCGTCGAAGGCGCGCGGGTGAGCCTCGTCTCACGCAGCCCCGACAACCTCGCGCGGGGAGCCGCGGCGCTCACCGATGGATCCGGCAGCGCCGCCGGCGACGCTTCGGCGCGGGTGGCCACCTTCGCGGCCGACCTCGCCGACCCGGAAGCGGCGGTGGCCGCGCTCGACCGCGCCGAGGAGCGCTTCGGCCCGGTCGACATCCTGGTCAACTCCGCCGGCGCCGCGCGGCGGGTACCGCCCGAGGAACTGACGCCCCGCGCGTGGCACGATGCCATGCAGGCCAAGTACTTCACCTACATCCACATGCTCGACCCGGTGGTCAAGCGAATGGGCGCGCGCGGGACCGGCGTGATCGTCAACGTGGTCGGTGCCGGCGGCAAGGTGGCGACGCCGACCCACCTCTCCGGCGGGGCCGCCAACGCAGCGCTGATGCTGGTGAGCGCCGGCATGGCAGCCGCCTATGGCGGCAAGGGCGTGCGGGTGAACGCGGTCAATCCGGGCCTGACGCTCACGGAGCGGCTCCAGGAAGGCATGGCCGCCGATGCGCGCCTGCAGGGAATCGACGCCGAGGAGGCCATGAGGCGCGCCACCGAACGCCTGCCGCTCGGTCGCTTCGCCAGGCCGGAGGAGATCGCCGACGCGGTGGTGTGGCTGGCCTCGGCGCGCGCAAGCTACATCACCGGAGCGATCCTCGCCATGGACGGTGCGGTGACGCCAATGGTGGTGTAGGGGCGACCGTGCGCATCACCGCGTCCACGATGAATTCCTCCCAATGCGCCATCGCATCGGGCGCATCGAGCTGCTCGTCGAGGAACGCCGACAGCGTGTAGCGGTTGGAGAGATAGAAGTAGCCGAGCGACGCGATCATGAGATAGACGTCCCGGGCGCTCAGGTCGTCGCGGAACTGGCCCAGCGCCCTGCCGGCATCGAGCACGGCCTGCAGGATGCCGACGGCGGGTGACGAGTACTCCCGCATCGCCCGGCGGCCGGTCGAGTGCCGGCCGCGCAGCAGGTTCTCGGTGTTGAGCAGCCGGATGAACTCGGGATGCTTGCGGTAGTAGTCCCACATGAAACGGACCACGGCCTCCAGCGAGGCGACCGGACGGTCGGGGTCCAGGGACAGCGCCGCTTCGGCTTCGTTGAATCGGCGGTAGATCTCGCCGAGCGCCGCCTGGAACAGTCCCTCCTTGCTGCCGAAGTAGTAGTAGATCATGCGGTCGTGCGATTTCGCCGCGCGGGAGATCTGCTCCACGCGCCCGCCGTCGTAACCGTGGGCTGCGAAGATCCGGATCGCAGCCCGCAGGATGCTCTCGCGGGTGGCCTGGGCCGAGAGCTCCCGGACACCGGGCTTCGTCCCGGCGGCGGGGTCACGCCGGCGCGGCGGGTTGGCGACGGCGAGCGCCCGTGAACCGGCCATGCCTACTGTTCGGCGAAAGCCCGCTCGATCACGAAGTCGCCGGGCGTCGAGGTGTTGCCTTCACGGAAGCCGCGGCGCTCGAGCAGTTGCTTGAGATCGCGCAGCATCGCGGGGCTGCCGCAGATCATCACCCGATCCTCGGCGGGATCGAACGCCGGCAGGCCGAGGTCCGAGAACAGCTTGCCGCTTTCGACCAGGTCCGGAATGCGCCCCTGGTTGCGGTATTCCTCGCGGGTGACGGTGGGGTAGTAGAGCAGCTGGCTCGAGACCATGTCGCCCAGGAACTCGTGCGCGGGCAGGTGGTCCACCAGCAGGCCGTGGTAGGCGAGCTCGTCGATCATCCGCACCCCGTGCACCAGCACGATCTGCTCGAAGCGCTCATAGGTGACGGGGTCGCGGACGATGCTCATGAACGGCGCAAGGCCGGTGCCGGTGGCGAGCATGTAGAGGCGCCTGCCCGGCAGGAGGTAATCGATCACCAGCGTGCCGGTGGGCTTGCGTCCCACGATGATGGTGTCGCCCACCTGGATGTTGCGCAACCGCGAGGTCAGCGGTCCGTCCTCCACCTTGATGCTCAGGAACTCCAGGTGGTCCTCGTAGTTGGCGCTGGCGATGCTGTATGCCCGCAGCAGGGGCTTGTTCTCCACCCGCAGCCCGATCATGGTGAAGTGGCCGTTGCTGAAGCGCATGGCCTGATCGCGGGTGGTGGTGAAGCTGAAGAGGCGATCGGTCCAGTGGTGGACGCTGAGCACCCTTTCCTCGTTGAATGCGCTCATCGGGCGGCGGCGGGCCGGTTGCCAGGCGGGAGGGAATCCACTACAGTGGCTTTCATGTAGTGATTACAACATGGTGGTTTAGCAGATGCTACATCAAACCCGCACCCGGCGACAGGGCACCGCGAGATCGGTGGCCGCCCGCGCGCGCTCCCGGCGGTTGCGCGGGCATGGCCGCAGCGGGTGGGGGCGGCGATGAGCGGCCATACCCGCACCGATGGAATGCCCGAGCCGGGCCAGGACGTCGCGGCTGCGGAAGCATCCGGACAGGCCGGCACCGCCAGCCTGCCGGCCGCCGTCGCGACGCCGGGAGATCCTGCTGCCCTGCCCGGCATCCCGCTGCGCGCGCGGCCGCGCAACGACCGCATGGCGGGCGGCAAGGTGGAGTGCAACGCCTGCCCGGTGCTCTGCCAGATCAGCCCGGGACGCAGCGGCGCCTGCGACCGCTATGCCAACCAGGACGGCCGCCTGGTGCGGGTGGACCCGGTCGTGCTCCTGCGCCGCACCCTGTCGGAGCCCGAGCCGGTAGTGGTCGCCTTCGCGCCGCAGCGCACGGCAGGCGACGGCACGGCGCGGGACGGCACGGTGGGGGACGGCACGGTGGGGGACGGCACGGACGGTGGCACTCCGGGCGGCGCAGGCGCGGACCGCGCCAATGGCGCCGTGACTTCGCCGCCGCCGGAGGCCGGCCGGCCGGAACAGCCGGAACAGCCGGAACAGCAGGACCAGCCGGCCTGGAACGGCGACCTGCTGCGGGCCGACGAGGTCTTCGTCACCGGCATCGGCTCCTCCACCACCTACCCGGACTACAAGCCCGCCCCGTTCATCGTGGCCTCGCGCCACGAAGGGGTCGACATGGTGACGGTCGTCACCGAGGGCATCTTCAGCTACTGCAGCCTGAAGGTGAAGATCGACACCGACCGCTACCTCGGCCCGGAGCAGGCGGACGTGCGCTGCCGCGGCGAGGTGATCGGGCATGTCACCACCGCGGAGTACGGCTCGCAGATGCTGTCTCTCGGCGGCGTGCACCATCTCACCGGCGGCAGCAAGAAGGAAGGACGCGTGACGCTGGAGGCGATGACCGCCCTGGGCAACCGGCAGCCGGTCACGCTCCAGATCGACGGCGGCTCGGAGGTCGTCGTGCAGGCCGGGCGCGCACCGGTCGTGAACGGCGTCGAGGAGAGCCGCATGCGGGTGGGCTGCGGATCGGCCACCATCGGCATCTTCGCACGCCAGCTCTACGGGCTCGCCGACGAGGTCGTGGTGGTGGACGACCATATCACCGGCGTGCTGACCGAGCACCAGGCTGGCCGTTGTCTCGACATGCCGCCGTCCGGCATCCGGATGCGCGGGCGCAAGTCGACGCCGGGCCGCTGGTTCCAGGTGGCCAACCCCGGCACCGGCTGGGGTGGCACGGACCTCACGGATCCGCTGCAGATCGTGGAAGGCTGGGATCCCAAGGTGGCATGGCCGGGACTGCGGCTGCTGATGACCTCCACCACCGGCGAGCATGCCACCTGGTACCTGTTGGACGAAGCGCTGGTTCCGCGCGAGGCGGAGATGCCGCCGGAGGTGAGCGCGGTGGTCGGGCGCATCGGCGAGAACTGCGAGCCGTCGCTCGCCACCGTCCTCTTCCTCGGCGGCGCGGGCGGCAGCCTGCGGGCGGGCGTGACCGAGAATCCGATCCTGCTCACCCGGGCCATCAAGCAGGCGCTGGTCAACGTGACCATGGGGGGAGCGCCGGCCTATGTCTGGCCGGGCGGCGGTATTACCATCATGGCCGACGTCATGCGCATGCCGGAGAACAGCTTCGGTACCGTCCCGACGCCGGCAATCGTCGCGCCGATCGAGTTCTCGATGCGCCTTGACGACTACCGGGCCCTCGGCGGTCACATGGGCTACGTGCGCAGCCTGCCTGATGCGCTCGCCGCCGGTGCATGGCACGATGACGGCGCGCCGACCGGGCGGCGCTTCGAGCCGCCCGCGCCGGCCAACCCCTGGCCGCTCGGCCGCCCGCCGCTGCTCGGATGACGCACCGGAGAGGAAGACGAGACATGGATGACGCGACCGACCAGGACTACCGGTTCTCCGACCAGATCGGCCACCTGCTGCGGCGTGCCTACCAGCGCCATGTCACGATCTTCCAAGCAGCCGTCCCGGACAACCGGCTGACCGCCGCGCAGTTCGTCGTGCTTTGCGCCATCCGGGATCGCGACGGCTGCGACGTGCGGGCGGTCGTGGACGCCACGGCGATCGACGAGGCGTCGGTGCGCGGCATCGTGGAGCGTCTGAAGATCCGCGAGCTGCTCACCGCGACCCATGAGCCGGGGGACGCGCGCCATGTCGATCTCGCGCTCACGCCCGCCGGCGCCGCGCTGGTGGCGCAGACGGTGCCGTTCGCCCGGCAGATCTCCGAGACGACCTTCGGCGACCTGGATGCGGCCGAGCGGGAGCAGCTGGTGGGGCTGCTCCGGCGGATCGCCGGATAGCCGGATAGCCGGATAGCCGCCGGCCGGGCTTCAGCCCGGCCGCACGACGCAGCGGAACCCGACGTGGCAGGTGGACGTATCCACCGGCTCCGGATGACGCGCGGCCGGGCGATAGCGCTGGCAGTAGTTGGGGGCGCACAGGTGCGAGCCGCCCTTCAGCACCTTCCGCGCAATGCCCATGGCAGCCGGATCCGTGAAGCGGTCCGGGTAGCTTTCTTCCTCGCGCGCACCGCGCGGATTGCGCGGAATGCAGCAGGCCTTGGCGGCGTCCCCGACATGGCCCGGCCGGTACCAGTCCGAGGTCCACTCCCAGACGTTGCCGATCATGTCGAAGAGGCCATAGTCGTTGGCCGGGAAGACGCCCGCGGGCGAGGTGCGCTCGTACCCGTCTTCTGCCAGGTTCTCCCACGGAAAGACGCCCTGCCAGGTGTTGGCCAGGGGGCGTCCGCCTGGCATCAGCTCGCTGCCCCAGGCGTATTCGGCGTCCGTCAGTCCGCCGCGCGCCGCGAACTCCCACTCCGCTTCGGTAGGCAGGTCCTTGCCCTCCCAGCGGGCGAAGGCAAGCGCATCCGCATAGGCGACATGCACCACCGGATGCCCATCCAGGCCTTCGATGCTGCTGCCGGGGCCGTAGGGCTGGCGCCAGTTGGCGCCGCGCAGGTACTGCCACCACGGCGTGCCCCCCTGCCACGCCCGATCGGTTGACGGCTTGACGAACACCAGCGAGCCGGCGAACAGCATCTCCGGCGCGGCATGCGGGTACTGCGCCGGGTCAGGCGCGATCTCCGCCAGGGTGACATGGCCGGTCTCGCGCACGAATCGCGCGAAGCGCTCGTTGGTGACCGGACAGCGATCCATCCAGAAGCCGTCCACCGTGACCCGATGCGCCGGCGCCTCTTCCGGATAGTGCCGGTCCGATCCCATGCGGAAGGTGCCGCCCGGAACCCAGGCCATGTGCTCCGGCGGCATGCGATCGCGCGTCATCGCGCGCCCGCCGCGACCAGGATGCGCGCGATCTCGGCCTGCCCCTTGCGGCGGGCATGCGCGAGCGGCGACACGCCCTCCCGGTCCGGGAGATTCACATCCGCCTGCGCGTCCACCAGCAGCCTGACGATGTCGGTGTGGCGCGGGCCGCCGTCACCGAGGATCACTGCCTCCAGCAGCGCGGTCCATCCGAGGTTGTTCACGTGGTCCACGTCCACGCCGGCCTCGATCAGGGTGCGCACCGTCTCGACATGTCCGCGTTCCGCGGCGGGAATCAGCGCTGTGCCGCCGTAGCGGTTGGTGCTGCGCAGGTCGGCACCGTGCGCCAGCGTCATGCGAAGGATCTCCAGGTGACCGCGCGCGCCGGCATAGAGGTACGGACTGTCCTGGATGGCGTCCTTGGCGTTGACGTCCGCGCCGGCCTCGACCAAAGCGCGTGCCGCAGGCACATGGTTGCGATGCGTAGCCACCAGAAGCGGCGTCCGGCCCTGCTCGTCCCGAACGTCCGGATCGGCGCCGCGGGCAAGGCAATCCCGGATGGCTGCGACGTCACCGTCAGCGGCTGCCCCCAGCAGGCGCTGCGCCAACGGCTCGGCGCCGCGCGCGAGCGCCGGCAGCGCGAAAGGGGCCACCGCAACCAGCCGGGCCACCGATCGACGGGCTCGGCGCATGCCTGGAACCGATGCCGCTCGGCCGATCAGAACGGGATATCGTCGTCCATGTCGTCGAAGTTGGGAGCACGGCGCGCGCCACCACCCCCCGCCGCGGTGCCGGCTGCTGCGCCGGCTCCGGCACGCTCGCCACCGCCGCTTCGGCCGCCGCCTTCATAGCCGCCGCCGAATCCGCCGTCATCACTGCGGCCGCCGCCGCCCATGCCCTCACGGCTGCCCAGCATCTGCATCTGGTCCGCGATGATGTCCGTGGCGTACTTCTCGATGCCTTCCTTGTCCTTGTACTTGCGCGTCTTGAGCCGGCCTTCCACATAGACTGAACGGCCCTTCTTGAGATACTCCCCGGCGATCTCCGCGAGGCGCCCGTAGAAGGTGACCCGATGCCACTCCGTCTCTTCCTTGCGCTCGCCGGTGGCCTTGTCCTTCCATTGAGAGGTGGTGGCGATGGACACGTTGCAGATGGCTGCGCCATCCGGGGAGTAGCGCGTCTCCGGATCCCGTCCGAGATTGCCGATCAGGATGACCTTGTTGACCGATGCCATGTGAGATTCCTCCGCCCTTGCGAGCCGTCTTGTCTACCCGGTTGAATTCGTCTGTGTCCAGGGGCTATTGTGCCCTGATCGACCGCGCCGGCGGATCCGGCGGGGGGATGCGCCGGGCCTAGTCGGGACGCGCTAGACCGGTGGAACGGCGGATGGCGGCGGCGCGGTTGCGGCCGCCCCGGCCGTCCGGCCCGGCGGGTTGCGGGGATCGCCGATCGCACCGGCACGCAGCGGCCAGCGGCGCGCCCCGCGCTGGACCAGGAACCAGGCCGCCATCAGCAACGCCCCGACCGAGAACACCGCGGCTTCGCCGGCGCGCTCGGCCAGCACGCCGCCGAGCGCGCCGCCGGCGAAGATGCCGAGGGACTGGCTGGTGCTGTAGACGCCCAGGGCCGCGCCGCGGCCGGCCGCCGGAGCGAGCCGCGACACGAGCGAAGGAATCAGCGCTTCGAGCATGTTGAACGCGATGAAGAAGAGCAGCAGCAGCACCGAGAGCGACGCGATGCCGCCGGGCAGCACCGCGAATCCCAGTTGTGCCACCACCAGCAGCAGGATGGCGAAGAGGAACAGGCCCCGCAGCCGCCCCATGCGCTCGGCCCAGTTGAGCGGCGGCATCATGACCGCGAACGAGGCGACCAGCACCGGCAGGTAGATCTTCCAGTGCTCCGGGAGCGTGAGCCCGGCGGCCACCAGCCGCGCCGGGACCACCACGAACATCGCGGTCTGCGCGAAGTGCAGGACGAAGATCCCGGCATCCAGGCGCAGCAGGTCGCCATCGGACCAACGGGTCGGTGCCGCCGTCGCGGCCGCCGCGCCGGCCCGCGGCGCGGGCGCGACGGCCG
>JAEWEW010000328.1 GCA_023389175.1 Pseudomonadota bacterium | reverse complement strand
TGTTCTGCCCGAGCGCGAGCTCGCCGAGGTCCGTGGAGGCCCCGTCGGCGATCACGTCGCCCGCCACCAGCCGGTCGCCCTTCTTCACGATCGGCCGCTGGTTGATGTTGGTGTTCTGGTTGCTGCGGGTGTACTTGATGAGGTTGTAGATGTCCACCCCGACCTCGCCGGCGGCGGTCTCCTCGTCGTTCACCCGCACCACCACGCGGTTGGCGTCGACATAGTCGACCACGCCGCCGCGCAGGGCGGTAACCACCGTGCCGGAGTCCACCGCGCAGGTGCGCTCGATGCCGGTGCCGACCAGCGGCTTCTCCGGCCGCAGGCAGGGCACTGCCTGGCGCTGCATGTTCGAGCCCATCAGTGCGCGGTTGGCGTCGTCATGCTCGAGGAACGGGATCAGCGAGGCCGCCACCGAGACGATCTGCGAGGGCGCCACGTCGATGTACTCGACCCGGTCCGGCGAGACCAGCTGGGTCTCGCCGTTGATCCGCACCGAGGTCAGGTCACCGGTCAGGCGGCCCTTCTCGTCGACCGCGGCGTTGGCCTGGGCGATCACGTAGCGCCCCTCCTCGATCGCCGACAGAAAGTCGATCTGGTCGGTGAGGGTGCTGTCGTTGACCTTGCGGTACGGCGTCTCCAGGAAGCCGAACTCGTTCAGCCGCGCGTAGAGGGCGAGCGAGTTGATCAGGCCGATGTTGGGGCCTTCCGGCGTCTCGATCGGGCAGACCCGGCCGTAGTGGGTCGGATGCACGTCGCGCACCTCGAAGCCGGCGCGCTCGCGGGTGAGGCCGCCCGGGCCGAGGGCCGAGACGCGCCGCTTGTGGGTGATCTCCGACAGCGGGTTGGTCTGGTCCATGAACTGGGAGAGCTGCGAGCTGCCGAAAAACTCACGGATGGCCGCGCTGATCGGCTTGCTGTTGATCAGGTCATGCGGCAGCAGGTTCTCGGTCTCGGCCTGGCCGAGCCGCTCGCGCACGGCTCGCTCCACCCGCACCAGCCCGGCGCGGAACTGGTTCTCGGCGAGCTCGCCCACGCAGCGCACCCGGCGGTTGCCGAGGTGGTCGATGTCGTCGATCTCTCCCTTGCCGTTCCTCAGGTCCACCAGGATCTTGATGACCGAGACGATGTCGTCGTCTTCCAGGGTCATCGGGCCGTTCGGGTCGTCGCGGCCGACGCGCCGGTTGAACTTCATGCGGCCGACGCGGGACAGGTCGTAGGTGTCCGGGTTGTAGAAGAGACGGTTGAACAGCGCCTCGACCGCATCCTCGGTCGGCGGCTCGCCCGGGCGCATCATGCGGTAGATCGCAATGCGCGCCGAGATCTGGTCGGCGGAATCGTCCAGGCGCAGGGTCTGCGAGATGAACGGGCCGGCGTCCAGGTCGTTGGTGTAGATCGTGCGGAACTCGCGCACGCCGGCCTCGCGCAGCCGGCCGACCACTTCGTCGGTGAGCTCGTCGTTGGCCTTGGCGAGGATCTCGCCCGTGTCCGGATCCACCACGTTGTGGGCAAGCGTGCGCCCGACCAGGAACTCCTCCGGCACTGAGATGAGCTTGAGGCCAGCGGCCTCCATGTCCCGGATGTGGCGCGCGTTGATGCGCTTGTCCTTGGCGACGATCACGTTGCCGTCACGGTCCTTGACGTCGAAGCGCGCCGTCTCGCCCTTCATGCGCTCCGGCACCAGCTCCATCTGCGCACCTTCGTCCATCAGCCGGAAGCTGTCGAACACGAAGAAGTGCGCGAGGATCTGCTCCGGCGTCATGCCGATCGCCTTGAGCAGGATGGTCACCGGCATCTTGCGGCGACGGTCGACCCGGAAGTACAGGATGTCCTTGGCGTCGAACTCGAAGTCCAGCCAGGAGCCGCGGTAGGGGATGATCCGCGCGGAGAAGAGCAGCTTCCCGGAGCTGTGGGTCTTGCCGCGGTCGTGCTCGAAGAACACGCCCGGCGAGCGGTGCAGCTGGGAGACGATGACCCGCTCGGTGCCGTTGACCACGAACGAGCCGGTGGTCGTCATCAGGGGAATCTCCCCCATGTAGACCTCCTGCTCCTTCACCTCCTTGACGGTCGGCTTGCTCGCCTCACGGTCCATGATGACCAGGCGAACCCGGGCCCGCAGCGGGGCGCAGAAAGTGAGGCCGCGCTGCTGGCACTCCTTCACGTCGAAGGCCGGGTTCCCGAGCACGTAGCTCACGAACTCCAGCCGTGCCATGTCGTTGTGCGAGGAGATCGGAAAGATCGACTTGAAAGCGGCCTGCAGCCCCTCCTCCTTGCGCCGGTCAGGCGGCGTGCCGGCCTGGAGGAAGGCGGAGTACGACTCGAGCTGCGTCGCCAGCAGGTACGGCACCTCCTGGACGACACGGCGCTTGCCGTAGCTCTTGCGGATGCGCTTTTTTTCGGTGAACGAGTAAGTCATGGACTCTCCGTGGGAACGTCGGGGTCACAAGGAACGCGAATGGGGACGCGAATGACGCGAGGGCAGCGCCACCAGGCCAGCGGCGGCACACGCGCGCAGCCGGACCGGGCGGATCGCGACCGGAAGCATCTGGGCCGCCTGCGACGGCATCCGACCGGGATGCGCGGCAAAAGGCGGGGCCTCGTGTGGTTGGGGCAAGTCGGCTAGGGCCGGTCGGGACCGGCGGGTGGACGAGGCGCGTCGGCAAGACGCGGAAAACGTGGCCTGCGCCCGGGCCTCGAACCCGGGACGGTGCAAGCCCCTGCAGGACGAAGCCCGGACGGGCTCCGTCCTGGAGAGCCTCGAGGGTTCAAGGCCGGCACCGCCCCCGGCGGCAGACACTCTACCGCAAGTCGGGGCGGAGGCCGGGAATGTCAATACCCGGCGGTATGCCAGCCTTGATTGACCGCTCAAGACCTTACTTGACCTCCACCTTGGCGCCCGCGTCCTCCAGCTGCTTCCGCAGGGCATCGGCGTCGGCCTTGGAGATGCCTTCCTTGACCGGCTTCGGCGCACCGTCGACCAGGTCCTTGGCTTCCTTGAGCCCCAGGCCGGTGGCCGCGCGCACGACCTTGATCGCCTCGACCTTCTTCTCGCCGGCCGCGAGCAGCACGACGGTGAATTCGGTCTGCTCCTCGGCCGGTGCGCCCGCGGCGGCGCCGCCACCTGCGGGCGCTGCCACGGCGACGGCAGCCGCAGCTGCCGAGACGCCGAACTTCTCTTCCATCATCTTGATCAGTTCCGAGAGTTCCAGAACCGTCAAACCTGCGACTGCGTCGAGGATTTCTTCCTTGTTCAGGGCC
>JAEWEW010000327.1 GCA_023389175.1 Pseudomonadota bacterium | reverse complement strand
GCGCCGACGGCGACCCCCGCTACGGCCGCCGAAAGCAGCAGCGTCGGCCTTTCCCCACCAAGCCCGCGGTTCCACTCGCGTGGCAGCAGGATCATTGCAGCGACCGTTGCTGCAGCCCAGAGTCCAGCCGCCGGAGGCATGACGTCGTCGGTCGTGCGGACCCAAGCGAAGAAATCGATGCCGGCGCGAACGAGAACGCCCTCCTGCACGGCTGCGACCGCGGAGATCGCAGAAAGCGCGACCACCAGCCAGGTCGGCCAAGCTGAAGGTTCTCCCTTCCGACCGGGAAGGTCCCTGTCACCCACGAGAGAAAGCCAAAGACACATCAGGAATACTGTCTGCGTCAACACGAACGTACCCGTTGCAAGGTTCACCATTTCGTGACCTCTGGAGGGCCAAACGGCTGCGAACACGATCCAATCCAGACGGAGCATGGGCGCGGTTGCGAGCCCCGCAAACACCAGCGCCATCCATACCATGTGAGAACGAAAATCGCGCGCCCAAGCGGCGAGCATCGCCTGCCACAGCAAGCCGAGCGTAAGCAGGGCGAGCGCCCATAAGCCAAGGTAGAAAGCTGGCCCTGAGGCGCCTTTGGCCATCGGCACAAACCATAGGTACGCGATGGCGCCCAACATGCTCGAAACTACTGCAAGCCAGACCACGAGACCGCTCATGCGGTGAAGTCGCGGATGCGAACGCCTGAGTTGCGGGACGAATTGAAGACAGCCTAGAAGGAGTGCTGCGCCGCCAAGCGCCATGTGGACCGCCATTCTCCCGAAGGCAGCCTCGTAGCTTGGAACTACGTAGCGAAGTGATCCCGCCCCGGACACGAAGCTCTCCGAGGTTAGCCAAGCAAGCGAGCGGGTAAACAAGTCCAATCGACCGCTGCTGAGAGCCATTGCATGCTCGATGGCAAGAAGCCCGAACACTACAGCGAACGCGATCATGGTGATCCCTGCCACGCGAAGGATCATTCGCGAAGGGCTGATCACCTTCGCTGGTTCCGCAACGGACATGCTGATCTCCTTGAAGAAAGGAGTTGCGTCTGGAACCGAGAGTGGACGGAGTATCGGTCTGAGCCATCGAAAAAGCCAGCGCTCCGAGGACCAGAAGCAATTGTTGACATCATCGAGCCCGGCACGTCCTTCGAGCGCCCTGGCGGAGTTCTCTCATGCCAGCGGATCACGCCTGCGCCCGGAGCGGCCTGTGCCCTCGGGTAGAGCCAGCCTTCCGTAACGCTCAGAAGCCGCCTGCTCGGCATGATCCGGTTGCTGACCTGCATGACATGACTCCAAGGCGGCGCGGCGCGAGACCGGCCCTATACTGGCCGCATGAATGCCCTGCCCGACCAGCCCCCACGATTCGCGGTCGCCGACGGCGTCGCCCGCATAACCCTTGCCCGGCCCGCCCATCGCAACCGGCTGCACAACGAGGACCTGCGCGTGCTGCGCGACCTCTTCGCCCGCGTCGACGGCGACCGGTCCATACGTGCGGTCGTCCTCGGCGCCGAGGTCCTGCCGGAGCGCCCGGTGTTCAGCGCCGGCTATCACACCGGCGAATTCGACGGTCCGCCGGCCGACGTGGTGTTCGAGGAGGTAGTCGACACGCTCGAGGTGCTGCGGCCGGTCACCATCTGCGCGCTCGCCGGCAGCGTCTACGGCGGCGCCACCGACCTGGTGCTCGCCTGCGACCTGGCGATCGGCATCGACGGCATGGAGATGCGGATGCCTGCCGCGGCCCTTGGCCTGCACTACTACCCGAGCGGACTGCGGCGCTATGTCTCGCGGCTCGGCGTGAGCGCGGCCAAGCGCGCCTTCCTCACCGCCGCAGCGCTGGACTCGGATACGCTGCTGCGCATCGGCTACCTGCAGGAGGTGGTCGCGCCGAAAGCGCTGGATGACCGGGTGGCCGAGCTGGCCCGCCACGTGGCGGGCCTTGCGCCCCTCGCCGTGCAGGCGCTCAAGGCATCGCTCACCGAGCTCGGCCGCGGCGAGTACGACCTGGCACGGCTGCGGGCCCGGGAGCGGCAGACGATGGAGAGCGCCGACTTCGCCGAAGGCCGTCGCGCGTTCGCCGAGCGGCGCGCCCCGCGCTGGAAGGACTCATGACACCACGCCCACGCGCACTGCGCCGTCGATAGCTGACATGCCAAGAATCAAGGCCGGCGAGGCGCTCGCTCCGTTTCGCGTGCTCGACCTGTCCCGCGTGCGGGCCGGCCCGACCTGCGTGCGCATGCTCGCCGATTTCGGCGCCGACGTGATCCGGATCGAGCCGCCGCCGGGAGCGGATGCCAACGACGACATGTTCGTGGACAGCCGCGAAGGCGGCGATTTCCAGAACCTCAACCGCAACAAGCGCTCGCTCACGCTCAACCTGAAGCACCCGGACGGCCTCGCGGTGTTCCGGCGACTGGTGGCCACCGCCGACGTGGTGGTGGAGAACTGGCGCCCCGATGTCAAGGTCCGCCTCGGCGTGGACTACCCGTCGCTGCGCGCCATCAATCCCCGGATCGTCCTCGCGAGCATCTCCGGCTACGGCCAGGACGGCCCCTATGCGGGCCGGCCCGGCTTCGACCAGGTGATCCAGGGCATGGGCGGCCTGATGTCCGTCACCGGCCTGCCGGGCCAGGGTCCGGTACGCGCGGGACTCGCGGTCGCGGACTCGAGTGCCGGTCTCTACGCCGCGTTCGGCATCGTGGCCGCCCTGCTCGAGCGCGAGCGATCGGGCGAAGGGCAATGGGTGCATGCCTCGCTGCTGCACTCGCAGATCGCCATGATGGATTTCCAGGCCGCGCGCTACCTCAACGAAGGCGCGGTACCGGTGCAGGCGGGCAACGACCATCCGACGATGAGCCCGATGGGGCTCTACCGTGCCGCGGACGGCTCGCTCAACATCGGGGTGGCCGGCAGCGGCAACTGGCGCCGCTTCTGCAGGGCGCTCGGCCAGCCGCAATGGCAGGAGGATCCGCGCTTCGCCACCGCGCGGGACCGCGTCGCCAACCGCGCGGCGCTCGCTGAAGCGATCGAGGCGGTGTTCATGACGCGGCCGCTGGCGCACTGGGTGGAGCTGCTCAACGCCGCCGGCGTGCCGGCCGGGCCGGTCTACAGCGTCCCGCAGGTATTCGAGGATCCGCAGGTCCGGCACATGGGCGCGACCGCGCAGGCGAGCACCCGTGACGGCACGGTCTGCACCTTCCTCACGCAGCCGGTCCGCCTGGAACGCACGCCGGCCGGCGTGCGGACCGCGGCACCGGATTGCGGCGAGCACACCGACGAAGTCTTGCGTGAGGCAGGCTACGACGAGGCGGCCATTCGCGACCTGCGCGCCAAGCGGGTGGTGTGACCCGGCTCACCCCGCGGTCATGGTCACGGGATCGGCGGATGCCTCTGCCGCGGGCTCCGCGAGGCGCCAACGGGTCGAGAACTCGAAACGGTCGACCGGGTAGATGTTGAGCGAGACCGACAGCAGGCGGTCGCCCTGCCCGAGGTAGTAGCGCCGCACGAAGAGACCCGGCGAGCCCGGCTCGACGCCGAGGACACGGGCGCTCTCCGCCGGCACGCCGATCGCGCCGACCACCTGCCGTGCCTCCACGATCCGCTCGCCGCCATAGCGCTCTATCAGGCCGTACACCCACGCGTCGCCGTCCTCGAGCGCGTGCTGCATGCCCTCGCACTCGGGCCGGGCGAAGATGCGCATGTGCACGATCGGTGCGCCGCCCTCGACCGGGTAGCGGCAGGTATCCAGCTCCAGCCAGTGCTCGCCCTCGCTGCATCGGAGCAGGCGGGCCAGCGCCTCGTCGGCATCGACGCGCCGCGAGCCGAGGTACCTGAGCCGCGTCTTCTGCGCGTACTCCATCAGGTCGGGCAGCGACGACAGCGAGGCGACGTAGCGCTGCTGGCTCGAGGTGGCGCGCACCCGAGTGCCGACGCCCTGATGCCGACTGACCAGGCCCTGCTCGCAGAGCAGCCGCACCGCCTCGCGAACCGTGTGACGGGACACGGCGAACCGCTGGCAGAGCTGCGGCTCGGGCGGCAGCAGCGAACCGACCGGGTACCGCCCCTCGCGGATCTCGCGCGCGAGCATGGCGGTGAGCTGCTGGTAGCGCGGCGCCCGCGCGCCGGCCGCGATGGCGTCGAGATCGTTGTCCATGGTTCGCGCAGCGATGATGGCGACTCCGTCAGTACATGTAGTGTCCGCCGTTGACATGCAGCACCTGCCCGGAGATGAAGCCGCCACGCTCGGAGCAGAGCAGCTCGCAGGCAGCCGCCACCTCCTCCACCTTGCCGAAGCGGCCGACGGGAATCTCCCGTTCGATCTTCTCGCGCGGCTGGTGCACGTACTGGGTCCAGTCACGGACGGTATCGATCGCCCCCGGGGCGACCGTGTTGGCGGTGATATTGTCCGGACCGAACTCGCGGGCGAGCGCCATCGCGAGACCGTGCAGCCCGGCCTTCGCGGTGACGTTGTGCGCCCGATGGGTGACATGACCCCAGAATCCGTCGAAACCGGAGATCAGCACGATGCGACCCCACTTGCGCTCGCGCATCAGCGGGATCGCATGGCGGGACAGGTAGAAGGCGGCCGTGAGGTTGGTGCGCAGCACTTCGTCCCACTGCCCGGGCGTGATCTCCAGGAACGGCTGCATGCGACGGATCGCGACGTTGGAGACGGCGATGTCGACCGAGCCGAAGGCCGCCACCGCCGAAGCGATCATCGCAGCCACGTCGCCATCCGAGCCGACGTCGGCCATCACCCCGATGGCCCGGCCGCCTCGGCCAGTGATCTCCGCGACCACCGCATCGACCGCCGCGCGATCCGCATGGCCGTTGATCACCAGGTTCGCGCCCTGGTCCGCCAGCGCGATCGCGATCGCCCGGCCGATGTTGCGGCCGGAGCCGGTGACGACGGCGGTCCGGCCGGCGAGCGGCAGCTTGACCTGGGGTTTCGCGGCTTCAGTCATTGAGTCTTCCATCTCGCCTGCGGCTCGACCGGGCGGCCCGGTGCCGATTGACGCTTTCCCGATCCGAAAGATAACATGCGGACGTCCGGATGACTCATCCCGCAGCGCGTTCCCACCAATCCACACACGACGACACGGAGACAACCTTGGATAGACGCCAAGCCGGCATGCTGATGGCAGCCCTCGCCCTTTCGGCCACCTCCCCGCTCGCCTCCGCCCAGGCCTGGCCGGACAAGCCCCTGAAGCTGGTGGTCCCCTATCCGCCGGGCGCCTCGACCGACTCGCTCGGCCGCCTGGTGGGACAGAAGCTCAGCGAAAGCCTCGGGCAGTCGGTGGTGATCGACAATCGCGCGGGTGCGAGCGGAAACATCGGCACCGAGTACGTCGCGCGCCAGCCGGGCGACGGCTACACATTCGGCGTCGGCACCGACGCGACCCATGCGGCCAACACCCACCTGACGGCCAATCCGCCGTTCGACCCGATCAAGGATTTCACGCCGCTCGCGCTTGCGGCCATCAATCCGATCATCCTGGTGGTGAATCCGGAGGTGCCGGCGAACAACCTGAAGGAGCTGATCGAAGGTGTGCGCGCCGGCAAGATCAAGGGCGCCTTCGGTTCTTCCGGTACCGGTTCCCCGCACCACCTCTCGGGCGAGCTGCTCAAGAGCCGCACTGGCGCGCCGTTCGTGCACGTGGCCTACCGCGGCGGCGGCCCGGCGGTGAACGATCTGCTGGGCAACCAGATTCCGATGGTGTTCTCCAGCCTGATCACCGTGCTGCCGCACATCAAGGCCGGCAAGCTGCGCGCGATCGCGGTAACCAGCACCGAGCGGTACGCCGGCCTGCCGGACGTGCCCACCATCGCGGAGACGATCGAGGGATTCGACGTGCCGTCATGGCTTGCCTTCTTCGGCCCGGCGGGCATCCCGAAGGACGTCGCCGCGCGGCTGAGCGGCGAGATCGTCAAGGCGCTGAAGGATCCGGCGATCCAGTCCAAGCTCAACGCCGCCGGGCTGGTGGTGGTCGCTGGCGACGGCGCCGCCCTGCGCGACATGCAGCGACGCGACTACGAGCTCAAGGGCAAGATCATCCGCGACGCGGGCGTGAAGCCGGAGTGAAGAACGCGTGAATCCAGGCAGCACCAGCGCCCTGCCGCTCGCGGGTCGCGTCGTCATCGAGCTCGGGCACAGCGTGGCGGCGCCGTTCGCGGGCCAGATCCTGGCCGATCTTGGCGCCGAGGTCATCAAGGTGGAGAAGCCCGGCGGCGACGACGCGCGCAAGTGGGGGCCGCCGTTCGTCGACGGCGCGGCCGCCACCTTCCAGACGCTGAACCGCAGCAAGCGATCGCTGGTGCTGGACCTGCGCGATCCGGTGGACTTCGCGCGGCTGGTCGGTCTGGTCGACGAGCGGGCCGACGTGGTGCTGCAGAACATGCGCCCGGGCCAGGTGGACGCGCTGCGGCTCGACGCCGCGACGCTGCGCGCCCGCAAGCCCGCGCTGGTGTACTGCAACCTCGGCGCGTTCGGCGCCGGCGGGCCGCTTGCGACCCGCCCCGGCTACGACCCGCTGATGCAGGCCTTCAGCGGCATCATGAGCGTGGTCGGCGAGCCCGGGGGCAACCCGGTGCGGGTTGGCCCCTCCATCGTCGACATGGGCGCGGGCATGTGGGCGGCGATGGGCATCGTGTCGCTGCTCCTGCGGCGCGAGACGACCGGCGAAGGCGGCGTGGTGGACGTCTCGCTCTTCGAGACCGCCGCCACCTGGATGACGATGTACTCGGCGCAATACCTTGCCAGCGGGCAGATGCCGGGCAAGAACGGCTCCGGGCAGCTCGGCATCGTTCCCTACCGTGCCTATCGCACGGCCGACGGCGACCTGGTGGTGGCAGCCGGCAACGACGGCCTGTTCCGGCGGCTCGCGCAGGTCGTGGGGCATGCCGAATGGGCAGACGATCCGCGCTTCAGGACCAATCCGGATCGCGTCGCCCACGCGCAGGAGCTCTACCCGATGCTCGAGCGCTGCTTCGCGGCTCGCGGCAACACCGACTGGATCGCACTGCTCGACGAAGCCGGAATCCCCTGCGCGCCGGTGCAGGATGTCGCCGGCATGCTGGAGCATCCGCAGACGCGGGCGCTCGGGCTGCTGCAGGAGGTGCCCGGCAGCAGCATCCCGCTGCTCGGCCTGCCGATGCGGTTCGACGGCCAACGCCCGCGACCGCGCAGCTGCTCGCCGGCGCTCGGCGAGATGAACGCGACCGACCGCTAGGAAGCGCCAATCCCCATGCTCGCTTCGTGACATGACCCTGCCCGCCTACGAAACACTCCTCCTCGAGCGCCGGGAGCCGCATCGGCTGGTGGTGACGCTCAATCGGCCGCAGGTGCTGAATGCGATCAACACCCGGATGGGGCAGGAGCTGCTGGACCTCTGGCTGCGTCTCGACCTCCTTGACGAAGACCTCCGCTGCGTCGTGCTGACCGGCGCAGGCGACCGCGCGTTCTGCGCCGGCGGCGACCTGAAGGAACGAAACGGGATGACGGACGAGGCCTGGCGGCGCCAGCACGAGATCTTCGAGCGCGCCTACTTCGCGCTGCTCGAGGTGCCGGTGCCGGTGATCGCGGCGCTGAACGGCCATGCCTACGGCGGCGGATTGGAGACGGCACTCGCCTGCGACTTCATCTACATCGACGAGCGCGCGCGGCTCGCGCTCTCGGAGGTCCGGCTCGGCATCATGCCCGGCGGCGGCGGCACCCAGAACCTTGCACGCGCGGTGGGCGAGCGGCGCGCGAAGGAGCTGATCCTGCGGGCGCAACCCTTCACCGCGCAGCAGGCGCTGGAATGGGGAGTCGCCAACCGTGTGAGCGCCGCGGGCAAGGTACTGTCGGACGCGCTGGAGGCGGCCGCCGACATCGCGGGCAACGGGCCGCTTGCCGTGCGCCAGGCCAGGAAATCGATCCACCTGGGCCTGCAGACGGACCTGCTCACCGGCAGCCGCATCGAGATCGAGGCCTACAACCGGCTGGTCGGTTCCGAGGACCGCCACGAAGGCGTGCGCGCATTCAACGAGAAGCGCGCACCACAGTTCAAGGGAAGATAGATGGACGCCAATATCGATGTCACCGTGCGCGAGGTCGGCCTGCGCGACGGGCTGCAAACCATCGCCGAGTTCATGCCCACCGAGACCAAGCTGGAGTGGATCGCGGCCGAGCTCGCCGCCGGCGTGCGTGAGATCGAGGTGACCTCGTTCGTGCCGCCCAAGCTGATCCCGCAGTTCGCGGATGCGGAGGAAGTGGCGACCCGGGCGATGCAGCTGCCCGGCCTGCAGGTGATGACGCTGGTGCCCAACCTGCGCGGCGCGGAGCGCGCCTTCGCGCTCGGCGTGCACAAGATCGACTTCGTGGTCTCGGTGAGCCGCACGCACAATCTCAAGAACGTGCGGCGCGAGCGCGAGGAGTCGCTCGCGGACCTCAAGCGGATCGTCGCGGCGCGGGACGCAGCCGGGCTGCGCGGACGGACCGCGGTCGCCGCCGGACTGTCCACCGCGCTCGGATGCTCGTACGAAGGCCGCGTGGCGGTCGACGAGGTCCGCCGCTGCGCGGCGTACCTCGCCGAGGCCGGCGTGGACGAGATCATGGTGGCGGACACCGTCGGCTACGCCGATCCGCGGCAGGTGCGCGAGGTGTTCGACGCGGTGCTCGCGGAAGCGGGCGGCATACCCGTGGCCGGCCACTTCCACGACACCCGTGGCACCGGGCTCGCCAACGTGTCCGCGGCGCTCGACTGCGGAATCCGTCGCTTCGACGCCTCGCTCGGCGGGCTCGGCGGCTGCCCGTTCGCCCCGGGCGCGAGCGGCAACATCGTGATGGAGGACCTGGTCTTCATGCTCGATTCCATGGGCCTGCGCACCGGCGTCGATCTCGAGCGGCTGCTCGCCGTCCGCGAGATCCCGGCGCGTCATCTCGCGCCGGGCACGCTGCTCGGCGCGGTCGCGAAGGCCGGGCTGCCCACGGGCTACGTCCCGGCCGCGGAACGCAGCGCGGTCGCCGCCTGAATCGCGACGCACCCCTGCCCCTCTGACTTCGGCCACGGCAACCTCCGGAACGATGAGCCAGACCAGCGCCCCCGACCTCACCATGAACCTCGGCGAGGACTATCCCGAGATCCGCGAAAGCGTGCGTCGCATCTGCGCCGACTACCCGGGCGCCTACTGGCGGGCGCTCGACGAGGAAGAGGCCTACCCGAGCGACTTCGTCAAGGCGATGACCGAGGCGGGCTTTCTCGCTGCGCTGATTCCCGAGCAGTACGGCGGCGCCGGCCTTCCGCTGCGCGCGGCCGGCGTCATCCTGGAGGAGATCCATGCGAGCGGCGGCAACGCCGGCGCGACCCACGCGCAGATGTACACCATGGGCACGGTGCTGCGCCACGGCAGCCCGGCACAAAAGGACCGCTACCTGCCGAAGATCGCCTCGGGAGAGTTGCGCCTCCAGGCCTTCGGCGTGACCGAGCCGACCACCGGCACCGACACCACGCGGCTCAAGACACGGGCGGAGCGCGACGGCGACGAGTACGTCATCAACGGCCAGAAGATCTGGACCTCGCGCGCGCTGTACTCGGACCTGATGCTGCTGCTCGCGCGCACCACGCCGCTCGACCAGGTGGCCAAGCGCACCGACGGCCTATCCGTCTTCCTGGTCGACATGCGCAAGGCCATCGGCAACGGGATGACCATCCGGCCGATCAAGGCCATGATCAACCACAACACGACCGAAGTGTTCTTCGACAACCTGCGCATCCCCGCCGACAGCCTGGTGGGTCCGGAGGGCAAGGGACTGCGCTGCATCCTCGACGGCATGAACGCGGAGCGCATCCTGGTCTCGCACGAATCGCTCGGGGACGCGAAGTGGTTCATCCGCACCGCGGTACGCTACGCCAACGAGCGCGTGGTGTTCGATCGCCCGATCGGCCAGAACCAGGGCATCCAGTTCCCGATCGCGAAGGCCTATGCGCAGACCGAGGCGGCGGAGCTCATGCTGCGCAAGGCGGCGGCGATGTTCGAGGCCGGCCAGCCTTGCGGCGAGCAGGCCAACCTGTCGAAGCTGCTCACGGCGGAAGCGGCCTGGGAAGCAGGCGAGGCCTGCATGCAGACCCACGGCGGCTTCGCCTACGCGCGCGAGTACGACGTGGAGCGCAAGTGGCGCGAGGCGCGGGTGCAGCGCACGGCCCCGATCTCCACCAACCTCATCCTGTCCTACCTCGCCGAGCATGTGCTCGGCCTGCCGCGCTCGTACTAGGCGACCCGGCGGACATCGGCATGGGTCTCACCGCGGAGCTCGGCCGCTTCGTCGCCTCGCTGCAGGCCGACGCCTGGCCCGAGACCGCCTCCGCGACCGTGCGGCGCGGCATCGCCGACTGCGTGGGCGTCGCCTTCGCCGGCGCGCGCGAGCCGGTGGTGGCGCGCGTCATGGCGCTGGTCCAACCCGCGCCCGGCGGCGAGGCCCGCCTCTGGATCGACGGGCGCGTCGCGCCTGCGGCGGATGCCGCATTCGCCAACGCGGTGGCGGCCCATGCGCTCGACTTCGACGACACCGGCCTGGACGGCCACCCGAGCGTGGTGCTGGGCCCGGTGGTGGTCGCCGAAGCCGAGCGGCTCGGCCGCTCCTGGGCGGATGCGGTCACTGCCTATGTCGCCGGCTACGAGACGTGGGCGGAGCTGCTGCGGCGTGACCAGGACAAGCACCATGGCAAGGGCTGGCACCCTACGGCGGTCTTCGGCACGGTCGGCTGCGCGGCCGCGGCGGCGCGGCTGCGGGGACTGTCCCCGATGCAGGCGGCGCATGCGCTCGGCATCGCCGCCTCCATGTCGGCGGGCCTGGTGGCGAACTTCGGCTCGATGACCAAGCCGCTGCAGGTCGGCCTGGCCGCGCGCAACGGCATCGTCGCAGCCGGGCTCGCCGAAGGCGGCGTCGACGCGTCGTCCGACGCGCTGGAGAGCCCCCGTGGCTTCCTCGCGGCGCTGTCGCCTGCCGGCAGGGTGGATCTCGCAGCGCCTTGCGCCGCCGGCTCACCCTGGCAGATCGCGCGCCAGGGCCTCAACATCAAGCGCTACCCGGCCTGCTATGCCACCCACCGGATCATCGACGCCGCCTTGTCGCTGCAACCAGGGCTGGCCGGCCGCATCGAGGAGATCGACCTGGTCACGGTCACGATCGGACGCCTGCAGGCGGCGATGCTGCGGTCGAGCCGGCCGGACACGCCGCTCGACGCCAAGTTCAGCGCCGAATACACGGTGGCCTGCGCCCTGGCTCGCGGCCACGTGGACCTGCAGGACTTCACCGAGGAGCAGGTGACCGAGCCGCAGGTCCAGGGACTGCTGCGCAAGGTGGTGGTGCTGACGACCCACGAGCAGGATGCCGAGGAGCCGCTCTTCTCACCGGCAGACCGCCTGACGGTGCGGTTTCGCGACGGCCGCGCGCTCGAGGCCGAACCGGTGCGCCGCGCGCTCGGGCATGCCAGCCGGCCGATCGATGACGCCAGCCTGCGCGCGAAGTTCCTGCGCTGCGCGACGCTCGCGCTCGATGGTCCCACCGCGCAGCGATGGTGGGAGGCCGCCATGGCGCCGGCCGCGGCGCCGGTGCGCTGGCCGAGCGGACAGGACGCGCGCTAGACGCCGGCTAGCGGCTGCGGCCGGCGGTCCCTGCCGGCGGCTTCCGGCGGACCGCCGGATATTCGCGAAGCACCGCATAGCGCTGCTCGGGTCGGCCGGTCGACACTCCCAGCCCATAGCCCCTGGCCGGCCAGACGATCGGCACCGTCTGCTTCGGCGGCACCGCGCCGGCTGCATGGCGGGCCAGCGTGACATGCGGCCGGAATCGCCGTTGCTCCACCGGAAGATCAAGGCGGACCAGCGACTGCGCGAGCGCCGCATGCAGCGCTTCGAGCGGCGCCGGAACCACGGCGGCTTCCACCACCGCGAGCCCGCCCGGCCACAGGCGCGGCTGGTCCAGCACTAGCTCGAACGGCTCGCACCGGACCTCCAGCGCCTCGGCCACCGCGGGGATGCGATCGGCGGCGACACTTCCGAGGAAGTGCAGCGTCACATGCCAGTCGTCCGGCGACATGCGGCCGCGTCCCGCCGGCAGCGCCCAGGCATCGGCATGCGCCGCGACCCGCCGGCGCACGGCGGCATCCGGCCAGAGCGCCAGGAACAACCGCAACGCGGCCGGCCTGGAGGCTAGATTCCGAGCCATCGCACGATCGCGAAGCCGACATGCGTCGCGGCATGGGCCGCGATCGCGCTCTCCAGGTTCCGCCGCCAGTACAGCCATCCGTAGACGATGCCGCCGATCATGTTGAGGCCGACCGTGCGCAGGACGAGCAGCGGGGTCAGCTCCGACAGCATCGCGACCGCGGGCAGGTGTCCCGCGCCGAACAGCAGCGCGGCGACCAGGATCCCGACCCACGCTACCGCGGGCCCGGGCGGAGGCGGCGGCAGGCCCGGCGCCGGCGACCGGTCCCGCTGTCCCGTCAGTCGCAGTGCGAGCCAGACCACCAGCCCCATCACGCCCCAGCGCATCATCACCTCCTCGGTGAAGCCGCCGTAGAAGA
>JAEWEW010000241.1 GCA_023389175.1 Pseudomonadota bacterium | reverse complement strand
CTTCTTCACCGTGAAGGCGCGACGGTCGACCGCGGCGCGCGACCGGCCATCGATCCGGAAGAGGCCCACGAGGCCTATATCCTGCTGCTGCGGGCCGCCACCTCGGGGCGCCTCGACGATACGCAGATCGACCGCATGCTGGCGAAGCGGCAGGCCCTGTCGCCGGACCGCCACGGCTACGAGGCCTGGCTGGTGCGCGGCGCGACCATGCTGCATCGTGACTGGCTCCGATGGAACGAACGCCGCCATCGCATGCGCCTCGCCTGGGCTTCCTTCTTCAAGGAATGGGACGTCCTGATCTGCCCGGCGGCGGCATCGGCCGCATTCGTCCACGACCAGGACGGGGAACGCTGGGAGCGGATGATCGACGTGAACGGCAAGCCGCAGCCGTCGACCACCCAACTCTTCTGGGCGGGCTATTCCGGCGCCGTGCTCCTCCCTTCGACGGTGGCACCGGCGGGCGAAAGCCGGGAAGGCTTGCCCATCGGGGTGCAGATCATCGGCCCGCAGTACGGCGACCTCACCACCATCGCAATCGCCGGTGCTCTTGGCGCGCGATGCCGGGGCTACCGCCCCCCTCCAGGGTTCGAAGCCTGACGGCGATCAGTCGGCGAGGCCGGCCGCGCGCATGATCGCGAGGCATTCTTCCAGCTCCGCGCGGGATGCGGCGCTCGCCGGCGGCCTGACTCCGCCACCGACAAGACCCTGCTGCCGGGCGAGCTCCTTGAAGAGCGCCACATGATGGAATCCCTGGGCGAAGTAGCGGCTTTGCAGCCTGTCCGCGATCGCCACGATCTCCCGAAGCACGATCGCCGCATCCGCATGGTCACCGGACAGCACCGCCTCGATGAAACGTCCGCAGCGCGGATGGCGGTGGTTCTGTACCAGCAGCGGACGAGAGGACCCGATGAGGAAATCAGGAGCTCGCTCTGCGAAGGAGAGCTTACCGAAAAGAAAATACTCTTCCAGGGAAGTCGCCACCGGCAGGTGCGCTCCCACTCGCTCCATCATCGCCGCGTACGACGCGAAGTTCATGGTGGAGCTGTGAACGCCGCAGATGTTCTCGATGTCAAGCAGCGATGCAACCAGGTCCGGCGTCAGGTAGAAACCCAGCTCCGAAAGGGTGGTGCTGTAGACGAACATCCCGATGTCGGTGCGAGCGGCGACGTACTCGTAGAAGTCGCGCAGCCCGGGTGCCGTCTTCACGCCATAGTACGGCGGCCAGACCATGACGGCATCGGCGCCGGTCGCGCTCGCGTGCCGGGCGAGATCCACCACGTTGCGGGCGCAGGTGTCCGAGACGCCGACCACGACCGGACAGCGGCCGTTGACGGTCTCCAGGACGATCTCGGTGACCCGCTTGCGCTCGGCATCGGTCAGCGTCCAGAACTCCTGGTGCACGGAGTGAACGGAGAGGCCGCCGACCCCCGGGAGCGCCAGCGTCACGTCGACGTTGCGGGCGAGTCCTTCCTCGTCGATCTCTCCATCGGGCAGGAACGGCGTGTAGAGCGCGGTGACGTAGCGTCTCAGGTTCGACCGCATCCACTCACGCGCGCCGCCGATCCGGTAGCCGGGCATGGCGCGCCTCAGGACGAGCTGGAGCGGGTGCGCACGACCAGCTTCCAGACGCCTTCGACGACCGGCTCCCCCTGCTGATTGAGCACCGTGCGGCGCATTGCGAGGGTGCCGCGGCCCGGCTTGCGTCCGGGCGTCTTCGAGTCGATCGAGACCGACACGTGGACGGTGTCTCCAATGAAAGTAGGCTTCACGAACCGGCATTCGACCCCGGCGAGGCCGATCGTCGTCCGCTCCAGCAGGCGCATCACCGGCAGCCGCGAAACCAGCCCCGACGACATGGCGACGATCAGCATCCCGTGCGCGATGCGCCGTCCGTAGGGGGTGGTGCTCGCATAGGTCTCGTCCATGTGAAGCGCATGGTAGTCGCCGGACAGGCCGGCGAAGTTCACCACGTCGGCCTCGGTGACCGTGCGGGCAGGGGAGACGTAGGTGTCGCCCACCTCGAAATCCTCGAAGTGCATGGAGGCGCTGTCCAAGCCTGCCAGCAAGGCGCGGCTCACGCGTTGTCTCCTCTCGATCGGCCGGGCGGCCGCCGTCGGCGGGAATGCCGGCACCGCTGTCCATCCGTCCGCATGGACGCCCTCCGAAAAGTGTTCCAGGAAGTGGAACATGCTCCTATCATAGCAGCCGGCCACCTTCGCACCATGGGAATGAAGCTTCCGGACGATCTCGCTGCGGGCTCCCGACCGACCGGGCCACGAGTCGCCGACGACGTCCCAAGGACGCCGGCGCGCTTCAACTTCGCCGCCGACATCCTGCGCCGGCGCGCCACCGAGACGCCCGAAGCCCTGGCCATGCTCGCCGTCGAGCGGGACGGCAGCGAGCGGCCCTGGAGCTATGCGGAGGTCGACCGGGCAAGCGGACGGCTCGCAGCTGCGATGCTGCACGCGGGCCTGGTCCAGGGTGACCGCGTCCTGCTCTTCATGCCCCGGGTACCGCTGTGGCAGGTGGCCATGGCCGCCTGCCTGCACACCGGAATCATCCCGGTTCCCTGCGTGACGCAGGTGAGTGCTGCCGAGCTTGCCTATCGCGCCGCGCGTTGCAGCGCGCGTGGCGCGATCACCGCCCCCGGGCTGCTGGATCGGTTCTCGGATATCGAGGAGAACCTCGAGTTCCGCGCGGCGATCGGCGGCGGCCCACGCTGGCAAGATCTCGAGGCGATCATTGAGCGGCCCGCCGAGGCTCCGCCGTTTGCCGACATGCCGGCGGACACGCCGGCGCTGATGTACTTCACCTCCGGCTCATCGGGGATGCCGAAGGCGGTGGTGCACGCCGCCCGCGGCGTCTTTGTCCGCGGATGGCAACCGTGGCGGCAACTCGGGCTGGCACCGGGAGACCTGGTCTGGACGACCAGCGACACCGGCTGGACGAGGGCCGGCAGCTGCCTGCTCTTCGGCCCGTGGACCCATGGCGCCGCCGCGCTCGTCGTCGACGGCCCGCCCGCCGCCCGCGACCGGCTCGCGATTCTCGATCGCTATGGCGTCAGCATCTTCGCCGCCGTCGCGAGCGAGCTCCGGCAGATGATGGCCCAGTCGGAACCTCGGCGACTGCCGCGTCTGCGCTGGACTCTTTCCGCCGGCGAGGTCATGACGGCGGAGCTGGCCGACCGCTGGCAGGCGTTCTGCGGCGCGCCGCTCGTCGTCGGCTACGGTCAGACCGAGACGCCGACGGCGACCCTGACCGACCCCAAGCGTCCGGTCGTCAACGGCAGCATCGGACGCCCGATGGCCGGAAACCACGTCACGGTGGTGGACGAAGCGGGTCGCGAGACCGCGTCGCTCGTGGAGGGCGACATCGTCTTCGCGGGCTCGGACCCCGGCCTGCTCCTGGGGTACTGGGTGGACGGGGAGATCGTCGCGGCACCGAGCGTCGGCGGCTGGCACCTCAGCGGGGATCGCGGCTTCCGGGACGAGGATGGCGAGCTGCATTTCGTCGGCCGTTCGGACGATATCATCAGCTCCTCCGGGTATCGCATCGGCCCGACGGAAGTGGAGAACGCGCTTGCCACCCACCCGGCGGTCGCCGAATGCGCCGTCGTGGCTTCCCCGGATCCGATGCGGGGCGAAGTGGTCAAGGCCTACGTCGTACCGACGCCCGGCTGGCGGCCCGACGAGTCGCTGGCGGTCGTGCTGCAGGAGCATGTCAAGCGCATGGTCGCCCCGTACAAGTATCCGCGGCGCCTCGAGTTCGTCGCGGCCCTGCCGCGGACCGCCTCCGGAAAGGTGTCGCGGCGACTCCTGCGCGACAAGGAGTTCGCCGGCCCATGATCCCCGCCCGCCGGCGCGCAGCGTCATGCAGTCAGCTTGTTGGCCCCGGTCTTCATCCGTGCCGTTTCACTCGACCCCAAAGGAGCATCCCATGCGACTCGCGAACGTGGTCCTTGCCTTGATGGTCTCCCCGCTGGCCGCATTGCCGGCGGCCGCGCAAGGCTCCTATCCCGACCGGCCGGTCCGCATCATCGTCCCGTATCCCCCGGGAGGCGCCACCGATATCCTCGCCCGCCAGGTCGGGGAGAAGCTGACCACGGTGCTGGGGACGAACGTGGTGGTGGAGAACCGGGCCGGCGCCTCCGGCGTCATCGGCTTCGACTATGTCGCCAAGGCCGAGCCGGACGGATACACCCTCCTGATGGGAACCGCGAACATGACGATCGTCAGGGCCTTCGGCAAGGCTCCGTTCGATCCCGAGAAGGACTTCGCACCGGTTTCCACTCTGGTGTCCTCCCAGAACCTGCTGACGGTCCGGCCCAGCCTTCCGGTCAAGAGCGTGAAGGAGTTGATCGAGCACGCCCGGAAGAATCCCGGCAAGCTGAACTACGGCTCGTCGGGCATCGGGACCCCGTTGATGACCATCGAATCGCTGAAGGCGATGACCGGCATCGACATGGTGAACGTGCCCTACAAGGGGGACGCGCCTGCCATCGTCGATCTGCTGGGCGGCCAGATCGACATGTACGCCTCGACGGTGACCGGGCTGATCGCGCACGTGAAGAGCGGAAAGCTCCGCGCCCTGGGCGTGACCGGCAGCAAGCGGGCGCTTTCGCTTCCCGACGTGCCGACGATCGCGGAGGCGGGCGTGCCGGGATACGAGCTGACCAGCTGGTACGGAATCCTCGCCCCCGGCGGCACGCCGGCTGCCATCGTGACGAAGCTCAACAAGGCGCTGGTGGAGATCGTCGCCATGCCGGAAATCCAGAAGAAGATGATCGAAGGCGGCTCGGATCCGTCGTCCAGCACGCCGGAGGAGTTCCAGCGGATCATCAGCCGCGACGTGGCGAAGTACACCAAGCTCGTCAAGGACTTCTCGCTCAAGGCGGACTGATGCCTGAGGGAACGGCCTGGCTGGGCCCGCGCCTGGCCGAGTGGGCGGCCCGGCTTCGCTACGAGGACCTGCCGCCAACGGTGGTGGCGAAGGCGAAGGCATTGCTGCTCGACACCTTGTCGGTGGGCTGGGCCGGCTCGGGGGCCGAGGGCATGGCCGAGATGCACGCCCTCGTGCAGGCGCAAGGGGGTGCAGGAGAGAGCCGAGTCTGGGCGTTCGGAGGAAGCCTGCCTGCCACCCAAGCCGCGTTCCTCAATGGCTCCATGGCGGCGGCGCTCGACTTCGACAGCGTTCACGACCTGGCAGGCGCGCATTCCGACGGCGTGGTGATTCCCGCGGTACTGGCGCTGGCGGAGCGCGAACGCCTGTCGGGCCGCGAGTTCCTTGCTGCGTATGCGGCGGGAAGCGAGATACTTGTGCGGCTCTCGCTGGCGGTCCGTGCTCGACCGGGATGGTTCTATTCGTCCGTTCTCGGTGTGTTCGGCGCCGCCGCCGGCGCCTCGCGGGCGCTCAGGCTGGACGCGGCGCCCGCATGCCATGCCATGGGGGTGGCGCTCTCTCGCGCGGCGGGAACGCAGCAATCGCTGGCCGAGCGCAGCCTGAGCAAGCGCCTGCAGACCGCGTTCGCCTCACGCGACGGTGTGGATGCAGCGCTGCTTGCGGCGTGCGGCGTCACGGCGCCGGCGCAGATGTTCGAGGGCGCGGCCGGCTTCTGCGCGCTGTATGGCGAGATCGACGCGGCCGTTGCCCTCGAAGGCCTCGGCCGGGAGTTCCACTTCACCGCGCTTACGATGAAGAAGTACGCGAGCTGCTACTGCAACCACGCCGCGATCCAGGCCGCGATCGATCTCGTGCACCGCCACGGACTGTGCGCCGCGGATGTCCGCGAAGTCGCCGTGCGGATCACGCCGTTCATGGCACGGCTCGTGGGGGCTCCCTATGCCCCGGGAGACAATCCACAGGTGTCGGCCCAGTTCAGCGTGCAGTACTCGGTCGCGAGCGTGTTGCTGAGAGGCCGCTTCGCGCTCGAGGACATCATGCCCGCTGCAGCGAAGGATCCCGAGGTGTGCGAGCTTGCTTCACGCGTAGTGATCGAGATCGATGGCACGCAGACGGGCAAGTACGTCCCGGCGACGGTACGCGTGCGCACCGCTTCCGGCACGACGCTGGAGGCGACTGCGACACAGCTTTGCGGAACCCCTTCGAACCCGATGCCGGAACCGGAGTTGCACGCGAAGGCGCTCGCGTGCCTCGGCACCGGGGTCCGGCCGATCCGGCAGGATGCGGCTCGGCGGCTCGCGGCCCGGATCGCGTCAGTGGACACCGTGACGGACATGCGGGCATTCCTCGCGCCGACGGCGATCGGGGACCAACGGGATTCGGGATATGATCCCGCGCTGGACGAGAAGGCGACGATACAGGAGTCGCAGGGGGGCATATGAATCGAATGGAAGGAAGGGTGGCCTTCATCACGGGCGGCGGCGCGGGCATCGGCGCCGAGTCGGCACTGCAGTTCTCCCGCGAGGGCGCGAGGATCATCATCGCCGACCTCGACGAGAACACGGGCCAGAAGGCCGCGGACGCCGTCGTGGCCAACGGTGGCGAGGCGATCTTCGTGCGCACCGACGTGAGGGACGAGGACAGTGTCCGGGCGGCGGCGGATGCGGGCGTCGCGAAGTTCGGCAGGATCGATGCCCTGTTGTGCTCGGCAGGCGGCTCCCTGCCCGACGATTCGCCGATCACCGAGGTCGACATGGCGGTCTG
The DNA here is from genome assembly GCA_023389175.1 of Pseudomonadota bacterium. Taxonomy (GTDB): domain Bacteria; phylum Pseudomonadota; class Gammaproteobacteria; order Burkholderiales; family Burkholderiaceae_E; genus Lautropia. The sequence continues at coordinate 894 of JAEWEW010000241.1, read as the reverse complement.
GGACCGCACCATGGTCCTGGACGTGAAGGGCACCATGCTGGCGTGCCGGCACGTGATCCCGAGGATCATCGCGGCGGGCGGCGGCTCGGTCGTCAACATGTCCTCGGGTGCCGGGCTGCGCGGTTCCAATCCGGCCCACATCTACACCGCGGCAAAGGGCGCCATCATCTCGCTCACCCGGACGCTGGCGGGCACTTACGCGCTGCAGAATGTCCGCGTGAACTGCATCTGCGCCGGCCGGATCAACACCGAGCGCGTGCGCCGGGTCTATGGCATGCCGGGCAAGCCGGGCAGCGCGCCCGACCGGCAGAACGTGACCGAGCAGTTGAAGACCTATCCGTTCTGGATGGGCGAGCCCGGGGACGTGGCGGCGATTGCGCTCTTCCTCGCCTCGAACGAATCGCGGATGATCACCGGCGCCGCGATTGCCGCCGACGGGGGACGCTCCGCCTACTGACCAGGAAAGCCGCGCGGCCGCGGCGCACCCGCCTGAGGCCGGCGACGGCCGTTCCGGCTAGCCGATCTCGATCACGATCTTGCCGACGTGCTCGTCCCGCTCCATGTATTCATGGGCGGCGGCGATGTCCTCGAGGGGGAAGCTGCGCTGCACTACCGGCTGCAGGCGGCCGTCGGCTAGCGCCTCGAGCAGGTCCGCCGCGCAGCGCTGCACGCACGCGATGCGCTCTTCCTTGCTGCGGGTCCGGAAGGTGACGCCGATCAGGCTCACCCGCCGCAGTGCGAGCAGGTCGAGGTCGATGGCGCCGACGTTGGAAGCGAGGCGACCGACGCTGACCATCCGGCCCTTGATCGCCATCGACTCCAGGTTCTTCTGCAGCGCGTTGCCACCGACGCTGTCGATCAGGACGTCGACGCCCTTTCCGTCGGTCGCTTCAG
>JAEWEW010000221.1 GCA_023389175.1 Pseudomonadota bacterium | reverse complement strand
GTCCCACTTGGAGCGAGATGCATGGACCCCCGCTTGAAATGGACCGCCCCTCTGACGCTTGCGGCACTCCTTATGCTGCTCTCCGGCTGCGGCGGAGGCTCTGGGCCCTGCGAGCCATGCGTGATTTCTGGCTTCAGCGGCGATCTGGAGTGGCAGAACCTGGGGGATGGCAGCGGCGGGATCGGCGGCGGTGCGGATGGCGGCGGTGGCGTTGGTGCGGGTGGCTCGCTGGGCCAGTTCCGTGACGCTCTTGTCGTCGTGTACTTTCCGGATGGATCACAGGTCGGGAGCGCGCCGACGGACAACATCCGTGGCATGGTAACCATCCGCCCTGGACGAACCTATCAAGGACCGCTGCTCGTCGAAATCCACGGCCAGCCTGGCGCCACCTACTTCGAGGAGGGTAAGAACACCCGTGTGCCCTTCGAACCCGGCCGCGTTCTTCGCGCGATCATCCCGGCAATCACGCGGAACATCGGTGTGACCCCCTTTACCGAGGCCGCCTATCAGTTGGCATTGGAATGCCAGGCGGGAACGGGGCCGAGCGAGGTCTGCAGCGCTCCGCGGCCGAGCGGGACTTTTCATGGCAGCGACTTCGTGAACGCGATGCCCAAGGCGGTACTGCCCGGAACGACGGCCATCCAGGCTGCCAATGGCCACGTCACCGGCATTCTCAACCGGCAGCTTCCCGAGTCGCTACGGGTGGACGACATCACGCGACTGCCCTTCATCGTCAACGACGACACGCCGGCGAGCGTGATCGCTGCGACTCCGCGAGGACGCTACGGCCTTGCCAACATCGCCTTCTCGAAGCAGGCCGCGATGTACAACACGGACGCGACGGCGCCGACCTTGCTGGCGATCGACCAGCTGGCCCGTGACCTGCGCGACGGACGGCTGGACGGATTCCACGGTGGGGCCCCGGCCGCTGCAGCCACGCAGCGCACGTATGATCCGCACACCCTGACCTCGGAGCTTTCCGCGGCGCTGGCCCAGCAGACTACCCGCTACGGCCAAACCGACGCGGTCAGCCTGCTCCCCGCAGTCACTGCGTTCGGCAACACCCGCTACGACAGCTACTACTTCGACGCGACGCTGGAGCCCGACGGCGAAACATCCACTATCGCGGTCGCGACCGAGGCACCCGCCGGCACGCGCCCCCCCGGACAGCGCACCACCTATGTCGATGCGACCCGACGCGGCTTCATGCTCTACGCCAACATGGGCAGCGGCTCGCTGTTCATCAAGACCGATGCCGCCGACTCGCGCGGGTCGGTGATCGCGGTCGGCGACAACACCAACGGCGAATTGGGTGACGGAACCGAGCAGGGCACCGGACCCGGGGGCCCAGCGGCCATCGGGCTGCCGGGCGTCCTGACCCACGTCGCGGGCGGGATCGGCCACACGGTCGCGCGCCTGGCGGACGGATCCGTGCTGGCCTGGGGCGACAATAGCTATGGCCAACTAGGCCAGGGCATCGGGCCCTCGGGGTTGGTGCGCTCGCCGCATCCGCTACGCGTCGGCCTGCCTTCCGGCGCACTATCCATCGCCGCTGCCAACCAGGCTTCCTTCGTCTTGCTGGAAGACGGCTCGGTGCATTCCTGGGGAAGCGGTTGGGGCTTCGGTACGCTTGGAGACGGGACGGCCGCCGGCGAACGCAACATGCCCGCGCCGGTGATGACGACTTCCGGTCCGCTCGCCGGGGTGGTGCAGATGTCGGCGCGCGACAACGATGCAATCGCGCTGACGACTGACGGCTCGGTCTGGACCTGGGGTTCCTTTTCAGCGCAGGCCCGCATCGTCGACGGGCCGACCGGCGTGGGGCCCGGCAACGTCGTGGCGACCAGAATCGACGGCATCCCTGCGACCAGCGGCGGCGTGCGCAAGGTGTTGACGGAGCAGGGGCTGTTCGCGGTGCTGTTGGCCGGCAACGACGCCAGCGGGGCGGACCTGGACGGCGCGGTCTACACCTGGGGCGTGCACTTCGACATCACGGCCGGCAAGGTGCTTTGGGACCTGGAGCCCGCCCGGGTGCTCAACCTTCCACCGATCCGCGACCTCATGCCCGGTGGCTTCCTCGGATACGGCCAACGTCCCTCCGACCGACTTACTGCGATGGGAATCGACTACGAAGGCCGGCTTTGGAAAATTCGCGGCCGGGTGGCCGAGCAGTACGATCCAGCCGCTCCGCTCGCGCAGCGGCGTCCACAGGGACAAGCGCCACGTGAGGATTGCGCCTCATGCCACGTAGTGCGCCCGAAGACGCTGCCGCCGCTGCCGACCACCGGACCCGAGTGCTTGATTCCGAGCGTCATCCTGTCGCTGCTGACCTCCGAGAGCCAGTGCCAGAACTGCCACAACGAGGCTGCCCTGTCGAGCGGCCGCGCCCTGGGGCCGCTGCAATGCGTGCCCCCTCGGCTCGATCCTCCGCCCGATCCAACCGAGGCCACCCCGCAGACCGGCCAATGCGCCCTGCCCGTCGGCCATCCCCGCAACCAGGCCAACGCTTCGTGCGCCTCCTGCCACAACAGCGTCGTGGCGGCGCCCCTGGCCTGCTCGCCGGATATCACGCCCCTCGCTCCTCCGAGTACCACGGTCCCGACAATCACGCAGGTCTTGGATGACATGGAACCCGGGACCGGTGTCGTCGCCAACGGGGGGGTAACCAACGATACGACGCCGACGCTGTCGGGGACGCTCAGCGCCCCGCTAGTCGCCGGCGAAACGGTCAGCGTGCTGCGCAACGGCAACCGCGTCGGCGCGGCCACCGCGGGCGCGGGAGCGACCTCTTGGCAGTTCGCCTCGGCAGCGCTGTCCTATGGCTCGACTTACACCTTTACCGCACGAGTCGACCGCCGGGACGCAAGCCCCGGCACGCCGAGCCCGGCCTACCTGGTCCAGGTCTCCAATCAGGGGCCCGCGAAAACCGTGAACATCCTATCCATTACCGACGACGTGACGCCGGTGACCGGAAATGTGACCGGTCTCACCAGCAACGATCCCGCGCCCACGATCGCAGGGACGATCAGTGCTCCGCTCAGTCCCGGTGAGTCGGTTCGCTTGACTCGGACCGGGCCGGGAGCGACCACCGTGGCGATCGAGATTCCCGCTGGGAACATCGGCGCAGGTGGCACCACCTGGACCTACACGGAATCCGGCTTGAGCAATGGCGTCAGGTACACTTGGTCCGCGCAGGCCATTGGACCGAGCGGCGCCAGCAACGCCGGCACCGCCGCTTCGTTGACGATCGACACGACGCGTCCGAGCGCCGTGCCGTCGATCGCCGTGTTCGCCAGCACCCCCGGCGGCAAGATCACGGCGGCGGTTGGGCAACGCCTCTCCGGCAAGGGCATCTCGGACGCCTCGCCCGAGATCCGTGTCAACGTCAGCGGCGCCTCGGCAGGGGATCAGGTTGAGCTTCAGGTATCGGTCAATGGCGGCCAATTCACTCGGCTCGGCCCGCTCGAGCCGGTCGCGGCAAACGGATCAGCTACGCTTTCGCGCCCGCATAATTCCGGTGCCCAACTCTCCGTGGGCAGCGACGTCGTGCCCAATTCCAATCCCATCGCGGTCGCTTACCGGGCGCGGCTGGTGGACGCCGCGGGGCAAGAGGGCGATTTCAGCGCCACGTCAAGCCACCAGATCGGCCTGTTCTCCTGCGTTGCGCTCAAGACGACGCCGCAAGGCGCTTCACTCACGACCACTACGAGCGCCGACGGGACGCCGCACAGTTCCTACAATGACCAGCCAGCGACCTGCGCCTCCTGCCATACTCAGGATGCGACCGGCACGCTTCAACGCCTGCCGGGACTGACCACGCCGCTGTACCGCTACTGGTGCACTTTCGGCGGCACCGCGGTCCCACTTTGACGGGGCAACAACAGGAGTCGGCTGGGTTGCGGCCAGTATGGCGCTCGGTTCGCTGCCATCCGATCCACTGGCCTTGCCGCTGGCAGGCGCGCCGCGCGGTATCGCAACGCCAGCCTCGACGCCGTGCGGCTGGTCCAGCGCAGGGGGACTTGCGCCGTCCCGGGCAACTTGCCTTCTCTCAGCGGTATGCAAGCACTCGGTTCCGTCCTCGTTTCGTCGTACTCGTGTCTCCGGCCCGAGCGGGCGCGAGCGTCACGGTCCTTCGCCATGAGCTC
>JAEWEW010000170.1 GCA_023389175.1 Pseudomonadota bacterium | reverse complement strand
CCCGCGATATCCAGTGCGAGGATCTCATGAGTCGCCATTGAAATATCATAACAGTGACGCGGGTTCCCATAGCGAAAGGTGCCTGAAGTCGCGTTCTCGGGTAACCTGCGCCGGTGAGCGCCCATCCCGCCATCGCCGGCGCCGGTCCGATCGCGCCCGGTGATGCCCCACCCCATCGCCTCGAGCGGATGTTCGCCCCGCGGTCGGTCGCGCTGGTGGGCGACTGCGGCGAATCCACCGCGCCGCTTCAGGTCATCCTGCGCAAGCTGCTCGAGGGCGGATACCCGGGACGAATCGACGTGGTCGATCCGCACCGCGACGAGGTGCTCGGCCGCCCCACCCTCGCTGCCATCGAGTCGCTCGACGCCGCGCCCGACCTGGCGGTGCTCGACGGCGGCGAGGCGGCGCTGGAGCAGCGCATCGGCGCCCTGGCGCGCCTCGGTACCGGACATGCGCTGGTGGTGGGCCCGCCGGCGCCGCCGGACCGGTGCGACCGCCTCGGGCAGGCGGCGCGGGCTGCCGGCGTGCGCCTCCTCGGCCCGGGATCGCTCGGCCTGGCGCGGCCGCGCGAGCGGCTCGACCTCACTGCCGGCACTGCCCGTGTCTCGCCCGGGCCGCTCGCGATCGTCTCGCAATCCTCCGCGGTGTGCGCCGCCCTGCTCGATTTCGCCGAAGGCTCGGGCGTCGGGCTCTCCGTCGTCGCCTCGACCGGCATCGACGTGAGCGTGCATTCGGTGCTCGACTATCTCGCCTTCGAGTCCGCCACACGCGGCGTCGTCGTCTACATGGAGGGCGTGCGCGATGCGCGGCGGGTGCTGACCAGCCTTCGCGCGCTTGCGCGGACCAAGCCGGTGGTGGTGCTCAAGGCGGGCGGCAACGAAGTCGGCGCGCGCGCCCGGCTCACCCACTCCGACGTGGTGGCGAGCGACCGGAGCACCTTCGAATCGGCGATGCGCCGTTGCGGCGCGGTCCCGGTGGACAGCTTCGGCGAGTTGTTCAGCGCGGTGGAGTGGCTGGCCAACGGGCGACGGGTGCGCGGCGAGCGCCTCGCCGTCGTGACCAACGGCGGAGGCCTCGCCACCCTTGCCGCCGACGCCTGCCGCACCTACGGCGTGGGGCTGGCCACGCTCGCCGACGACACGGTCGCGGCGCTGGCGACCATGCTGCCCGCCGGCTGGTCCGGCGGCAATCCGGTCAACGCCACCGCGGCAGCCGCGCCCGCGCTGCTCGGGCAGGCTGCGGCGCGCGTGGCCCGGGATGCCGGCGCCGATGCGCTGCTCGGCGTGTTTTGCGGCATGCCGGTGGCGCCTTCGGAGGCGATCGCGGCAGCGCTGCTGGCGCAGCCGCCTTCGCTGCCTGCGATGTATGCCTTCGTCGGCGAGGCCGACGCCCAGCGCGGCTGCGACGCGCTCAACCGCGAAGGCCACAGCGTCTTCAAGACGCCCGACGCCGCGGTGCGCGCGTTCTCGATCCTGGTGGAGTACCAGCGCAGCCAGCGCAACCTGCTGGAGGCGCCACCGCCGCTGCGCGATCGGTTCGACGAAGCAGCCATCCGCGGGATCATCGACAGTGCGATCGCCGCGGGCCGCGGCAGCCTCGACGAGGTCCGCAGCAAGCGGCTGCTTGCCGCCTGCGGCATTCCGGTGCCGCGGACCGAGGTGGCGCGCACGGTCGAGGAATCGGCAAAGATCGCGGACCGCATCGGCTATCCGGTCGCGCTCAAGGTGGTTTCGCCGGACATCGTGCACAAGAGCGACGTCGCCGGCGTGCGCCTGGACATCCGGGACCGGCATGAGCTGCGCGGCGCGGCAAGCGCCATGCAGCAGCGCCTGCGTTCCACCGCGCCCAAGGTGCGCCTCGAGGGCTTCGCGGTGCAGCCGATGATCCGCCGCGGCCACGCCCTGGAGCTGCTGGTCGGCGTAAGCAGGGATGCGGCATTCGGCCCGGTGATCACCTTTGGCGCCGGCGGCGTCGCGGTGGAGGCCACGGCCGACGTGGCCACCGCCCTGCCGCCGCTCAACCCGCTGCTGGCGCGCGACCTCATCGCGCGCACGCGCATCGCCCGCCTGGCGGCCGGCTACCGCCACGTGCCCGCAGTCGCGGTCGCGGCGATCGAGGACGTGCTGGTCGCCGTCTCGTCGCTGGTGTGCCGCTTCCCGGAGATCGCCGGGATGGACATCAATCCGCTGCTGGCCGATCCCGAGGGCGTGATCGCGCTCGATGCCCGTATCGTCCTCGACGTTGGCCGCCCGCCGCTCGACATGCGCTATTCGCATCTCGCGATCCACCCGTATCCGGCGGAGCTGGAGCACACGATCACGCTGCGCAAGTCGCGGGACCGCGTGCTGGTGCGACCGATCCGCCCGGACGATGCCGCGATGGAGCTCGCCTTCTTCGAGGGCCTGTCGCAGACCGCCCGCCGTTGGCGCTTCCTCCATCCGATCAAGACGCTGAGCGCCGAGATGGTGGCGCGCTTCACGCAGGTGGACTACGACCGCGACATGGCGCTGGTCGCGCTGCCGCTCGCGCAGGATGGGGCGCCGGAAGCGCGAATCGTCGGCGTGGCACGCTACGTGCGCGAAGTGAACGAAGCCCGCTGCGAGTTCGCCCTGGTGGTCAGCGACGACTGGCAGGGCCGCGGCCTTGCCGGCGCGCTGCTCGCCCGGCTGATCGAGCATGCCCGCGCGGTCGGCCTCGCGGTCATGGCCGGCTATGTCGACGGGCAGAACCTGCACATGCTGAACTTCGTGCGCCGCATGGGATTCGAGATCTCGGACTCCCGGGAGGATCCGTCGATGAAGGTCGCGACGCTGCCGCTGCGGCAGGCAGCGGAGTCGGAATGAAGACGCTGCTGGTCCTCGGCACCGGCGGCACGATCGCCGGCGCCGCCGCCGATCCGACGCAGACGCTCGGCTACCGGTCGGGCGCGATGCCGGTCGGGCGCCTGCTCGATGGCGTGCCCGGCCTCGACCGCATCGCGGCGCTGCGCACCCGGCAGCCGCTCTCGATCGGCAGCGAGCACATGCGGGCGAGCCACTGGCAGCTGATCTGGCGCAAGGTGCGCGACGCGGTGAAGGACACGGCGATCGACGGCGTGGTGATCGCGCACGGCACCGACACGCTGGAGGAGACGGCCTTCTTCCTGGACCTGGTCACGCCGCGCGGCAAGCCGGTGGTGCTCACCGGCGCCATGCGGCCAGCCACCGCCGCGAGCGCCGACGGCCCTGCCAACCTGCTTGCCGCCTGCAGCTTCGCCGTCGACGACGGCGCGCGCGGTCGCGGCGTGCTGGTCGCCTTCAACGATGTCGCCCTGGCCGCTGCGCATGCGACCAAGGTGCACACCTTGCGCACCGACGCCTTCGCCGCCCGCGATGCCGCGCCGCTCGGCGACTTCGTCTCGGGCGCGGTGCGCTGGCGCCTTCCGGCGCCGGCGGACAGCGATGCGGCGACCGCGCCGCGGCAGGCCCTTGCCGCGCTCGAGCCTACCGATGCGTTGCCGCGGGTCGCGATCGTCTGGCAACACGTCGACTGCGACGAGGCGGTGGTCGCCTGGCATGTCTCCCGCGGCGCCCGCGGCATCGTGCTCGCCGGCACCGGCAACGGCACGATGCCGGACGCGATGCGCGCGGCGCTCGCCGCGGCAAGTCGCGATGGCTGCCTGGTGGTGCGCGCGAGCCGCGTCTTCCAGGGCCCGGTGATCCGCAACGCCCAGCCCGAGCCGGCCGATCGTGACGACGCCCTCGGCTTCATCGCCGCGGGCGGCATCGCGCCGCTCAAGGCACGCGTGCTGCTGCAGTGCTGCCTGCTCGCCGGCATGGACAGGGCCGCGACGCAGGCGGCGTTCGACGGGATCGGCTGAGCCGCAAGAGCCGCGGGGCCCGATCCGCGCCCGCTCAGCGGCGAGGCGCCGCCGACAGGGTCTCCAGGCGGCTCACGCGCTCCGACATCCGGCCGATCTCGGCCGCGAGGCCGGCCAGATCCGCGCCCGACACCAGCGGCCCGCCACGCGAGGAAGCGGCACGGTGCACCGCCTCGTTCGAGCGCTCGCGCAGGCTGCCGAAGCGCTCGCGCAGGCCCCGCACCGCCAGCCCCACCCGGTGCGCCACCGGGTCGCCGACCACGCGGCTGAGGTCTTCCTCGAAGTCCCATTCCAGCGATTCGGCCACCTCGCCCACCGTGGCCGCGAGCGCGGCGTCACCCTCGATCGCGAGATCGGACCGCAGCGACGAGGAGCCCGCGTCGAGGACACGCAGCATCGTGTCGAGGCGAGGCGCGATGCGAAGCACCACGTCCGGCGTTCCGCGCGACATGGCGACCAGCAGCCCGTCCGCGCCGATCAGCGCGTCGGATTCCAGGCTGCCGAGCGGGTGGCTGGTGATGATGCGGATGCAGCGGCCGGCGTGCCCACGCATGCGCTCGCGCGATGCCGGCTGCTGCTGCAGCACGTGGTTGATCGCCGACAGCGCGACCTGCGCCATCGGCAGCGGCACGCGGAACATCGGGTTTCCTCCCGTCGCGATGCGCGACATCCTCCGCCCGTGGGAGGCGGACGCCCGCTTCAGGCGGCCGGGGGCGCGCCTGCCGCGGTCGCCCGCCGGGCGGCTTTCAGTCGACCTGCTGGATGCCGGCAAGCACCCAGCCGCTGCTGCGGTCGGTCGGGCGCGTGAAGTTCCAGACCTCGGTGAAGGGCTGGGCCGCGTCCTCCGACGATTCGCGCAGCATGCCTTCGAAGCGCACGCTCGCGAGCTCGGTCGAGCCGCCCTCGCCGATGTGCTCCACACCCAGCAGCCGCCCCTCCAGCGTGACCACGTCGGTCGACTGCTCGACCGCGCCGCGCTGCTTCATCTCGAGGCTCAACTCCGCGAACATCTCGGGCGAGGTGAACTCCCGCAGGTCGTCCGCGCGGTTCTGGTCGTTGGCTGCCTGCAGCCGTACGAAGCACACCTTGGCGGCATGCATGAAGCGGTCGACGTCGAAGTCCCCGGGGATCGGGTCGCTCGCGACCTGGCCCTGCGCCGGCGCGGCCAGGGCGGTGGATGCGCCGCTGCCCGCCCGGCGCGCCCAGGGATCGGCCGTGGTGGCCTGCCGGGCAGCCTGTGGCCCGGCGCCCGCGCCGGCAAACGAAGGCCGTGGCCCGGCAGCGCCGCCCTCCTGACCGCGGCGCGCGGCAGCGAAGCGACGCACCAGCAACAGCACCACCATGGCAACCAGCGCCATCAGCAGGATCACGCCGAACTCTTCGCCGAGGCCCATCCAGGACGCGAGCGCCGCGAGCCCGAGCCCTGCCGCGATGCCGGCGATCGGGCCCATCCAGCTTCGCCCGGGCGCGGCACCACCGGCCGGCGGCCGGGCCGCCTGCTGGCTCGCCTGCGACGGCGGCCGGGTGGCATCGCGCTTCATCAGGTCGCTCTGCTTGCCGAGGCTGCGTCCGCCGCCGAGGCGCCGGGCGTCGGCGTCCTCCGGGGCAAGCAGCACGGCGCTGAACAGCGCAACGAGCAGCACGGTCAGGAATCGTTTCATCTCAGAGGGTCTCCAGGAAAGGACCGCCGGGCGGTCCGGTCAGCTTTGGCTACACGCTCAGTATCAGGTCAGGCGGCCCCGCTACCGCGAGCAACCGCACGCGGCGTCGGATATTACAGCTTCACGCCCTGGTGCAGAGCGACCACGCCGGCGGCGAGGTTGAAGTGGCTCACCCGTCCGAACCCGGCCGCCTCCATCATCCGGGCGAGGGCCCGCTGGTCGGGATGCATGCGGATCGATTCGGCCAGGTAGCGATAGCTCTCGGCGTCGTTCGCGACCAGCTTTCCGAGGAGCGGCAGGACGCCGAACGAGAAGGCGTCGTAGGGCAGCGCGAGCGGCTTCCACACACGGGAGAACTCCAGCACCAGCACCATTCCGCCGGGCCGCAGCACGCGCCGCATTTCCGCGAGCGCGCGATCCTTGTGGGTCATGTTGCGCAGCCCGAAGGCGACGGTGACCCGGTCGAAGCTCTCGTCGCCGAACGGCAGCCGCTCGGCGTCGCACTGCACCGCCGGCAGCACCAGGCCGTCGTCGAGCGCGCGATCGCGGCCGATGGCAAGCATCGACGCGTTGATGTCGGTCATCCAGACCTCCACGCCCCGCCGCCGGGCCATCGCGCGCGCGAGGTCGCCGCTGCCGGTGGCGAGGTCCAACACCCGCATCCCCGGTCGCAATGCGGCCTGGCCGACGGTGAACCGCTTCCACACGCGGTGCAGCCCCCCGGACATGAGATCGTTCATCAGGTCGTACCGCGACGCCACCGAATCGAAGACGCCGCGGACCTTGCGGGCCTTCTCGCGTTCGTCGACCGTCTGGTAGCCGAAGTGGGTGGGCCGCACGGTGCTCAGCTCCCGCCCTTGCCCTTGCGCGACAGGGCCACGGCGCTGATCCCGCCACCGCCGGCGCCTCCGGCAGGCGCCGGATCCCGGCTCTGGCCGGCCTCCTCGAGCCGCCGCAGGTAGTCCTGCCACAGCCGGTCATGGTCCCGCACCAGCCGATGCAGGTAGTCCCAGGAGTAGATGCCGGTGGCGTGGCCGTCGCTGAAGCGCGGCTGGATCGCATAGTTGCCGACCGGATCGATGCGATCGATGCCGACATCGCGCTTGCCGACCTGCAACACCTCCTGCCCCGGCCCGTGACCGCGGACCTCCGCGGACGGCGAATGCACGCGCAGGAACTCGAAGCTCAGCCGATGCGAGCTGCCGTCCTCGAACTCGAGCTCGAGCAGGCGCGACCGTTGGTGAACCACGATCCGCGTGGGTATCGGCGACTTGCTGTCCGTTGCCATCGTCCTGACTCTGAACCCGTGAAGGCCTCCCGTTGGGCTGCCTCCCATGTTAGCTCAGTCGCCGAACCCCGCCGGGTCGTCGAGATCGACGATCAGGTCCGGCCGGAAACCGGGGTTCTCGAAGTCGCCATCCGCGAGCAGGTAGCCGCGCGGGTTGGCGACGACCCGGGTGCGGCCGGCGAGGTAGTCGAAGGAATGATGGGTATGGCCGTGGATCCAGAGCGTCACCGGATCGAAGAGCGCATCCAGGTCGCTTGCGAATGCGGCGTTGGACGGCGCGCGCATGAAGCGCGGTGCCACCGACCGCCAGCTGGGCAGGTGATGCGTGACCACCACCCGCGGCCCGGCGAACGGCCGGGCGAGCTCGCCTGCCAGCCAGGCCCGGCTCGCCCGGTGGATCGCGACCGTGTCCGACGGCGTGAGCAGCCGCTCGCCCCGGTCGTGCCAGCGGATGTGGGAATAATCGAGCATGCGCCGCTGCATCATCGCCATCGCGGCGGACGGGTGCATCTGCAGCGGTCGCGAGGCGACGGTGAACAGCTCGTAGTCGGTCCACAGCGTCGCGCCGAGGAACTGCACGCCCTCGCACACCACGGCCTCGTTCTCCAGCAGGCGTATGTCGAGGCGACGGGCGACGCGGCGCATCTCCGCGACGAGCGAGTGCCAGCAGTCGCCGAAGAACTCGTGGTTGCCCGCGACCTGCACGATGGCCTGGTCGGGAAAGCGGTCGCGGGCCCAGTGCAACGCGGCCACGCCGTTGTGGATGTCGCCCGCGAGAACCACCACGTCGGCCGCATGCAGCTCGGCGGGCGGATCGAAGTCGACGAATTCGAGGTGAAGATCCGAGAGCACGGCGATCCGCATCGCGGCATTCTGTCATACGGCCCCGCCGCGCCTGCCGCCCGAGGGCCCAGCCGGGGCTGCCGCCCGGGCCGGCGGCGATGTGCGACGATAGGCCCGATGGCGATCGACGACCCGCACCTCTCCCCTGCCTCGCCGCGA
>JAEWEW010000154.1 GCA_023389175.1 Pseudomonadota bacterium | reverse complement strand
GGACGGCGCCGGCGCCGGTGGCGGCTGAGCGGGTTGCGGCGCCTGCGGCGGCCGGACCGACGCCGCGGCGAAGCGCGCCAGCGCCTCGGCGGCTTCCTCGCCCGGCGGCCAGCTGAGCCGGCCGAAGGAGTCGGAGAGGCTCTTGACGGTGGCGAGGGTGCCGCGCTGGATCTCGAGCCCCTGGATGGTGTTGCGCAGCATTCCCTGGTTGAGGGCGAGCCACTGCTCCACCGCGCGCAGGTCCGCGATGCGCTTGTCGAGCTCCTCGACGCTGAGGGTCGGGGTGAACGGCGAGGTCAGGTCCAGGGTGGCCCAGGCACGCTTCACGAAGTCCATGGTGTCCATCGCGCGCTCCCGGGGCCGTCGGGCCGTCAGCCCTTGCCGGCCGCGACCACTTCCTGCTCGATCGCGCCGAAGATCGATTGGCCGGCGGCGTCGCGCATCTCGATCCGGATGCGGTCGCCGAACTTCATGAACGACGTGCTCGGCTTGCCGTCGGCGATCATCTCCAGCGCGCGCACCTCCGCGATGCAGGAATAGCCGAGGCTCGCGTCCTTGTTGGAGACGGTGCCGGAGCCGATGATCGAGCCGGCGCGCGCGTTGCGTGTCTTCGTGACATGCGCCACCAGCTTGCCGAAATCGAACACCATGTCGTCGCCGGCGTTGGCCCGGCCCACCTGGTGGCCGTTCCAGAAGCATTCGATCGGCAGGTGCACCTTGCCGTCCCGCCAGGCGTCGCCGAGCTCGTCGGGCGTGATCGCCACCGGCGAGAAGGCGGTGGCGGGCTTGGACTGGAAGAAGCCGAATCCCTTGGCGAGCTCGGCCGGAATCAGGTTGCGCAGGCTCCAGTCGTTGACCAGCATGAGCAGCCGGATGTGATCGAGCGCGGCGGCCGGATCGGTGCCCATCGGCACGTCGTCGACGACGCAGGCCACCTCGGCCTCGAAATCGATGCCCCACTCCTCGGAGGCGAACATCGCATCGTCCGTCGGCCCGAGGAAATCGTCCGAGCCGCCCTGGTACATCAGCGGATCGGTCCAGAAGGTGTCAGGCATCGCCGCGCTGCGAGCCTTGCGTACCAGCTCGACGTGGTTGACGTAGGCGGAGCCGTCGGCCCACTGGTAGGCGCGCGGCAGCGGCGCCATGCAGCGATAGGGATCGAACTCGAAGGCGTGCCGCGCCTTGCCCTGGTTCAGCGCGTCGTAGAGATCCTGCAGCTGGGGAGCATGGAAGGCCCAGTCGTCCATCACCCGCTGCAGCGTGCCCGCGATGCCATCGGCGATCGCCGCTGTCTTCAGGTCGCGCGACACGACGGCGAGCTGGCCGTCGCGGGTCGCGTCCTTGATGGTGGCTAGCTTCATGGACGACGGAGCCTCGATCTCGGGTAGGACGACGATCGCGACAGAATACCAAACCCGGCTTGCGTCATTCGCGGCAGGTCCGTGTTCGGAGGATACTCCGAGGATACTCGCGAAAACGGCAGCGAAGAAGGGGCGGGGGTCGTCGGAGGAACGCATGGCAGAACGCGGCGACGCGAACGACATCGAGACGCTGAGGCGCATACTCGCCACGAGCCGCGTGATCGCCGTGGTGGGCCTGTCGGCCGACTGGTACCGGCCGAGCTTCTTCGCGGCCAAGTACATGCAGTCGCGCGGCTACCGGATCGTGCCGGTGAACCCGCGGTACCCGAGCATCCTCGGCGAGACCTGCTATCCCACGCTCGAGGCGATCCCTCCCGGGATCGCGCGCACGGTGGACATCGTCGACTGCTTTCGGCGGACCGCCGACATCATGCCGATCGCCGAGCAGGCGGTCGCGCTCGGCGCCCGTGTGCTCTGGCAGCAGATCGGCGTGAAGAACCTCGAGGCGGACGCGCTCGCGCGATCGAAGGGCATGGACTCGGTGATGAATCGCTGCGTGAAGATCGAGCATGCGCGGCTCTTCGGCGGGCTGGAGTGGGCCGGCGTCGATACCGGCATCGTCTCCGCGAAGCGCCCGCGCTATCTTCCCTGAAAACGCGAAGGAGGCCGGCCCCGGGGCCTGTAGAATAAGGGGTCGCGAACGCCGCCGCGGATCGCACGTCACGCCGCAAGATCCGCCCCCATCATGGCACGCAAAGGCCCTCCCCGCAGCTCTGGCGGCCCCTCCATGGGGCTGATCTTCCTGCTGGCCATCGTCCTGGCCGGTGCCTTCTACTGGTGGCAGAGCGGGATGGTGCCGTTCTGGGATGGCTTCGGCGCGCGGGACAGGGTCGATCGGCCGCGTGCGATGGCGCCGCAGCCGGAACCGGCGCCGCCCCCGGTAGTGGAGCGCAAGCCGCCGGAGTACCCGATGCCGCCGCTGCCGCAGGCTTCGGCCGAGCCGCTGCCGCCGGTGGAGAAGAGCGACGGCACGATCCTCGAGGCACTGTCCGGCGCCTTCCGCGCCGACGGGCTCGCCGAGTTCATCAACATGCAGGACTACGTGAAGCGGCTGGTGATCACGGTGGACAACCTGCCGCGCGAGCTGGTACCGAGCCAGATGAGCATGGTGCAGCGGATCCCGGGACTGATGGACGTGGACAGGCAGGACGACGTGGTCACGCTCAGCCCACGCAACTACGCGCGCTACGACGATTTCGTCTCCTTCGCCGAATCGCTGGATCCGCGCCTGCTGGTGAGCCTTTACCTGCGCTTCTATCCGCTGCTGGACCAGACCTACAAGCAGATCGGTCATCCGACCGGTCGCTTCCACGATCGCGTGATCGTGGCCATCGACGACATGCTTGCCGCTCCGTCGCCCCAGGGCCCGATCGAGCTGGTCCAGCCCAAGGTGCTCTACCGGTTCCGCGATCCGGCCCTGCAGCAGCTCTCCGCCGGGCAGAAGATCATGATCCGGATGGGGCCGGAAAACGCAGCCACCCTGAAGAAGGTTCTGCGTCGCTTGCGCGGCGAGCTGCTGGGCCAGCCGGTGGGCTGACCCGGAAGCTGGTGCGCCGCCGCAAGCGGCGCCGCCGAGCGGTGCTTGAATAGTCCCGGATCCGACAACCATGGGAGTGATGCCATGTTTCCCTCGATCGACGACCTGATGAAGGCGCAGGCGGAGGCCTTCAAGACCTCCAATTCGGTGGCCACCACGGCTTTCGACGGCGCCCGCAAGCTGCTGGAGCTGAACGTGCAGGCGGCTCGTGCCGGGCTCGAGGAGTCCAACGCCCAGCTCAAGGCGCTGCTCGCGACCAAGGACGTCAAGGCGCTCAACGACCTGCTGACGGACCTCTTCAACCAGTACAGCAAGCCGGATCCGGACAAGGCGGCGGCCTACGTCAAGCAGGTCTACGACATCTCCTCGGCCACCAGCGCGGAGGTGAGCGCGCTGATCGAACGGCAGATGTCGGCCAGCCAGAAGCAGCTGCTTGACTCGGTGGAGACGCTCGCCAGGAGCGCGCCGCCCGGCTCGGAGGGGGCGGTCAATGCACTGCGCCAGAGCGTGGTGACCGCGAATGCCGCCTATGAGCAGGTCACCGCGGCCACGCGCCAGGTGCTCGAGATGATCGACGCGAACCTCTCCGGGGCGGTCAAGGCCGCCGGCACGAAGCGCGGCAAGAAGTAGTCCGTCGGCAGTCCGGCGGGGCCGGCTGCCCGTTCATCGGCCGCGAGACCGGCCGTCCGTCCGACGCGAACCGCCGCTGGCTCCGGATGCTGTGGTTAATGTCACGGCGGAGGGCTGCAATGCAGGCATGAACACGCTTGCATCCGTTCGCTGCCGTCCCCGGTTCATCATCGCCGCGGGCGCGGCGATGATGGCCCTGGCTTCCTGCTCCACGATCAACGACCGGTCCGAGCCTGACCGGAGGGCGCCGGCACCCGGCACTCCGGTGACCGCCCCGGCGGTCGAGGAGCCCGGACCCGCCCCGGCGCAGGTCGTGCCGGCCCAGCGGCCGCGACAGCGGATGCATGCGAAGCGCGCCAGCCCGATTGCCTCCCTGCCTGCGGCTTCCGACCCGCAGCCGAAGCAGGGCCCGATGGGCCAGCCGGATCCGGCTCTCCAGGCGCTGATAGAGGGAGCCGCCGCCGGCGAGCTGCAGGACAGCGAGCCGATCGCCGGACCCAAGCCCAAGGCCGAGCCGCTCGCCCACTACGCCAACCGGCCGTACCGGCTGCGCGGGCGCAAGTACCGGCCGATGACCGAGCTCACGAATTTCACCCAGCGCGGGGTCGCATCCTGGTACGGCAGGCCGTTCCACGGCCGCAAGACCGCGATCGGGGAGCGCTACGACATGCACTCGATGTCGGCCGCGCATCCGACGCTGCCGCTGCCGTCGTACGTGAAGGTGACGAACCTGAAGAACGGCACCAGTGTGATCGTGCGGGTCAACGATCGGGGGCCCTTCGCCCGCGGTCGCATCATCGACCTGTCGCACGCCGCGGCGCGTCACCTGGGAATGGTCAAGGGCGGTCTGGCCGCCGTGGAGATCAGCCTGATCGTGCCGGAGCCCGCCGGCACCGAGACGCCTGCGCCGCTGGCTGACGTCGGCAAGTAGACGTCGCCGGCTTCAGGGGCGCAGGCGTCCCGGGCCGTGCCCGGTCGCGTCGCCGGACGCCTTCCGGTCCATGGCGCCGCGGTCACGCGGTGACCAGGTTCTGCGGGACGCCCTCGTCGGACTTCATGGCGGTGACCAGGTTCTGCGGCACGCCCTCATCCGACTTCATGGCGGTGACCAGGTTCTGCGGCACGCCTTCATCGGACTTCATGGCGGTGACCAGGTTCTGCGGCACACCTTCGTCCGACTTCATCGCGGTCACCAGGTTCTGCGGGACGCCTTCGTCGGCCTTCAGCGACAGCTTGCCGCCGAAGTGGGTTGCGCCGGCCTCCGCGGCGGCGAAGGCATAGACGCCCGCGCTCAGGGCGGCAAGGGATGCCGCCACGCCGGCGGCCAGAAGGGCATTGCGGATGTGAAGGTTCATGATGCTTCCTCGGTTTGCGGGGATCGGCCCCGTTGGGTCCCGCGACGGGATGCCGCGGGCACGAGGAGAATCTAGTGGCGCATGTGCCGCTTGCCATCGCCATGAGTGGCCACGGTCGGATCCTCCAGGCGAAGGCGCAGGGGAAGGATCATGCAGGTGGCCTGCGGGTCTCTCGAAGGTCGTAGACGGCAGCCGCCCGCCGGATGGCCGGTTATGATCCGGCCATGTCGACCCTGTCCCGTCATCGCCCCTGGCGCATCGAGCCGCTGGGGGATCGCTGCCTGGTGGTCGAGTTCGAGCAGAAGGTGGACGCTGCGGTGAACCGGCAGGCGCGAGCGCTCGCCCACGCACTGGCGGTCCAGCCGCCCCCCGGCATGCTGGATGTGGCCCCCGCCTTCTGCAGCGTCGCGGTCTTCTATCGGCCGGACGCCTATTCGCCGCAGCCGTCGCCGTTCCAGCAGTTGAAGGCCCGGGTGGCGGCGCTGCTGGAGGCGGGCATCGGCGACGACGAAGGCCCGACGCGCGCGGTGCGCATCCCCGTCTGCTACGGCGGCGTGCATGGCCCGGACCTGGACGAGGTGGCCGCCGCCTGCGGCATGACGACCGACGAGGTGATCCGCGCGCATGTCGCGTCCGACCATGTGGTGTTCATGCTCGGTTTCTCTCCCGGCTTCCCGTACATCGGCGGGCTGGATCCGGCACTGTCGGTGCCGCGGCGAGCGACGCCGCGCACCCGCATCCCGGCGGGTACGGTGGCGATCGCGCGCGACCAGACGGCCATCTATTCCCTCGAGACGCCCGGCGGCTGGAACCTGATCGGCCGCACGCCGCTGCGTCTCTTCGACCCGCGGTCGGACCCGCCCTGCCGGCTGCAGGCGGGCGACCGCATCCAGTTCGTCCCGATAGTGCCTGCCGACTTCGACGCCGAGGCGAAGGCATCGTCTTCCTGGGCCGGGGCGTGAAGGCAGGCCGGGTCACCGTCCTCAAGCCGGGTGCCTTCACGGCCCTGCAGGACCTGGGACGCTACGGACACCAGCGCGATGGCGTGGTGGTCGGCGGCGCGATGGACGAGTGGTCGCACCGGTTCGCCAACGCGCTGGTCGGCAATCCGGCGGACGAGGCGACGCTGGAGATCACGTTGACCGGGCCGACGCTGCGCTTCGACACGGCGGTGGAGCTGGCCGTCTGCGGCGCCGACCTGTCGCCCCAGGTGGACGGGCGCGATGGCACGCATACCTTGCCGAACGGCCGCCCGGTGGTACTGCGACCCGGCGCGCAGTTGCGCTTCGGCGATCGCAGGACCGGCATGCGCGCCTACCTTGCGGTGCGCGGCGGCTTCGACGTGCCGCCGGTGATGGGAAGCCGCAGCACCTACGCCCGTGGCGGCTTCGGCGGATTCGAGGGGCGTGCGCTGCAGAAGGGCGATGTCCTGCCGCTGCGCGGCGGCCCCGGCCCCGCTCCCGAGGGCGGGGCGTCCGGCGCCTCGATGATCGTGCTGCCCACCCCGATCGTGGCGACCGAGGTGGAGATCGCGCCGGTGCAGGCGATCCGCATCATCGCCGGCCGGCAGTGGAGCGAGTTCACCGCCGAGGCGCGGGCGCGCCTGCTCGAGACCACCTGGCGCATCGGTTCCCAATCCGATCGCATGGGGTACCGGCTGGAGGGACCGGTGCTCGAGCGCAGCGAGCCGCGCGAGCTGATCTCGGCAGCCGTCACCTTCGGCACGGTGCAGGTGCCCAACGACGGCAAGCCGATCATCCTGATGGCGGACAGGCAGACCACCGGCGGCTATCCGCGGATCGCCAGCGTCGCGAGCGTGGACCTGCGGCTGCTCGCCCAGATGGCGGCGCCGCAGGCGCTGCGCTTCCAGCTCGTCACCCTGGAGGACGCACAGCGCATCTATCTCGCGCGCGAACGCGAGTACAGTCACGTGAGGCAGGTATTGGAGCGGGACAGGACATGATGTCGCGCTTCGCGACGGGAGGGCTCGAATGATCACGAAAGGCGGTCCGGCGATCGACCTCAACTGCGACATGGGCGAGAGCTTCGGGGCCTGGACGATGGGCAACGACTTCGCCATCCTCGACCATGTCACCTCGGCCAACATCGCCTGCGGCTTCCATGCCGGCGATCCGCTCACCATGATGCGGACGGTGAAGGCAGCGTTCGACAAAGGGGTGCAGGTGGGGGCCCACCCGGGCTTTCCCGATCTCGTCGGATTCGGGCGCCGCAACCTGCAGGTCTCGCCCGCGGAGGCGCATGCGATGGTGGTCTACCAGGTGGGCGCGCTCGCCGGCGTCGCGCGCGCGCTCGGCGGTCGCCTCAACCACGTGAAGGCCCATGGCGCGCTCTACAACATGGCGGCCCGGGATGCCGCGCTCGCAGATGCGATCGCGCGGGCGGTGAGGGACGTGGACGCCGAGCTGATCATGTTCGGGCTGGCGGGCAGCGAGCTGATCGCCGCCGCCGAACGCGCCGGCCTGCGGCATGCCTCGGAGGTCTTCGGGGACCGCAGCTACCAGGCCGACGGCTCGCTCTCGGCGCGCGGCAAGCCGGGGGCGATGATCGAGGATGCGGAGGTCGCGGCCGCGCAGGTGAAGCGCATGGTGACCGAAGGGCGGGTGCGCTCGATGCAGGGACAGGATGTCGAGGTGCGGGCCGACACGCTTTGCATCCACGGCGACCAGCCCGGTGCGCTCTCGTTCGCGCGGCGCATCCGTGACGAGCTCGCGGCGGCCGGTGTCGCCGTGCGGGCGCCGTAGGCGCGCCTGCGCAACGCGGCGTCGGTGCCGTTCACGCCGCAGGCAGCCAGAACCGGAACGTGGTTCCCGCCTCCGTCTCGACGTACTGGATGTCGCCCTGGTTGAGCTGCAGCAGGCGCCGCACGACGATCAGTCCCAGGCCGCCATTGCCGCTGATGCGGCTCAGCGCGGGCGCGCGCTCGAACAGGGATTGGCGCTGCCCGGCGGGAATCCCCTCGCCATCGTCGATCACGTCGACCACCACGTCGGGGGCCGCCCTGGCCAGCCGCAGCCGGATGCTGGTGCCCTGCGGATTGTGGTGGATGGCGTTGTCCAGCAGGTTGGTCAGGATACGCTCGACCATGCTCAGGTCCGCGCGGATGGCCGGCAGGCGCTGGGACACCTCGACGTGGATGCGCTGCTGGCGCGCCTGCGCGGCCAGCTCGCACTTCTGCACCACGTCCTGTACCAGGTCGGGCAACGCGAAGGATTCCGGCTCGGGCTTGACCAGGCCGGATTCCAGGCGGGCCAGCTCGAACAGCTCCTGGGCGAGGTGGCGCACCTTCCGGCTCTGGTCGAGCGCGATGTCCAGATAGCGCCGCCGCTGCGCCGCATCGAGCGTATCTTCCTTGATGCGCAGCGTCTCCAGGTAGCCATGCAGCGAGGTCAGCGGCGTGCGCAGGTCATGCGAGATGTTGGCCACCAGGTCGCGGCGCCGCTGGTCCTGGCTGGCCAGCTCGCGCCACTGCTCAGCGAGGCGCCGGCCCATCTGGACGAAGGCGTCACGCAGCACGGCGATGTCGTCGCCCCGGGCGGCGGGGATCCTCGCATCGGCCAGCGCCGCCGCTTGTTCGCCATCGGCGTCGAAGTCGCGCACCGCTCGCGTGAGCGCCCGCAGCGGCTGCGTGATGGAGCGGAACGCGACCAGGCCCATGGCCAGTGCCAGCAAGGCAGCACCGCCGAGCGTCCACAGGGATAGCTGCAGCACCCGGTCGGCCGAGCGCGCCCGGGCGATCGCGTCATAGGCCTCGCCCTGCAGGACGACGTAGACGAACCCGACGTCGCGGCCGTCCATGCGCACCGGGGCGACGCTGAACGGCTTCCTGCCGTTCGTACCGCGCGGATCGTCCCCGAAGATGGGCATGCGCCCGCCGCTCAGGAACGTCCGGATCGGCGCGAGGTCGACCCGATCGCGTTTCAGGTGGCCCGGCGGCGCGGCATCGCCGACGATGCGGCCGTCGTTGTCCAGGAGGTAGACCTCGACGGCGGGATTGACCGCCATGAGCTGGTCGAACAGCGTGCGCACTGCCTGCGGCCGCCAGCCGCCGGCGTCCATCAACTGTGCGGTGCCGGCGATATGGCCGGCCAGGCCGAACGAGACCCGCTGCAGCACCTCCTGCTCGTGGCGCGTGCTGGCATGGATCTGCAGCCAGGCCGAAACGGCGCCGTACCCGGTCAGCAGCACCACGAACACCAGGGACAGGCGCTGGGTGAGCGTCAGTCGCCTCATGTCGATGCGCCGGGCGTGGTGAACTTGTAGCCTCGCCCCCATACGGTGAGGATGCGCTGCGGGGAAGCGGAATCCTTCTCGATCTTCGCGCGCAAGCGGTTGATGTGGGTGTTCACGGTGTGCTCGTAGCCGTCGTGCTGGTAGCCCCAGACCTCGTCGAGCAGCTCCAGGCGAGAGAACACGCGATCGGGATGGCGCGCGAAGAAGTACAGCAGGTCGAACTCGCGCGGCGTCAAATCCAGGTCGCGGCCTGCCAGGGTGACGGTGCGTGCCAACGGATCGATCGCCAGGTCGTCGGCGATCAGGGCACCCGCTTCCGTCCTGGCGTTGCGGATCAGCGCGTCCGTGCGTCGAAGCAGCGCCTTGACCCGTGCGAGCAACTCCAGGACGGAGAACGGCTTGGCGAGATAGTCGTCCGCGCCCAGTTCCAGGCCGAGGATGCGGTGTACCTCGCTGGAGCGGGCGCTGGTGATGATGATCGGGATGTACCGGTCCATCGTGCGGGCGCGCTTGCAGATCTCCAGGCCGTCGACGTTCGGCAGCATCAGGTCCAGCACCAGCGCATCCCAGTCGGCGCCTTCCAGCATCCGCAGGCATTCCAGCCCGTCGGCCGTGTGCGTGACGTCATAGCCTTCATCGCGCAGGTGCAGCTGCAGCAGACTCGCGATGTGCTTGTCGTCTTCGACGATCAGGACCCGTCTGGCCTTTTCCATGCGGTGCATTGGGTTGCCACCCCGCCCATTGTCGCCAATCACCCGGCTCGAGGTATCACGTTTTGTTTAACTCCGGGTGAGGACTTCGCGGCGACATGCTGCCGACAATGCCTTCGATCCGACGATTCGTCCAGGAAGGCTCATGTCCGCTGTCGCCAACCCTACCCATCCGAAAGGAGCGCCGGCCGCCGACCGGCGCGGCCCGGCGGTGCAGCCGGGCTGGCTGCGCGTGGTGCACTGGGTCAATGTCCTGTCGGTGTTCGTCATGGTGCCGAGCGGCTGGCGCATCTACAACGCCTCGCCCCTCTTCGATTTCCGCTTTCCCGACGGTTATACGCTGGGCGGTTGGCTGGGCGGTGCGCTGCTCTGGCATTTTGCGGCCATGTGGCTCCTGGTCGTCAACGGCGTCGCCTACCTGCTGCTCAACATCGCGAGCGGCCGCATGGCCCGGCGACTGTTCCCGGTCTGGCCGCGCGGCGTCCTGCGCGATGGCGTTGCCGCACTGTGCGGGCGGCTGTCGCATGAGGATCCTTCCCGCTACAACGAGGTCCAGCGGGCTGCCTACCTGTTCGTCCTCGTGGACCTGGCGGTGCTGGTGGCCTCGGGCCTGGCGATCTGGAAGCCGGTGCAACTTGCCTGGCTCTGCGACCTGCTCGGCGGATTCCAGCCGGCGCGCTGGGTCCATTTCGTGGCGATGGCGCTGCTGGTCGCCTTCATCGTCGTGCATGTCGTGATGGTGGCACTGGTGCCGCGCACGCTTCGCACGATGATCTTCGCTCGCTAGGAGGGAGGTCATGAGCCCTGTCCGAAGAGCCCGACCCGTGGTCGACGGCAAGCTGGTGCTGAAGGAAGCGAGAAGACTCATGGCCGGGCGGGTCGAGGATCCGGCGCGGCGCTCGTTCCTTGCTCGCGGCCTGTCCCTGGGCGGCCTCGCGATGCTGACGGGCTGCTCGGTCGAAAGCAGCGAGGGCGTCGAGAAGGCGCTGGTCGCGGTCTCGCGCTGGAACGATCGCATACAGGCGGCGATGTTCCGGCCGTCGGTCCTGGCGCCGATCTACGCCGAGGCTGACATCACGCGACCGTTCCCCTTCAACGCCTTCTACGGCGTGAGCGAAGCGCCCGAAGTGGACGAGCACGACTTCCGGCTGGAGGTGACCGGCATGGTCGCGGACAAGCGGAGCTGGCGGTTGCAGGAGCTGCGGTCGATGCCGCAGGTCGACGAGATCACGCGGCACATCTGCGTGGAGGGCTGGAGCGCGATCGGCCGATGGGGTGGCGTGAGGCTGTCCGACTTCCTGCGCCGCGTGGGGGCGGACACGACGGCAAGGTACGTCGGCTTCGCGTGCGCCGACGACTACTACACCAGCATCGACATGCCGACCGCGCTGCATCCGCAGACACTGCTCACCCTGAGCCACGACGGCCGGGTCCTCCCGCGCGAGTACGGGTTCCCGATGAAGCTGAGAGTTCCCACCAAGCTCGGCTACAAGAATCCCAAGCACATCCGGGCCATCTTCGTCACCAACACCTATCCGGGCGGCTACTGGGAAGACCAGGGATACAACTGGTTCGCCGGCAGCTGAACGCGCTATACCACCTGCCACCGCGCGGTCCGCCGCGCATTTCTCCACCGTCAATCCTGAAGGAGCATCGCCATGAACAAGTTCTCCGCAGCCGTCCTGTGCCTCGTCATCGCCTCCGGCTCCGCCTTTGCAGCCGACTCGATGGGCAAGGGTGACGCCATGGGCAAGGGCGGCACCATGACCAAGGACACCATGAGCAAGGGCAGCACCATGGGGAAAGAAGCCATGGGCAAGGACACAATGGGCAAGGACACCATGGCCAAGGACGGCATGGCCAAGGACACCATGGCCAAGGACGGCATGGGCAAGGCCGGCGCCAAGGGAAAGGACGCCATGGGCAAGGACGCCATGGCCAAGGACGGCATGAAGAAGTAGGGAGGCGTCAGCGCGGCGTCTTGGCCGCGTAGGACACCCTTAGCGAGCTGAGCACCGCCCCGGTGCCCGCGAGGGTCGCGCCGATGCAGAGGGCGACCCAGTGCCGTCCGGGCAGCAGCGCGAAGCTCAGCGCGGCGATCGTCGCGCCGATGGTCTGCCCGGTGAGGCGGGCCGTGCCGAGCATCCCGCTCGCGCCGCCGCTGCGGTGGACGGGGGCGGTGGTCAGGATGGTGTGGTTGTTGGGCGACTGGAACAGTCCGAACCCGATGCCACAGAGGGCCATGCGCCAGGCGATGTCCGCGCTGGCCGGACCGGCCGGCAGCAGCGCGAGCGCGAGCAGGCCCGAGGCGAAGAGCACCAGGCCGACGCCGCCGAGTGCGCCGGCCGGATAGCGGTCCAGCAGTCGCGCGGAGAGCGGCGCCACCACCATCAGCGCGAGCGGCCACGGCGTCATCAGGAGCCCGGTTTCCACCGCCGTGCGCCCGAGCGTCTTCTGCAGGAGGAACGGCACCGAGACCATGGCGATCATCTGCGCCGAAAACGAGCAGATGGAGGTGCCGATGGAGAGCGAGAACACCGGGATGCGCAGCAGGTCGACCGGCAGGAGCGGCAGCGGCAGCTGCAGCTGCCGGCGCACGAAGAACGTGCCGATCACGAGGCCCGCACCCAGCATCAGGAAGGTGGAGCCGCTGAAGTCCAGGTGACCCAGCGAATCAATGCCGAGGAACACCAGGCCGAAGGTGAGCACGTTCAGCGCGGTGCTGCCCAGGTC
>JAEWEW010000135.1 GCA_023389175.1 Pseudomonadota bacterium | reverse complement strand
GTCGTGGGCAAGCACCCGCAGATCCGGCTCGCGCTTGCCTGCCTGCTCGCGCGCGGCCACCTTCTCATCGAGGACCTGCCCGGCGTCGGCAAGACCACGCTCGCCCATGCGCTGGCCATCTCGCTCGGCATGGACTTCAAGCGGGTACAGTTTACCAACGACCTGCTGCCCGCCGACATCACCGGCACCACCGTCTACCGTCGCGATACGGGGCAGTTCGCGTTCCTGCCGGGGCCGGTGTTCTCCCAGATGCTGCTCGCCGACGAGATCAACCGGGCCTCGCCGAAGACCCAGAGCTCGCTGCTCGAGGCGATGGAGGAGCGACAGGTGTCGGTGGACGGCAAGCCGCACAAGCTGCCGCGTCCGTTCTTCGTGATCGCGACGCAGAATCCGCAGGACCAGATCGGCACGTTCCCGCTCCCGGAATCGCAGCTGGACCGCTTCCTGATGTGCATCGAGCTCGGCTATCCGGATCCGAAGTCGGAGCGCGCGCTGCTGGAAGGCCGTGACCGCCGCGAGCTGGTGGCCTCGCTTGCGCCGCAGCTGGATCCGGAAGGCCTGATGGCGATGCAGGCGAGCCTTCGGGAGGTGCGCGCCGCGCCGGCCCTGATCGACTATGTGCAGAACCTGCTCACGCAGTCGCGCCGCTCGCCGCTCTTCTCGGAAGGCCTCAGCCCCCGCGCCGGGCTCGGCCTGCTTCAGGCGGCCCGCGCCTGGGCACTGCTCGACGGCCGCAACCATGTCCTGCCCGACGACGTCCAGGCGGTGATCACGCCGGTCGCCGGCCATCGCCTGCGGCCGGCCAAGGGCGCGGCTGCCAGCCATCGGGCCCGCGCCGAGCTGGTCGGCGAGCTGCTCAAGGCCGTGGCCGTCCCGTAGGAACCCGTGAACGGGTCCTCAGGATGGCGCGCGCCGCGAGCGGGAACCGGCGAGCCATGACCGCGCTTCGCGGCGATCATCCCCGCCCGGCGCGGCTCTTCGCCGACGACACCGTCGAAGGGCGCGCCGCCCGGCTGCTGGATCGCATCGCGCTGCGGATCGATCCGCGCAGCATGCCCCGCAGCGGCGACCACCGGATCGACCGCAAGCGCATCTACATCCTGCCCTCGCGGGCCGGGCTGCTCTTCGCCGGCGCGATGGCGACCATGCTGCTCGCCACGATCAACTACTCGCTCGCACTCGGCTATGTGCTGACCTTCGTGCTCGCCTCGGTCGGGCTGGTGTCGTTGCTGCACACCTACCGCAATCTCGCCGGCCTGGTGCTGCGCCCCGGCCGGGCCGATCCGGTGCATGCGGGCGAGCTGGCCGAGCTCAGCATGACGCTGCGCAATCCGTCGCGACTGCAGCGCTATGCAGTGCAGATCGACGTGCCGGGCAGCCACCAGCCGGTGGTGCACGACATCCCGCCGACCGCGGAGCGCATCGCCACGGTCGCGCTCGCCACGCGGCGCCGCGGCTGGCTGGCGGCGCCGCGGCTTCGGCTCTCGACGACGTTTCCGCTCGGCCTCTGGCGCGCCTGGACCTACTGGCAGCCCGCGACCCGCGTGCTGGTGCATCCGCATCCCGAGACGCCGCCGGCGCCGTTGCCCGATACCCGCCATGCCGATGGCGAGACCCACGAGCAGCGCAGTGGAGACGAGGACTTCAGCGCCATCCGGCCCTACCGGTCCGGCGATCCGCTGCGCCGGCTGGCCTGGAAGGCGATGGCACGCAGCGCCACCGGCGAGCCGCTCACGCTCGCCTTCGAAGGGGGCGGCGGCGGCCAGATGCTGTTCGACTGGCGCAGCCTGCCGGCCGGCATGGACGATGAATCCCGGCTGTCGCGGCTCACCCGCTGGGTGATGCAGGCCGAGCAGGCGGGACAGCGCTTCGGCCTGGCCTTGCCCGGGCTGGAGCTCGAGCCGGACGCGGGACCGGCGCACCGGGCGCGCTGCCTCGAGGTGCTGGCGACCTGGTCCCTGCCCGGGAACCCCTGACCATGCGCCAGGGCCGGCCGCCGAACGCAAGCTCGACCGGACGCCGGGCCGCCCCGGGCTCCAGCGGGCGCCATGGCGGGCGGCCCGGCCGCGGCCCGGCCCTGGGAGCCCTCTCGATCCGGATCCTCGGCGGCCGCCTCGGCACCACCTGGGAGCGCGACCGCCGCGACACGCTGTTCCTCATGGGCGCGGTGCTGCTGTCGGTCCTGCCCCAGACCGCCTACCTGCCGCTCTGGTGCAGTGCCGGCTTCCTGATCCTGTTCACCTGGCGCCTCGGGCTGGTCTTCAGCGGGCGGTCGCTGCCAGGGGCCACGGTTCGCATCGCCGCGGCCACGGCCATCGTCGGGGCGGTCTTCGCGCAGTACCACACGCTGCTCGGACGCGAGGCCGGCGTCGCACTCCTGGTGCTCTTCCTCGGTCTCAAGCTGATGGAGATGCGCGCGCGGCGCGATCTCTTCGTGGTGATCTTCCTCTGCTGCTTCATGCTGCTCACTGGCTACTTCCATTCGCAGGGAATCCTGATGGGCGCGGCGACCATGGTGGCCGTGCTCACGCTGGTGGCCTCGATGCTCACCATGCAGTTCCGCCAGGAGGAGATCCCGGTGCGCCGGCGGCTGCGCTACGCGAGCATCCTGCTGCTGCAGGCCGTGCCGGTTGCCGCCGCGTTGTTCGTGTTGTTCCCCCGGCCGAGCGGGCCGCTCTGGGGGCTGCCCGACGATGCCCATGCCGGACGCACCGGCTTGTCCGACTCGATGTCGCCCGGCGAGATCGCAAACCTCGCCGAATCCGAGGAAGTGGTGATGCGCGTGCGGTTCGAGGGGGAGACGCCGCCGGTCGGCTCGATGTACTGGCGCGGCCCCACATTCGGCGAATTCGACGGCCGCGCGTGGCGTCCGTCGCGCTACGGCGCGGCGGCGCCGCCACAGCCCGAGGTACGCATGGGCGACGACGCGGGTCCGCCGGTGCGCTACACCGCCACGCTGGAGCCGTCGGCCGGACGCTGGGTCCTCGCGCTCGAGACCGCGACCCGCGTGCCGGTGATCGGCGCCGAACGCATCATGATCACGCCGTCGTTCGAGCTGGTGGCAGGCTCCGTGCTCGCCAGCCGCGTGCGCTTCGAGGGCGAGGCGAGCCTGGGCGCGCAGATCGGCCGCAACGAGACGCCGAGCTCGCTGCGCAACTGGCTCGCGCTGCCATCCGGCTTCAATCCGCTCACGATGGAGATGGCGACCCGCTGGCGCGCCGACGGTCCCGCCACCGCCGAGGCGCTGGTCGAGCGGGCGATGGACTGGCTGCGCCGGGACCGCTTCACCTATACGCACTCGCCGGCGCTGCTCGGTCGGCACAGCGTGGACGAGTTCCTGTTCGAGACCAAGGCCGGCTTCTGCGAGCATTTCAGCAGCGCGTTCGTCGTGCTGATGCGCGCGCTGGGCGTGCCGGCCCGGGTCGTCACCGGCTACCAGGGCGCAGAGCGCAACGAGGTCGACGACTACTGGATCGTGCGCCAGTCGCATGCGCATGCCTGGGCCGAGGTGTGGTACGCGGGCCGCGGCTGGATCCGCGTGGATCCGACCAGCGCCGTCGCTCCGGATCGCATCCGGCGCGGCAGCCCCTCGCCCCGCGCGGGCATCGAGGCGGCGGGACGCGCGTTCGTCGGCGAGGCCTGGCTACGCAACTGGCGGCTGCAGGTGGATTCCCTTACCCACGCCTGGAACCAGTGGGTGCTCTCCTACGATACCAACCGGCAGCGCTCGCTGCTCGGCCGGTTCGGGCTCGACATCACCGATTGGCGGGCGGCCGCCGGCGCGATCGCCGGCGTGCTGGGGCTGCTGCTCGCCATCGTGGCGCTTGCGACGCTGCGGCCACACATGCCGCGCGATCCGGTGGAGCGGCAGTACGACGAGTTCTGCCAGCGGCTCGCGGCGATCGGCGCAGAGCGGCTGCCGCACGAAACACCGAATCGCTACCTGTACCGCGTCGAGCGGCTGCTGGATCCGGGGCAGGAAGCCCTGGCGCGCGAGATCGTCGCGACCTATGTTCGCTTGCGTTACGATCTGGGGTCCGGCCAGCGGGACCTGCTCGAGCATCTGAGGAAGATGGTCCATGCATTCAGGCCTTGACGAAGAGGGAAGCGGCAGTCGATGGGGAACAGCAAAGTGACGGGCGCGTCCTTGGTCGTCGGCGCACTCCTGTTCGCCCTCCTGCCGGCCGCCGCGCAAGCACAGGCGCCGCGCGCGCCGACACCGACCGCCCGCCCCGCCGCGTCCGAGCCGGCCGCCACTTCGCGACCGGCCCTGTCGACGGCGAGCTACGACACCCGCCCCGAGGTGCAGGAGTTCATCGAGCGGATGGTGCGCACGCACGGCTTCGACCGGCCGGCGCTGCGGGCCCTGTTCGCGCGCCTCAAGCCCTCCGAGCGCGTGGTGCACCTGATGACGCCGACCACCGGCGGCACCTTCCGGCGCTCCTGGCGCGAATACCGCGCGCGCTTCGTGCAGCCGGCCCGGATCGACGGCGGCCTGGACTTCTGGCAGGACCACGGCGCCGATCTGCGCCTCGCTTCCTCGATGCATGGGGTGCCCGAGGAGATCATCGTCGCGATCATCGGGGTCGAGACGCTCTACGGCCGCAACACCGGACGGTTCCCGGTCGCCGAGGCGCTCGCCACGCTCGCCTTCGACTATCCCTCCCGCGCCGACTACTTCCGCTCCGAGCTGGAGCATTTCCTGCTGTATGCGCGGGAGAACGGAATCGATCCGCTCGAGCCGCTCGGCTCCTACGCCGGCGCGATCGGCACTCCCCAGTTCATGCCGGGCAGCATCCGGCGGTTCGCCGTGGACCTCGACCGGGACGGCCGCATCGACCTGCGCAACAGCAACGCCGATGCGATCGGCAGCGTCGCGAACTTCCTGGCGCGGCACGGCTGGGTGCCCGGCAAGCCGACCCACTTCCCGGTGTCGATCGAGGACCCGGCAAAGGCGCGACCCTTCATCGACGCCGGCCCGGTGCCGCAATCGAGCATCCTCTCGCTCGCCGAGGCGGGCGTCACCAGCAGCGTGGAGATTCCGGCGGAAGAGAGGCTGGTGCTGGTGGACCTGGTCAATGCCGACGGTCCGGCGGACCACGTGCTCGGCACCCAGAACTTCTACGCCGTCACCCGGTACAACCGGTCCTACTTCTATGCCATGGCGGTGATCGACCTCGCCGCGGAACTGCGGCGGCGTCGGACGGGCGAGGCATCGCCGCAGTGAGACACCCGCCGCGGCGCCGGTGAAGCGCAATCGCGCCATCTACGCGATCTCGCCCTCCGGCGCGGTCGAGGATCGCGCGCGGATCGAGCGCGCAATCGCCTACCTCGGCGCCGCGGGCTTCACCGTCCGGCTCGATCGATCGGCGCTGGCGGTGCACCAGCGCTTCGCGGGACAGGATCGCACCCGGGCCGGCGCCTTCCAGCGTGCTGCCGCCTCCGATTGCGGCATCGTGATGGCCACCCGCGGCGGCTACGGGATCACCCGCTACCTGCGCCACCTGGACTTCGCCGCGCTCGCCCGGGCGGACAAGCACTGGGTGGGGCTCTCCGACTTCACCGCCTTCCATCTGGCGATGCTCGCGAAGGCGGGCACGGTGACCTGGGCGGGCCCCTGCCTTGGCGCCGGGTTCGGCGCCGAGGCGGCGACCGGCGTGGATCCGACCACTGCCGGCAGCTTTCAGGACATGGCGGACGGCACGCTGGAAGCCGTGGGCTTCGCGACCCGCGGCAATGACGGGCTGGATGCGGAGGGCGTCCTCTGGGGCGGCAACCTGGCGATGGTGTGCACCCTCCTCGGCACGCCGTTCTTTCCGCAGGTGAAGGGCGGCATCCTCTTCCTCGAGGACGTGAACGAGCATCCCTTCCGCATCGAGCGCATGCTGACCCAGTTGCTGCACGCCGGCGTGCTGGACCGGCAGAAGGCACTCCTGATCGGGCATGTCAACGGCTATCGGTCCGCGCCCAACGACCGCGGCTTCGACCTGCCGACCGTCTGGCGCTGGCTCGCGCGCCAGACACGCACGCCGATCGTCCACGGGCTGCCCTTCGGTCACGCCGAGCCGGTGCTGACGCTGCCGCACGGCGCCCGGGTCGGCCTCGGGGTGGAACGCGGCACCGCGTACCTGGTCCTGCCGCACGGGCACCGGCATTAGCCGGCCCCGGCCTTCGCCCGCGGGGCTCGACGCCACCGGGGCGCTACCCTGATCCGGGGATTGCGCGAGCCCCGCAACGGGGTAGCCTCGAGGCACCATCGGCTACAGCGCGAGACACACCATGGACGCATCGCCCGCACTCGGCCACCGGTTCCATCCGGAGCGGTCCTTGCTGCTGGGCGTGCTGGCCATTTTCGTCGCCGTGCTGACCGGCTTCGTTCTCGGCGTCCTCGCGACGGCTGGACTCCGTGCCGCTCCGGGGCTGTCGCACTACGCCACGCCCGCGGCATCATCCGGCCTTCGACCCGTCGGCGACATCGCTCCGGGCAAGGATATCGATCCGGGCGACGATATCGAAGTCGCGCCACGCAACGGTCGAGCCGGGCCAACGACGCGCAGCTGACGTTCCCGCTCCAGCGATTGATACGATGCGGCGCCGTGCGCGCCGCGACCGGTCGCGCCGCCGCGGCCCGCCCCCTGCGAGGCCGGCCGCGGCGGTTGCCGGCAGCGCTCAGGCGGTCACGAGGTTCTGCGGTACACCCTCGTCCGACTTCATCGCGGTCACGAGGTTCTGCGGTACCCCTTCGTCCGATTGCAGCCTGCGCATGTGCTGCGGGACGCCCTCATCCGATTGCGCGATCACCAGCGGTTCGCCCGCCGGCGCGGTCGACCCGGTCATCGCCGACGCGGCTGCCGTGAGCGCGACCGCGCCCGCGATCGCCATGCCGATCACCGACTTGCTCTTTTCCATGTTCAACTCCTGGAGGTGGTTTGCGGGGACCCTTGCTTCACCTGCATCCCGCAAGCGAGCCGTCACAGCCTAGGCCTCGTCTCTCGCTTCAACCATCCCGGGTTCGCGGTACGCAATCACGCGTATGAGCGAGCGTGTGCTCAGCCTCCGAACGTCACCCGTGCAACGCTCCCTCCCGCCGCGGTGCGGACCGGTCCGTCACCGCGCCGGCGAAGCCCCGCGGCGGCGCCTGAGCGCCATCACCACGCCGGTGAACGCGATCAGTCCCATGCCGGCGAGCGCCGGCACATCGGGGAAATTGCCGAACACCAGCCAGCCCATGACCAGCGCGCCGACGATCTGCATGTAGGCAAAGGGCGCGAGCATCGCGGGCGGCGCGTGGTTGTAGGCGAGGATGATCAGGTAGTGGCTGTAGGCCCCGAGCGCGCCGATGCTCACGAAGAGCAGTCCGTCGAGCACCGTGCGCGGCCAGACCCACACGAACGGCACCGCGACGCTTGCGACCGCGACGCTGACCAGCGCACCGATGAAGAGCGAGGTCGTGCCGTTGTCCACGCCCGCGAGTCGGCTGGTCAGCAGCTGGTAGACGGAAGCGAAGACGGCAGTGCCGAGCGGCAGCAGCGCGGCCCAGGTGAAGGTGTCGCTGCCCGGTCGTATCACCATCAGCACGCCGAGGAAGCTCACCGCGAGCGCGGCCCAGGTGCCGGAGGGAGCCTTGTGCCGGTACAGGTAGACCGCGCCGAGCGTCACCAGCATCGGGGTCACGAACGTCACCGCCGAGGCGTCGGCGAGCCGCATCCAGGGCAGTGCCGACACGAACAGCACGGAGGACAGGCCGAGCGCAAGCCCGCGCACCAGCTGGAGGCCGGGGCGACGGGTGCGCACCAGGTCGAGGCCGAGCACCGGGCCGAGGACCACCAGCATGATCAGGACGTTGAAGAAGAAGCGTGCCCAGACCACCAGCAGCACCGGGTAGCGCTCGGAGAGGTATTTCGCGCCGGAATCCATGACGCTGAAGAGCGTGACCGCGCACACCATCAGCACGATGCCGCGCAGCGGCCGGGGTTCGCCCGGCGGCGCGTCCAGGCCGGCGACCTTCACACCGATTCCGCGGACGTCGGGATGCGGGGCGGCAGTCGGGAGCCGGCCTCAGCCGGGGAAGACACCGGTGGACAGGTAGCGGTCCCCGCGGTCGCAGACGACGAAGACGATCGTGGCGGGCGCGAGCGACGGGTCCGCGGCCATGCGGGCCTGCCACTCGGTTGCCATGCGCAAGGCGATGATGCAGGCACCGGCGGCCGAGATGCCGCAGAACAGGCCTTCCCGGACCGCCAGCTGCCGCGCCATCTCCTCGGCCTGCGCCTGCTCCACGTACTCCAGCCGGTCCACCCTGGCGTGCCGGTAGATGGCGGGCAGGTACTCCGGTGGCCACTTGCGAATGCCGGCGATGGACGACCCTTCCGCCGGCTGCGCGCCGATGATCTGGATCTCCGGGTTGCGCTCCTTGAGGAAGCGCGAGACGCCGGTGATGGTCCCGGTGGTGCCCATCGCGGAGACGAAGTGGGTGATGCTTCCGTGGGTCTGGCGCCAGATCTCCGGGCCGGTGCCCTCGTAGTGCGCCGCCCAGTTGTCGTCGTTGCCGAACTGGTCCAGCACGCGTCCCTTGCCCTCGGCCTGCATCCGCAAGGCCAGGTCCCGTGCGCCCTCCATGCCTTCCTGCCGGCTCACCAGGATCAGCTCGGCGCCGTACGCCTTCATCGCCTGCCGCCGCTCCAGCGACTGGTTCTCCGGCATAATCAGGATCAGCCGATAGCCCCGGATCGCCGCGGCCATCGCGAGCGCGATGCCGGTATTGCCGGAGGTCGCCTCGATCAGCGTATCGCCTGGCCGGATCTCGCCGCGTTCCTGGGCTCGCGCGATCATGGAGATCGCAGGCCGGTCCTTGACCGATCCGGCCGGGTTGTTGCCTTCCAGCTTGCCGAGCACGACGATGCCGCGCTCCCGAATCGCCGCGGGCGGGATCCGGGTCAGCTTCACCAGCGGCGTCTCGCCGATGGTGTCCTCGATGGTGGGATAGTCGATCATCAATGCGTGGTTGGCTTCTCGTCCGGCAGCGGCGTCACGCCAGGCTGGTCCAGGTCCAGGATCGTCCGGCGCAGCACCGCGATCGCCGCGGTTCGGGTGAAGCTCTTGCGCCAGGCGAGCACCACCCGGCGCGTCGGCGCGACCGGGTGGAACGGAATGTAGGTGAGCAGGCCGTCACGGCGGCCCTCCGCGGCGACGGCACCCTCGGAAGTCGCTACCGTCGCCACCGCATGGGTCGTGCCCGATGATCCGGCGCCGGCCCCTGCGGATGCCACGGCGCTTGCCGCACCCGACGCCACCGCGCCCGCCATCCCGTCGAAGCCGCGCTCGCGCACGCTCGCCGGCATCGCGGTCCACGGCAGCACGGTGATGCCGATACCGGAGGCCACCATGTGGCGGATCGTCTCCAGCGAGGAGCCCTCGAAGGTCTTCTGGATCCCGTCGCTTGCCTGCGAGTAGCGCGACAGCTCGGGACAGACCTCCAGCACCTGGTCGCGGAAGCAGTGACCGGTGCCGAGCAGAAGCATGGTCTCGTCCTTGAGCTCGGTCGACTTGATCGACTTGCGCTTTGCCCAGGGATGACCGTTCGGCACCGCAACGACGAACGGCTCGTCGCAGACGCCCTGCGTCACGAATCCCTGGCTCGGGAACGGCTCCGCCAGGATCGCGACGTCGATGTCGCCGAGCCGCAGCGACTCCAGCAGCCTGATCGTCAGGCCTTCCTGCAGGACCAGGGGCATCTTGGGCGCGCTCCTGATCATCGCCGGAACCAGCGCCGGCAGCAGGTACGGGCCGATGGTGTGGATCACGCCGAGGCGCAGCGGACCGGCCAGAGGATCCTTGCCCTGCTTGGCGATCTCCTTGATCGCGGACGACTCCTCCAGCACCCGCTGGGCCTGCTCGACGATCTGGCCGCCGATGGGCGTGATGCTGACCTCGGTGCTGCCGCGCTCGAAGATCTGGACGCCGAGCTCGTCCTCCAGCTTCTTGATCGCGACGGAAAGGGTCGGCTGGCTCACGAAGCAGGCCTCGGCTGCGCGTCCGAAGTGGCGTTCGCGGGCCACCGCAACGATGTACTTAAGCTCGGTCAGGGTCATAGTTTCATTCTATCAACAAACCAGCAACCGCATTCGGTAGAGACCGCGCTCACCGTCACACACCCAGCAGCCGGCGCGGAACGGGCTCCGCCCGGCCGCTGCCGGCGCCCCCCTTCCGCGAGGGCGAGCGCCCGGTTCGTCTGCACCCCGGCCGGCGCCGATGGCATGGCCCACCGCCGCACACCCAGCAGCCGGCGCGGAGCGGGCTCCGCCCGGCCGCTGCCGGCGCCCCCCTTTTCAAGACATCATGGTCGCCCGCGCAGAGTGGGGTGGCCGGTCTCCGAAGTCGTAGGTTGCGTGCCGAGGCGCGCAGAGCTACAC
>JAEWEW010000092.1 GCA_023389175.1 Pseudomonadota bacterium | reverse complement strand
ATCCTCTACCGCCACGTCCTGCCGAACACCATCGCGCCGCTGATCGTGCAGGCCACCTACATCTGCGGATCGGCGATCCTGCTCGAGGCGATCCTGAGCTTCCTCGGCGTCGGCATCCCGCCGGAGACGCCGACCTGGGGCAACATCATGGCCGAGGGTCGGGGCGTCTTCCAGCTGCTGCCCCACAACATTCTCATCCCGGGCGTCTTCCTCACGCTCACGGTGCTCGCGGTGAACATGCTGGGCGACGGACTGCGCGACACGCTGGATCCCCGGATGTCGAAGAAGCTATGAGGACGCCCCCCGAAGCGGCCTTCGGCCGGGAGAAGCCCGATCCGCGGCGGTTGCGGGCTGCGCACTGTCCGATCGGACGGAGGGCCGCCGATTGAAGGAGCAGGGCTGCGCCGCCGAAGGAACCAGACGGAGCGGGTCGGTACTGCGGGTCCAGGGGCTCACGGTCGCGCTGCCGGAAGGCGCGGACCGTCGCCATGCGATCCGCGACTTCTCGATCACGGTGGCAGCGGGCGAGATCGTCTGCCTGGTGGGCGAATCCGGCTCGGGCAAGTCGGTCTCGGCCTTCTCCACCATGGGCCTGCTGCCCAAGGCGCTGCCGATCACCGCCGGATCCATCCAGCTTGCCGGCGAGGAGCTGGTCGGCATCCCGTTGCGCCGGCTGCGCGAGCTGCGCGGCAACAAGATGGGCATGATCTTCCAGGAGCCGATGACCGCGCTCAATCCGGTCATGCGCTGCGGTGACCAGATCGACGAGGTGCTGCGCGAGCATACCGACCTCGGTGCGGACGCGCGCCGCCGCCGGATCCGCGCGATGATCGAGCAGGTGCGGCTGCCGGACCCGGATCGGATGATCGCCTCCTATCCGCACCAGCTCTCCGGCGGACAGCGCCAACGGATCATGATCGCGATGGCGCTTATCCTCGAGCCGGCGCTGCTGATCGCCGACGAGCCGACCACCGCGCTGGACGTCACCACGCAGGCGCAGATCCTGAAGCTCATCCGCGACCTGCAGCGCGACCACGGCACCGGCGTGCTCTTCATCACCCACGATTTCGGCGTGGTGGCGGAGATCGCGGACCGCGTGGCGGTGCTGCGCCAGGGTGAGCTGGTGGAGGTGGGCGCGACCCGGGAGATCCTGCGTGCACCGAAGCACGAGTACACCGCAATGCTGATCGCCTCGGTGCCGTCGGCCACGCCGCCCGCGGAAACAGAGGCCTCCCTGCGGCGGCTTCGCGAGGCGCCGGTGGTGCTTGACGTCAAGTCGCTCGAGAAGACCTACACCAGCGCGTCGCTCTTCGGCCGCGGCCGCTCGCTCAAGGCGGCCGACGACGTGTCGCTCTCCATCCGCAAGGGCGAGACGCTCGGGATCGTCGGCGAGTCCGGCTCCGGCAAGTCGACCGTGGCGCGCTGCGTCGCGCGGCTGATCGATCCCACCGGCGGCAGGATCCTGCTCGACGGCCACGACATCGCCACGATGCCGGCGGGTCGCCTGCGGCAGCTGCGGCGCAAGGTCCAGATCGTGTTCCAGGATCCCTACCGGTCGCTCAATCCGCGACGGACCGTGGGCCTCTCGATCGTCGAGGGGCCGATGAACTACGGCATCCCGCGCAAGGCGGCCTGGGAGAACGCGCGCGAGCTGATGCGGCTGGTGCGGCTGGACCCGGACGCGCTGGACCGCTATCCGCACCAGTTCTCCGGCGGCCAGCGCCAGCGCATCTGCCTTGCGCGCGCGCTCGCCATGGATCCGGAGCTGCTGATCGCCGACGAGGCGGTCTCCGCGCTCGACGTCTCGGTGCAGGCGCAGGTGATGCGCCTGCTCGAGGAGATCCAGGCGCGCCTGGACCTGGCCATCCTGTTCATCACGCACGACCTCCGGGTGGCCGCCCAGGTCTGCGACACGGTGGCCGTGATGCAGAAGGGACGGATCGTCGAGGCCGGCCCGGCGACCGAGCTCTTCATCCGGCCGACCCATCCGTACACCCGGGAGCTGTTCGCCGCCGCGCCGGGACGGGAGATGCTCGCCGCGCTGCACCAACCCGGCGCAGCAGGGGCCGCGACGATCGGACCGATCGTCTCATAAGACCGACGACGGCGCCGGGTCGGCGCAAGCCGGTCCGCGCTCTCGTGCTAGATTGCCCGGCGAGCGCGGGGAGGCGTGGGCCCGGGGTTTGCCGCTGCGCGCGGTGCGTACACGACGGCCCGAAGGCCGCGCTGCGATGAAGCCAGAGGAGAGACCGGTTGGACAAGCCCGAACCGGGGCACGTCGCCGACGACGGTGACGCCCCTTCCACCTACCAGGAAGAGCTGCGCACCTTCCTGTTCCTGACGGTCGTGACGGCGCCTGTGCTCGCGGTGGCGATCGTGGGCGGCTACGGCTTCATCGTCTGGATGTACCAGCTCTTCACCGGGGACCTGCCCGGATGAAGCAGGCCGCGCAGCGGGCCACGGGCGCCGACCCGGGCGACGTGCACATCGCGGGCATCCTCGTCCACTGCCGCTCGGACCGGACCGGCGAGCTGGCGAGCGCGATCGACGCAATGCCAGGCGCGGAGGTCTTCCAGCAGAGTCCCCAGGGCAAGCTGGTGGTGGTCGCCGAGGCCGCCGCCGCCAAGGCCGTGCTCGACCTGATCGATGCGATCCGGGCGCTGCCCGGCGTCTTCAACGTTTCCCTCGTCTACCAGCATGCCGAACCCGCGGCGGCGCTGGGCGAGGCGCTGGCGCCCGGCGCGGGGACGGGCATGCCGGCGGACCCGGATGATTCCCGTGACGCGTCGCCGGTCGTCGGCGGTATGGGCGAATGACATGACACAGCCACCACATCCGCTTCCTTCCCACGGACCTGCCGCCCCGACCCGCAGGGACTTCATCCGCCAGGCCGCCGGCAGCGCGACCGCGATCGCGGCCGGGCTGCCGGCCGGCGCCGCGGCGCAGAACGTCATCACCGACGCGTCCCGCACGCAGCTCACCTGGTCGAAGGCGCCGTGCCGCTTCTGCGGTACCGGCTGCGGCGTGAACGTGGGCGTGAAGGACAACCGGGTCGTGGCGACCCACGGCGACATCAATGCCGAGGTCAACCGCGGCCTCAACTGCGTGAAGGGCTACTTCCTCTCCAAGATCATGTACGGCGAGGACCGGCTCACGCAGCCGCTCCTGCGCATGAAGGACGGCCGCTACGACAAGGAGGGCGACTTCGCCCCGGTGTCCTGGACGCAGGCCTTCGACGTGATGGCCGAGCAGTTCAAGAAGGCGCTCGCGAAGAACGGCCCGAGCGGCGTGGGCATGTTCGGCTCGGGACAGTGGACGGTGTGGGAAGGCTATGCCGCGGCCAAGATCTTCAAGGCGGGCTTTCGCTCCAACAACATCGATCCGAACGCGCGGCACTGCATGGCCTCGGCGGTCGCCGGCTTCATGCGGACCTTCGGCATGGACGAGCCGATGGGCTGCTACGACGACATCGAGGCGGCCGACGCCTTCGTGCTGTGGGGCTCCAACATGGCCGAGATGCACCCGATCCTCTGGACGCGGGTGACCGACCGGCGGCTCTCGGCGCCGCATGTGCGGGTCGCGGTGCTGTCCGTGTACGAGCATCGCAGCCACGACCTCTCCGATCTCACGCTCACCTTCCGGCCGCAGACCGACCTGGCGATCCTCAACTACATCGCCAACTACATCGTCAGCAACAACCGGGTGGACCGCGCCTTCGTGGATCGCCACACGCGCTTCATGATCGGCAACACCGACATCGGCTACGGTCTGCGCCCGGAGCATCCGCTGCAGCAGAAGGCGGCGAACTGGAAAGACCCCGGCGGCGGGCGCGAGGCGACCTTCGAGGAGTATGCGAAGTTCCTCAGGCAGTACGACGTCGACACGGTGGCGAAGCTCGCCAACGTGCCGAAGGACCGGCTCGAGCGCCTCGCAGAGATGTACGCGGACCCGAAGACCAAGGTGACTTCCTTCTTCACCATGGGCTTCAACCAGCACACCCGCGGCACCTGGTGCGGCAACCTGCTCTACAACATCCACCTGCTCACCGGCAAGATCTCGTCGCCGGGCAACAGCCCGTTCTCGCTCACCGGCCAGCCGTCCGCCTGCGGCACCGCCCGCGAGGTCGGCACCTTCTCGCACCGGCTGCCGGCAGACATGGTGGTGACCAACCCGAAGCACCGCGCGGAAGCCGAGCGCATCTGGAAGCTTCCGCCCGGCACGATACCCGACAAGCCCGGCTACCACGCGGTGCTGCAGAACCGGATGCTCAAGGACGGCAAGCTGAACGCCTACTGGGTCCAGGTGAACAACAACATGCAGGCGGCCCCCAACCTGACGCAGGAGGGCTACCCGGGCTACCGCAATCCCGAGAACTTCATCGTCGTCTCGGATGCCTATCCCACGGTCACCACCATGTGCGCGGACCTGATCCTTCCGACCGCCATGTGGGTGGAGAAGGAAGGCGCCTACGGCAATGCCGAGCGGCGCACGCAGTTCTGGCACCAGCTGGTCAAGGCGCCGGGCGAGGCCCGCTCGGACCTGTGGCAGCTGATGGAGTTCTCCAAGCGATTCCGCATGGAGGAGGTCTGGCCGCGGGAGCTGCTCGACGCCAAGCCCGAGTACCGCGGCAAGACCATGTACGACGTGCTGTTCCGCAACGGCCAGGTGGATGCCTATCCGCTGTCGCAGATCGCCGAGGGCTACGACAACCACGAATCGCAGGCAGCCGGCTTCTACGTGCAGAAGGGTCTCTTCGAGGAGTACGCCGAGTTCGGCCGCGGCCACGCCCACGACCTCGCGCCGTTCGATACCTACCACAGGACGACCGGGCTGCGCTGGCCGGTGGTGAACGGCAAGGAGACGCTCTGGCGTTACCGCGAGGGCTACGACCCGTACGTGAAGCCGGGCGAAGGGGTGCGCTTCTATGGGCATCCCGACGGCAAGGCGGTGATCTTCGCGCTGCCCTATGAGCCGGCGGCCGAGGAGCCGGACCAGGAGTATCCGTACTGGCTCTGCACCGGGCGGGTGCTCGAGCACTGGCACTCCGGCTCGATGACGCGGCGGGTGCCGGAGCTCTATCGCGCCTTTCCCAACGCGGTCGCTTTCATCCACCCCGAGGATGCGAAGGCGATCGGGCTGCGCCGCGGCGAGGTGGTGGAGATGGTCTCGCGCCGCGGCACCATGAGGACCCGGGTCGAGACCCGCGGCCGGGTGCGTCCGCCGCCCGGCCTCGTCTACGTGCCGTGGTTCGACGCGAGCCAGCTCATCAACAAGCTGACGCTTGATGCCACCTGTCCGATTTCCCTGCAGACCGACTTCAAGAAGTGCGCCGTGGCCATGCGCAAGGTGCCGGGAGGCGTGGCGTGACGAAGAAGCGACTCCGTTCCCTGGCCGCGGCGGCCGTGCTCGCGGCATTCCTCGCGGCGCCCGCAGCGGCCCAGAAGCATGTCGACTCGATGCGCGGCGCACCGTTCACCGAGACCACCCAGCCACCACCGCTGGTCAACGCCGACAACAGCGACGTCCGCCGCAGCCGCAACTATGCGATGCAGCCACCGGTCATCCCGCACAAGATCGACGGCTACCAGCTGGACAAGAATGCGAACCGCTGCATGTTCTGCCACACCCGTACCCGCACTCAGGAGACCCAGGCGCCGATGATCAGCGTGACCCACTTCATCGGACGCGACGGCAACTTCCTCGCCGAGCTCTCGCCGCGCCGGTACTTCTGCCTGCAGTGCCATGTGCCCCAGGCGCCACAAGACCCGCTGATCGAGAACCGCTTCGTCGATGTCGACGAGATGCTGTACGGGCGCGACGATTCCGCTTCCCCGGGCCGCAAGCCGCGCGGCCGCTGAGGAACCGAACCGGGAGGACCGCCGCGATGCTGCGATTGATGCGCCGCTACTGGGCCGTGTTGTGGCGGCCGAGCCGCTACTTCAGCCTTGGATTCCTCACCATCGTCGGCTTCATCGCGGGGGTGATCTTCTGGGGCGGCTTCAACACCGCGCTGGAGGCGACCAACAACGAGAAGTTCTGCATCGGCTGCCACGAGATGCGCGACAACGTCTATGTCGAGCTGCAGAGCACCATCCACTTCACCAACCGCAGCGGCGTGCGGGCAACCTGTCCCGACTGCCACGTGCCGCACGAATGGACCGCGAAGATCGCCCGCAAGATGCAGGCATCCAAGGAGGTGTGGGGCAAGATCTTCGGCAGCATCGACACCCGCGAGAAGTTCGAGGCGATGCGGCTCACGATGGCACAGCGCGAATGGG
Organism: Pseudomonadota bacterium; assembly: GCA_023389175.1. GTDB lineage: Bacteria > Pseudomonadota > Gammaproteobacteria > Burkholderiales > Burkholderiaceae_E > Lautropia. The sequence continues at coordinate 17,430 of JAEWEW010000092.1, read as the reverse complement.
AGCGGCTCAAGGCGAACGACTCGCTCGAGTGCCGCAACTGCCACGACTTCGAGTACATGGACTTCACCCGCCAGAGCAAGCGGGCGGCCAACGCGCACTCCACCTATCTCGCCGACGGCTCCCGGACCTGCATCGACTGCCACAAGGGCATCGCGCATCGGTTGCCCGACATGGGCGGCGTGGCCGCCCGATAGCGACGCGGTGAAGCCGCGGGGCCGGGCAGCGACCCGGCGATCGTCCGGCGCGACATGGCGCTAGCGCTCATCGGCCTGCTGGCCGCGGCCTTCATCGCCTGGCTGCTGTCGCAGCCCGCGCGCGCGCGCCGCCGCCGGGCGCGGCTGCGCAGCCAGCCGTTTCCGCCGCAATGGGCGGCGATCCTGCAACGGCGCGTACCCGCGTTGCGCCGGCTGCCGCCGGACCTGCAACGCCAGGTGCAGGGGCATGTCCTGGTCTTCCTGGCCGAGAAGGAGTTCGTCGGCTGCAACGGCCTGACGGTGACGGACGAGATGCGCGTGACCGTCGCCGCGCAGGCGTGCCTGCTGATCCTGAACCGGCGCACGGACTACTACTTTCCCAACCTGACCCAGGTGCTGGTGTATCCGGGCGCGTTCGTGGTGGAGCGCGAGGAGTACGACGAGGCCGGCGTGCGCAGCCGCGAGCGGCAGGTGCTCGTCGGTGAATCCTGGACCGACAGCCAGGTGATCCTGTCGTGGGAAGACGTGCTCGAGGGAGCGGCGGTGGAAGACGACGGCTGGAACGTCGTGCTGCACGAGTTCGCGCACCAGCTCGACCAGGCCAAGGGGTATGCGAGCGGCGCGCCGGAGCTGCCCGGCGCGGAGCGCTATGCCGCATGGTCCGAGGTCTTCTCCGCGGAGTTCGAGCGGTTGCGCGAGCGCGGCGAGGATCCGGAATCGCTGCTCGACGAATACGGCGCGACCGATCCGGCCGAGTTCTTCGCGGTGGTGACCGAGGTGTTCTTCGAGCAGCCCCTGGAGCTGCAGGCCGAGCATCCGGCACTCTACCGGGAGCTCGGCCGCTTCTATCGGGTCGACCCCGCGGGCTGGCCGCCCCCGCCGGACTGAGGCAAGGGCGAGCGCTCGATTGGTCGCCATCCCGGCCGGCGCCTGTCTGTTGGACTAACCGCCCCCACCCAGCGGCAGCCGCGGAACGGGCTTTGCCCGGCCGCAGGCTGCGCCCCCAGTGGGGGGGGCGGCCAAAGGCCGCTTCGGGGGCGTCCTGCTACTCCAGCGTGAAGCCCACCTTGATCGTCACCTGCCAGTGCGCCACCTTGCCGTCGGCGATGTGCCCGCGGGTCTCGATCACCTCGAACCAGTGCATGTTGCGCACCGTGTGGTTCGCCTTCGCAATGGCATTCTGCACCGCCTGCTCGATGCCTGCGGGGGAGGAGCCGGTCAGCTCCAGCAGCTTGTAGACATGATTGCTCATCGCAGCCTCCTTTGACGTCGGTCAAGCGTAGTCCTGCCCGACCGCCGTCACAACCGGAAACCTTGCGGATCGCTCAGTCGGAACGCCTGGGGTTCATCTCCGCGGACGGCGGTCGATCGGTCGCATCGCCCGGTGCGTCCTCGCCTTCCACCTTCTCGTCCTCCCGCGTCACGTCGTGGATGCGATGCGACTCCAGCTCCTCGGCGGAGACGTTCATCCTGACGAAGAAGCCCCAGCTCGCGAGCAGAACCGCGGCGGCCAGGCCCACGCTCGCCGCATGCGGCAGCAGTTCGGGCGAGTCGTGGATCAGCCCGAAGACGGCGACCAGGCACTCGATCGACAGGGCGATCACCACCACCACGATGAAGCGCGACAGGAAGCGGCGCACCCGCGTCGGGCCGCTGATCGCCACCGACCGCAGCACCTGCTCCTCCAGGATGGTCTGTCCGAGCTCCAGCGACGCGACCGCAATGGTGAGCAGCCCGATGCACTCCAGCACGGCGACGAAGCGCGCCTGCAGCGTCACCTCCCCGATCGGCCGGATCACGCCCCAGAGCTCTCCCGCCGCGAACGCGATCAGTGAGAAGGCGCTCACGAGGAAAAGCACGACGATCACGACATGCGCGGCCTCGAAGAGCTTGTGCAGCCATTTCATCGCGCCCTGCCTCCGGTGGGTTGTCCGCTTCAATCATACGGGCAACGCGCCTGGGCGATGTCGGGCGCGCCCGCCGGCCGCTCAGGCTCCAAGCTGGCGGGCGATGAACGACCAGGCCATCCGTGAGGCATCCGGGCCCGCGGGATCGCCGTACTGCTCGGAACCTGCACCGCCGCTCCAGGCATGGCCGAGCCCCTCCACCAGGCAGAGCCGCGCAACCATCCGCTGGCCGGCAAGATAGTCGCGAACCAGCATGGGTCGGCGGCCGCCGCGCTGGATGCGCCGGCTCGCCTGTGGCTTCGCCCCGCCGGCCCGGGCCCAGAGCGCGGCCGCGGCCTCCCCGTTCGCCGGCGCCACGACCCGGTCGTCCGTGCCCTGGATCACCAGGAGCGGCGGCCAGTCCGTCGGCGGCAGCGCCTCGCGCACGGCGAGCTCGCCCCGCATGGCGCGAATCGCGGCTGCCGCCGTCTCCGCCATTCCGGGCGGCACCCCGGAATGCATCACCAGCGCGCGGAAGCGCGCGGCGTAACGGACCGCGAGCACCGCGGCCATGCCCGCGCCGGCCGAGAGCCCCACCACAGCCACCCGCCCGGGATCGGCGGGATGCAGCAGGCAGGTCTGCTCCACCGCCGCGAGCAGGATGCCGGCCTCCGCGAAGGCGCGGCGCGACCGGATCCCGTACCAGTGCCAGCAGCGCTGGCCGTGGCTGAACCGGTCCTGCTCGGCGTATGCGACGACGAATCGCTCGCGGGCGGCCAGCCGGGTCATCCGCGTGAGCCGGGCGAACCGGTCCGCGTCCTGACCGCAGCCGTGCAGCATCAGGACGAGCGGCAAGCGCTCACCCCTGCCGACGCCTGGCGGCACGTAGACATGGAAGCGCCGAGTGCCGCCGGTCGCGACCGCGAGCCGCGGAACGCAGCCGGAGAGGGCGCCGGGGCCGGCCATGGCAGCCGGCCGCATAGGCGTGCCGGCAGGCGCTGACGTCGGCCTCGTCGTCCGCCGCTTGCGGCGGGATGCGGGTCGCGTCACGCCCAGCATGGATCGCTGCGTCCGCCCGATCAGGCGGCCGAGCGCCCGCACCGTACCGGTCCAGGAAGCCCTGCGCCTGCGCCTCACGCCGGTGGACGGGTCACGATGCCGGCGCCGGTGATTGGGCGCGCTCCCACGCGGCGACGAAGGCCGCGGCGTCGCGTCCGATGTCCTCGAGCGGCTTGCCGGGCCTGTACAGCGCGCTGCCGATGCCGAAGCCGTTCGCGCCGGCCCGCAGGTAGGGCGCCATGAGCGCCGGCGTGATGCCGCCCACCGGAAAGAGTCCGCACTGCCGCGGCAGCACCGCTCGCCACGCCTTGACCACCGGCGGGCCGAGCTGCTCCGCGGGAAACAGCTTGAGCGCGCTGGCGCCGGCCGCGAGCGCGGCGAATGCCTCGGTGACGGTCGCGACGCCCGGCACGCAGAGGCAACCGGCGGCACGCGCCGCCCGGATGACCGCCGCATCGCTGTGGGGCATCACCACCAGCCGCCCGCCCGCCGCGGCGACCGCCCGGGCCGCCGGCGCGTCCAGCACCGTGCCCGCGCCGACCAGCGCGCGATCGCCGAGCCGCGCGGCGAGCAGCCGGATGCTCTCGAGCGGCTCCGGTGAATTGAGCGGCACCTCCAGCGTGGTGAAGCCCTGCTGCACCAGCAGCTCGCCGACCGTGACGGCGTCCTGTGGTTCGATGCCGCGCAGGATGGCGATCAGGGGCGAAAGCTGCTCGATCATGGTCGGCCCGGAATGACCGCGCCGCCGGAGGTTGGCGGGCGCGCGAGGGCCCAAGGATACAACGCGGTGTCGTCTCGGGCGGCGGGCACGCATGCTAGGATCGCCGCTCGCATCGGCGAGCGGCGGGTCCGCGCGTCTGCGGGAGGAGACAACACCGGTGGCGGCGACCCTGCCGCACCGAGCACGGGAGGATGACATGACAGAACGAAGCGCACGCGCAGGGCGCCGACCCGGCGTCGTCCGGACACTGGTCGCCGGTTGCATCGCCATGGCCTGCATCGCGGCCGCGCCGCTGCCGGCGCAGGCGCAGAGGATCAGCCCCATGCTGGTATTCGGCCAGGAGGCGACGCCGCCGACGCTGGATCCGCATTTCTCCACGTCCATCGCCACCCGCAACGTGGCGATGCACATCTTCGAGCAGCTGGTCACCCGCGACGAGAACAACGGCGTGATCCCGGAGCTCGCCGAGCGCTGGGAGGTCAGCCCCGATGGCCTCACCTATACCTTCAAGATCCGCTCCGGTGTCAAGTTCCACGACGGCAAGGAGCTGACCTCCGCGGACGTCAAGGCCAGCTTCGAGCGCTACAAGCGCATCGGGCTCGCCAAGGTGACGCTCAATCCGGTGGTTGCGATGGAGGCGCCGGATGCGACCACCTTCGTGCTGAAGGTCGACAAGCCGCAGCCGGTCTTCCTGGAGGAGCTGTCCGCCTTCGTTGTGCCGATCGCGATCGTCCCGGCGGAGCAGGCCGGGCGGGAAGGCGGCAAGCTGGACCTGGTCGGCACCGGCCCGTACCAGTTCGTGGAGTGGGTCCCGGACAGCCACATCCGGGTCAAGCGCTTCGCCGGCTACCAGCCCGATGCCCGCTACAAGGGCTCGGACGGCTTCGGCGGCCGCAAGCAGGCCTGGTTCGAGACCGTCGACTTCAAGATCGTGAAGGAGGCGGGCGCGCGGGTGGCCGGGCTCGAGTCCGGCCAGCTGCAGATCATCGAGGACCTGCCGGCCGAATCGGCCAAGCGGCTGGCGTCGAACAAGCGCATCGCCATCCATGACCTGAAGAACTTCTGGCTGCACGGCGCCTGGGTGAACCACCATCGGCCGCCGACCAATGACCTGAAGGTGCGTCGCGCGATCCAGCTGGCGCTGGACATGGAAGAGATCATGGAGATCGCCACCGACGGTGCCTACACGCTGCAGCCCGGGCTGCAGTATCCCGGCAATCCCTACTACGTGACCAACGGCAAGCAGTACTACGATGCGCGGGACCCGAAGAAGGCGGCCGCCTTGCTGAAGGAGGCCGGCTACAAGGGCGAGGAGCTGGTCATCATCACCAACTCCAGCTACCAGAGCATGTTCAAGGCTGCCCAGATCGTGAGCGAGCAGCTGAAGGCGATCGGCATGAAGGTCCGCGTCGACGTGTTCGACTGGGCCACCGCCATCAATCATCGCCGCAACAAGGACGCCTGGAACCTCTGGTTCACCGGCCAGGGCTCGGGACCGTCGGTCGGCCCGTTCTCCGCGCTCAAGGACGTGGTCTCGCCGCAGAACAACCAGTTCGTGGCGGATCCGGCGCTGGACAAGCTGTTCGCCGAGCTGGTGTCGGGCGCCACCTTCGAGGCTCGCAAGGCGAGCTTCGGCAAGTTCCAGGACCGGGTCTACGAGCAGGTGCTCTTCCTGAAGTTCGGCGACCTGATCCGCAAGCAGGCTGCCCTGTCCAACGTGAAGGGATTCGTGCCCTACCGGATCCCGCGACTGTGGAACGTGTGGCTGGAAGATTGAGCATTCCGACGGCCGGCGCCGGCCTCGCGGCGGCGCTGCCGGCATGATCGAGTTCGCCCTGCGGCGGCTCCTGGTCGCCCTGCCGGTGCTGCTGCTGGTCAGCCTGATCTCGGCCTCCATCATGGAGCTGGTGCCCGGCGATCCGGCCGCGCTGATCGCGGGCCAGAATGCGAGCGACGCCGAGATCGCGGCCGTGCGCAGCCAGCTCGGGCTGGACCGGCCCTTCGTGGTTCGGCTCGGGCAGTGGTACGCCGATCTCGTCCGCGGCGACCTGGGTGATTCCATCCTGCTCAACCGGCCGGTCACCCAGGCGATCGCGGAGCGGGTGCCGGTCACGCTGGCGCTCGCCGGCTTCGCGCTGCTGCTCACCGTTGCGATCGGACTGCCCTGCGGCGTGATCGCGGCGGTGCGCGCCAACACCTGGGTGGACCAGGCGGTGCTGACCCTCGCGCTGGTCGGCGTGTCCGTGCCGAACTTCTGGCTGAGCCTGATGCTGATCGTCCTCTTCGGCGTGATGCTGGACTGGCTGCCGGCGGGCGGCTACATCGCGTTCGCCGACGACCCGTGGGGCTGGGTCCAGTGTCTGGTCCTGCCCGCGTTCTCGCTCGCGCTGCTGCAGGTCGGGCTGCTCGCGCGCATCACCCGGGCCACGATGCTGGAGGTGCTGCAGCAGGACTACGTCCGCACCGCCCGCGCGAAGGGCCTGCCGGCCTGGATGGTGGTCGGCAAGCACGCGCTCAAGAACGTGATGGTGCCGGTCATCACCGTGATCGGCATCAGCTTCGGGCTGCTGCTTTCCGGCTCGGTGGTGATCGAGACGGTCTACTCGCTGCCCGGCATGGGCCGGCTGCTGGCCAATGCGGTGTTCGGCCGCGACTACCCGATGATCCAGGGCGGGCTGCTGGTCACGGCCGCGGTGCTGGTGCTGCTCAACCTGGCCGTGGACCTGCTCTACGCGGTCGTCGATCCGCGGGTGAAGTATGACAACCGCTGACGGCGCTGCCGCCGGCCCGGAAACGGGATCCGGGTCGCTCCACGCGTCCGGCGCGCCGGATGGCGGGCCGCGGGACGTTCCGCAGGACGCCGCGCCGGCTCGCGCCACGCTCTGGCGCCGGCTGCGCGGGCATCGGCTCTTCATGACCGGCGCCGTCATCGTCGGCATCATGCTCCTGCTCGCGATCTTCGCGGACCTGATCCAGATCCTGCCGCCGGAGAAGATGCAGGTGCGGGCGCGGTTCAAGACGCCCGACCTGCCCTATCCGCTCGGCACCGACAACTACGGCCGCGACATCTGGAGCCGGCTGGTGCACGGCGCCCGGCTGTCGTTGTCGATCGGCTTCGCGGTGGCGCTGGTGACCGGCGTGGTCGGGACGCTGATCGGCGTGGCAGCCGGCTACTTCCGGCGGCTCGACGGCCCTCTGATGCGGCTGATGGACGCGCTGATGGCCTTTCCCGCGATCCTGCTCGCCATCGCGATCGCGGCGGCGCTGGGGCCGTCGGCGATCAACGCGGTGATCGCCCTCTCCGCCGTCTACACGCCGCGCACCGCGCGCATCATGCGGTCGACGGTGCTGGTGGTGCGCGAGATGGACTATGTGCAGGCGGCGCGCGCCTGCGGCGCACGCGACCTGTGGATCGTCTGGCGCCACATCCTGCCGAACAGCATGGCGCCGCTGCTGGTGCAGCTCACCTTCATCTTCGCCTACGCGATCCTCGCCGAGGCGATCCTCAGCTTCCTCGGCGTCGGGCCGCCGCCGCCCACGCCCACCTGGGGCAACATGATCGCCGAGGGCAAGGACTACCTGCGCGAGGCGCCGCACATCTGCCTCTTCCCCGGCATGGCGGTCGCGCTGGTGTGCCTCGGCCTCAACCTGCTGGGCGACGGGCTGCGCGACGTCCTCGATCCGCGGCTGCGGGTGCAGGTTGGCTGAGCTGCACGCCCTCCTCGAGCCTCGCGACGACGCCGCGCGCGCCGAGGCGCTGCTCGCGATCGAGGACCTGCGGGTGGTGTTCGGGCCGCCCGGACGCGAGCAGGTGGCGGTGGACGGCGTGAGCCTATCGCTCGCCCCCGGCGAGGTGCTCGGCGTGGTCGGCGAATCCGGCTGCGGCAAGAGCCTGACCGCGCTCTCCGTCCTGAAGCTGGTGCCGAACCCGCCGGGCCGCATCGCCGGCGGCCGGATCCTGCTGCGCGGCCGCGACCTGGTCGGCGCCGACGAGCGCGCGATGAACCGGATCCGCGGCAAGGAGATCGCCATGATCTTCCAGGAGCCGATGACCGCGCTCAACCCGGTGTTCCGGATCGGCGACCAGATCGGCGAGACGCTGCGGGTGCACGAGGGGCTGGGACGGGCCGAGGCGCAGGCCCGGGCGCTCGAGCTGCTCGAACGGGTCGGCATCGGCAATGCCCGGCAGCGGCTCGGGCAGTTTCCGCACGAGCTCTCCGGCGGCATGCGCCAGCGCGTGATGATCGCGATCGCGCTCGCCTGCCGCCCGCGGGTGCTGATCGCCGACGAGCCGACGACCGCGCTCGACGTCACCATCCAGGCGCAGATCCTTCGACTGCTGCGCGATCTCCAGCGCGAGCTCGGCATGGCGGTGATGCTGATCACGCACGACCTCGGCGTGGTCGCACAGGTGGTGAACCGGGTCGCGGTGATGTACGCCGGCCGGGTCGTCGAGCAGGGACCGGTCGCGTCGGTGTTCGAACGGCCGTCGCATCCGTACACGCGGCTGCTGCTGCAGAGCATCCCGTCGCTCGACCAGGCGCAGCGGCGGCTGCAGGCGATTCCCGGCATGGTGCCGAGCCTCGCCGACATGCCGACCGGCTGCCGTTTCCATCCGCGCTGCCCGCAGGCGCGGCCCGCCTGCCGCGAGCGCGCGCCGGCGATGACGCCGGTCGCCCCCGACCATGCCGCCGCCTGCATCGCGCTCACCGGCTACCGCCATGTCTGAAGTCAGACCACCCCCAAGCGAACTTCGTTCGCTGCCCCCCGAGGGGGCGGTCAGCGCCTTCGGGCAGCCGGGCGGCGCTGACATACCACTCGTCCGCGTGCGCGGCCTCGCCAAGCACTTCCCGATCATGAAGGGCGCGCTGCGGCCGCGCCAGGTCGGCGCGGTCCGGGCGGTGGACGGGCTCGACTTCGACATCGCCGACGGCGAGACGCTCGGCCTGGTGGGCGAGAGCGGCTGCGGCAAGACCACCACCGGACGGCTGGTGCTGCGCATGATCGAGCCGAGCGCCGGCCGCATCGAGTTCGACGGCGAGGACATCACGGCACTGGCGCCGGCCGCGATGCGGCGGCGCCGCCGCCAGATGCAGATCATCTTCCAGGATCCGTACGGCTCGCTGGATCCGCGGATGACGGTGAGCGAGATCCTGGACGAGCCGCTGCGCATCCATCGCGCAGGGGACCGCGCCAGCCGCGCGCGTCGCGTGGCTCGGCTGCTCGACCTGGTCGGCCTGCGCCGCGAGGCCGCCGGCCGCTATCCGCACGAGTTCTCCGGCGGGCAGCGGCAGCGCATCGGCATCGCGCGGGCGCTCGCGCTCGAGCCGCGCTTCATCGTGTGCGACGAGCCGGTCTCGGCGCTGGACGTCTCCATCCAGGCGCAGGTGATCAACCTGATGCAGGACCTGCAGCAGGAGTTCCGCCTCACCTACCTCTTCATCGCCCACGACCTGGGCGTGGTCAAGCATGCCTGCGACCGGGTCGCCGTCATGTACCTCGGGCGCATCGTCGAGCTCGCCGGCAAGCAGGCGCTGTACGGCACGCCACGACATCCCTACACGCGCGCGCTGCTGGCGGCGGTGCCGGTGCCCCGGCCTTCGGCCGGCCAGGTGCTCGCGCCGCTCGAGGGCGAGATACCCAGCCCGGCGGATCCGCCGCCCGGCTGCCATTTCCACACCCGCTGCCCGTACGCCGAGGCGCGCTGCCGCGCCGACGCGCCGGCGCTGCGCACCATAGCGCCGGGGCACCAGGTGGCCTGCCACCTGGTGCCGGCCGCCGCATGAACGCCATCACGCCAACCGCCGAGAGACCATGAGGAAAACCAGCCGCATCACATCCGAGATCTTCGACCGCGAAGGCAAGCAGGTCGGCTTCCTTCGCGTGCCGCACTCGGTGCATCGCTCCGCCTATGGATGGATCCCCATCCCGGTCGCCAGCATCCGCAACGGCGAGGGCCCGCGCGTGCTGCTGATGGCCGGCAACCACGGCGACGAGTACGAGGGCCAGGTGGCCCATGCGTCGCTGCTGCGGTCGCTTCGCCCGGAGGACGTCCGCGGCCGGCTGATCTTCCTCACCTCGGCCAACTTCCCCGCTGCCGACGCGGGCATGCGCACGTCGCCGATCGACGAGGGCAACCTCAACCGCTCCTTCCCCGGCGACAACGACGGCGGCATCACCGCCCAGATCGCCTGGTACATCGAGCATGTGCTGCTGCCGCAGTGCGACTACGTGTTCGACCTGCACTCCGGCGGCAGCTCGCTGATGTACGTCCCGAGCGGCCTGTGCCGCCGGCATGCGGACCCGGAGCGGATGCGGCGCCACATCGAGCTGCTGGATGCCTTCGGCGCGCCCGTGTCGTATGTCACCGACGCGCCGCAGGGCGAGGACCGCACGCTGACCGCGGCTGCCTCGCGCCAGGGCGTCATCCATCTCGGCAGCGAGCTGGGCGGCGGCGGCACCATCACGACGGCGGCGCTGAAGACCGCACGCGAGGGCACGCTGCGGGCACTGCGGCTGGTGGGCGCGCTCGCCGACCACGTGGCGGTTGCGCCGGCGCCGTCCACCCGGCTGATGCAGGTGCGCGGGGCAGACTACTACACCTATGCGCCGGACTCGGGCTTCTTCGAGCCGCTGGTGGAGCTTGGCGACCAGGTTGTCGCGGGCCAGGACGCCGGGCTCATCCACTTCCACGACACGCCGTGGCGCGAGCCGGCGGTCGCGCGCTTCCAGCGCGCCGGCACGGTGCTCTGCAAGCGCATGCCCTGCCGCACCCAGCGCGGCGATTGCCTGTTCCACCTGGGCACCGACTACGAGGATGACCGTGCAGCCTGACGAATCCCGATCCATCGACTTCCGCAGCGACAACTGCGGCCGCGCCGCGCCGGAGCTGATCGCGGCGCTTGCCGCCGCCAACGAGGGCTCGGTCCTCGGCTACGGCGGCGACCGGTACACCGCGGAGCTGCAGGAGCGCTTCACCGCGCTGTTCGAGGCGCCGGTACGGGTCTACCCGGTCGCGACCGGGACGGCGGCGAATGCGCTCGCGCTCGCGGCGGCCAGCACGCCGTTCGGCGTGGTGTACTGCAGCGCCGAGGCGCATGTGAACACCTCGGAGTGCAACGCGACCGGCTTCTTCGGCGGCGGCACCAAGCTGCAACCGGTGGACGGACCGCACGGCAAGGTGGATGCGCAGGCGCTCGCGCAAGCGATAGCCGCGAGCGGCAAGGGGCTCGCCCACAAGAGCCAGCCGGCAGCGGTCAACCTGGTACAGGCGACCGACCTCGGCGCGGTCTACTCGCTCGACGAGATCGAGTCGGTATGCCGCGTGGCGCATGACCACGGCCTCGCGGTGCACCTCGACGGCGCGCGCTTCGCCAACGCCGTCGCCACCCTCGGCTGTACGCCGGCCCAGGCAACCTGGCGCGCCGGCGTGGACCTGATGTCCTTCGGTGCGACCAAGAACGGCGGCCTGCTCACCGACGCGATCGTGGTGTTCACGCCGGAGGCCGCGAACGACATCGCGTTCCACCTGCGCCGCGCCGGCCTCGTCTGGTCCAAGATGCGCTTCGCCTCGGCGCAGCTGATGGCATATGTGGAGGACGATCTCTGGCTGCGGCTCGCAGGCCAGGCGAATGCCGCGGCGGCACGGCTCGCCGCCGACTTCGCGACGATGGCCGGGGCGAGGCTGCTTGCGCCGGTCCAGGCGAACGAGCTCTTCGTCGAGATGGCGCCCACGGCGCTCTCCGCGCTCGAGGAGGACGGCTTCCTCTTCTACCGTCGCGGGCCGAAGACCGCGCGCTTCGTCTGCCGCTGGGACACCACGGAGGAGGAGACGCTCCTCCTGGGACGGGCGGCGGCACGGGCCGCGGCGAGGACCGGGGGTTGACGGCCGGAGCCAGGAGACAGCGAAGGCGAGGTCCGCGGTCGCCTGCACCTGAACCGCCTCGCCGGCGACGTGCTGCTCGAGCTGCGTGACCGCGCCTGCAGCGGCGACGCACCGGCAGGGCGCTAAAGCTCTATAGCTATCGAGCCATTGACGCCGCTCGGCGCCGCCCCGTAGACTGGCTCGGAGACCGGCCACCGGGAGGAACCGTCATGAAGCTGTTGCGCGCCGCATCGCTGTTGCTCGGAATCGCCCTTGCGGCGCCGGCCCATGCCCAGGACTATCCGCAGCGGCCGGTCCGGCTGATGGTTCCGCTCGCCGCCGGCAGCACCGCGGACATCCTCTGCCGCGTCGTGGGCGAGGAGCTTGCCAGGCGGCTGGGCCAGCCGGTGGTGGTGGAGAACAAGACCGGCGCCGGCGGGACCATCGCAATGGCGGAGCTGGCGCGGGCACCGGCGGACGGCTACACCATCGCCTTCGGCTCGCAGGGCACGCTGGTCTTCAACCAGTCGCTCTACTCCAAGCCCGGCTACGAAACGGTCAAGGACTTCGCGCCGATCCTGCTGGTCGGCGGCGTGTCCAACGTCATGATCGTGCCGCCGGGCAGCAAGGCCAGGGCGCCCGCGGAGGTCGTCGCGGAGGCGAAGGCGCGCCCCGGCGAGCTCACCTACTCCTCCGGCGGCAGCGGCACCAGCCACCACCTCTCCGGCGTGCTGTTCGGCCAGCTCACCGACACGAAGCTGCTGCACGTGCCCTATCGGGGCGCGCCGCAGGGCGTGCTCGCGGTGATGAGCGCGGAGGTCAGCATGGGCTTCTTCAACACGCCTACGGTGATCACCCAGATCCGTGACGGCAAGCTCAAGGGACTCGCGGTCACCAGCCGGGCGCGCTCGCCGCTGCTGCCGGAATTGCCGACCATGCAGGAGGCCGGGATCAAGGACTACGAGATGGAGACCTGGTTCGGCTTCATCGCCCCGGCCGGCACGCCGGCCGCGATCGTGGACAGGCTCAACCGGGAGATCGCGGCCGTGATCGCGACGCCGGCGGTTCGAACCAAGCTCGAGGCCCAGGGCTTCGACCTGGTGCCGTCCCGGCCGCCATCCGCGCTCGCGGACCTGATCGCGAGCGACCTGAAGAAGTGGCCCGCGATCATCAAGGCAGCCGGCGCCCGGGTGGACTAGCTTCACCGGTTCCCGATGCCCTCCCAGGATGCCGTCATCGTGCGTTTCCACGCGGCGAGCGCGGACCTGCCGAAGCATGCGAGGCTGCGGGCCGCGATCGTCGCCGCCGTGCAGGCCGGCGAGCTGCCGGTCGGCACCAAGATGGCCGGGGAGCGGGAGCTGAGCGAGCGGCTGGGGGTGAGCCTCGGCACCACCCAGAAGGCGTTGGGTCGGCTGGTGGACGAAGGCTTCCTGGTGAGGCGCCAGGGCCACGGCACCTTCATCGGCAGCGTTCGCCGGCCGGTGGCCAGGTCCTGGCATTATCGATTTCTCGACGAGGACGGGCGCACGGAGCTGCCGGTCTTCGCCACGCTGCTCGAGCGGCGGCTGGTGGATGAGGACGGCCCGTGGTCCCGGGCGCTGGGGCCGGATCGCAAGGGCTATGTCATGCTGCGACGCCAGCTCGACATCGGCAACCGCTTCGCGTGCAGCAGCCGCCTGTACCTGCCCGCGAGCCGCTTCGGCCGGCTGATGCGCATCGCGGCCCGCCGGCTCACCGACGCGAACCTCAAGACGCTGCTGGAGAAGGACTTTGCCGCGCCGACGCTCGCATCCGACGGCCTGGCCCACGTGGTGCAGGTCGGGCTGGAGGACGCGCGCATCATGTCGGTGGCGCCGAGAAGCTGCGCGCTCCAGGTCCACATCGTCGGCCGCTCCTTCAGCGCAACGCCCATCACCTTCCAGCGCATGCTGGTGCCGGCCACCCCGTACGGCCTTCGGCTCGAGTTCCAGCCGCCGGCCGCGGATGGGCAGGACCGCGGCGACCGGGCCGGCTGAGTGGCGCCGACGGAAGTGCCCCGTGCCGCGGCGGAGGTGACGCCGGAGGCGATCGCGCGCGCCCAGGCGGCCATCCGGCCGCACATCGCCCTCACACCCTGCCTCGAGGCACAGACGCTGTCCGGGATGCTGGGCTGCCGCCTGTTCCTCAAGTTCGAGAACCTGCAGTTCACCGCATCCTTCAAGGAGCGCGGCGCGCTCAATTTCCTGCTGTCGCTGGACGAGGACGCGCGGGCACGCGGCGTCGTGGCCATGAGCGCCGGCAACCATGCCCAGGGGGTTGCCTACCATGCCGCCCGGCTCGGCATGCGGGCCACCATCTTCATGCCACGCGGCACCCCGTTCACCAAGATCGGCCGCACCCGGGCGCTCGGCGCGGACGTGCGCATCGAAGGCGCGTCGCTGTCGGAAGCCGCGGACGCGGCCCGCGACTTCGCCGCACGCGAAGCGGCCGTGTTCCTCCATCCCTTCGACGATCCGCTGGTGATCGCCGGGCAGGGCACGCTCGCGCTGGAGATGCTCGCGCAGGCACCCGAGATCGATACCCTGGTCGTGCCCGTGGGCGGCGGCGGACTGATCGCCGGCATGGCGGTCGCGGCCCGGCATGCGCGGCCCGGCATCACGGTGCTTGGTGCCGAGCCGGAGCTCTACGCGGGCATGCACCAGGCGCTCCGCGGCCTGCCGGTTTCGGTCGGCGGCGACACGGTCGCCGAAGGCCTCGCGGTGCGCGAGATCGGCAGGCTCACCTCGGAGCTGGTACGGCAGCATGTGGACGACGTGCTGCTGGTGGACGAGGCGGAGATCGAGCGCGCCGTCTGCTGGCTGGTCGACGTGGAGAAGACGGTGGTCGAAGGCGCGGGTGCCGCCGGCCTCGCCGCGCTGTCGCGCCACCGCGACCGGTTCGCCGGCAGGTGCGTGGGCGTGCCGCTCACCGGCGGCAACATCGACGTGCGCCTGCTCGCCGGCAGCCTGCTGCGCGGGCTCGCGCGGGATGGCCGCCTGGTGCAACTCTCCGTGTCGGTGCCGGACGCGGTCGGCAGCCTGTCGGCCCTGACCGCGGTGATCGCCGGCGCAGGCGGCAACATCGTCGACATCCGCCATGACCGGCTCTTTGCCCGGGAATCGTCCCGCCGCGCCACGGTCGAGGTGGTGGTCGAAGCGCAGGACAGCGCGCACGTCGGCCGCATCGTCGGGGCGCTGCATGCTGCCGGCTTTCGCGTCGCCGGCGATCCGCTGCATCCACTGCCGGGCCCGGCCGCGGCGGAAACTTCGTCCTGACCTGGATCCCGCACATGGCTCACGTCAATCCTCACATCGCCCGCCTGCCCTATCCGCCGGAGGCGCTTGGCCGGGCCGACATCGAGGTCGCTGCGCCGGTGGTCGCCGGCTCGATGACGACAGTGCGCATCACCTACACCGCGGGCCGCTTCGGCATCGACGACCAGGGCAGCATCCGCTTCCTGTTCCGCTTCGCGAGCGATGCCGGCCGGCCGCAGTTCGATCGGCCCGGGGCGCCCAACTTCTGCTCGGTGACCGCATCCAACGGGACCACGCTGGTGCCGGAGTACCACCCGCGTGG
The DNA here is from genome assembly GCA_023389175.1 of Pseudomonadota bacterium. Taxonomy (GTDB): domain Bacteria; phylum Pseudomonadota; class Gammaproteobacteria; order Burkholderiales; family Burkholderiaceae_E; genus Lautropia. The sequence goes on along the minus strand of JAEWEW010000092.1, from coordinate 2,112 downwards.
CGCCTTCCGGCCGTGGTTCAAGGCGATCCGGGTCAACGTGATGCGCGAGTCCCTGCGCGAAGGCGACCGCATCACGCTGGTGCTGGGCGATCGCTCGCAGGGCGGGGCCGGCTGGCGCACCTCGTCGATGCGCGAGGACGCATTCGAGGTCCGGGTGCAGGCCGATCCCTTCGGGACCGTCGTCTATGGCGACGTCGCCGGCGCCGCCAGCTTCGAGCTGGTCCCGGGCGACGCGGTGACGTGGAAGGCGGTGCTGCCGACGCGCCGCGCGCTCGACCGTCCCTTCGCGCTGTGCATCCGGGCCGACGACCGTTGCGGCAACCCGGTGGCGCGGCTGCCGGCCGGCCTGTTGCACCTGGAAGCCGACGGTGCGCTGGCAGGGCTGCCGGCGACCATCGAGGCCGGCGGCGACGGCACCTGTCGCGTGCCGGCACTGCGCGCCACCGCCGCCGGGCTGATCCGCATCCGCGTCCGCGACCATGAGGGCCGGCTGCTCGCCGAATCCAATCCCCTGCTCGCCTACGAGGCCGGGTCCGGCGTCGCGCCCGACACCTTCTGGGGCGACTTCCATGCGCAGAGCGAGGAGACAGTCGGCACCAACAGCGCGCGCGACTACTTCGTCTTCGCGCGCGATCGGGCCTTCTGCGATTTCGTCGGCCACCAGGGCAACGACTTCCAGATCTCCAACGACTTCTGGGCCGATCTCAACAAGCTCTACCGGGAGTTCGACGCGCCGGGGCGGTTCGTGACCCTGCCGGGCTACGAGTATTCGCCGGTGACCCACCTGGGCGGCGACCGCAACATCTTCTTCATGGAGGAGGATCGGCCGATCCGCCGCTCGTCCCACGCGCTGGTGCCCGACACCAGCGACATCGATACCGACTGCAACCATGTGCAGGACCTGTTCGCGGCATTGCGGCGCGACGGCGAACGGGCGCTTGCCTTCGCGCACGTGGGCGGCCGCTATGCGGACCTGCGGGCGGGCCACGACGGTCTCATCGAGCGCTCGGTGGAGATCCATTCGTCCTGGGGCACCTTCGAGTGGCTCCTGTTCGACGCCTTCGAGCTCGGCCATCGGGTCGGCGTGGTGTGCAACTCGGACGACCACAAGGGACGACCCGGCGCGAGCCATCCCGGCGCCTCGATCTTCGGCGCCTACGGCGGCCTCACCTGCCTCTACCTGGAGCGGCTGACCCGCGCCGACGTATGGCGCTGCCTGGAGCAGCGGCAGCACTACGGCACGACCGGCGACCGGATGCACCTGGAGGTGAGCGCGTCGTTCAGCGGCGCGGCACGGCGCTTCGAGGAGGATCCGCTGCTGCGCCCGGACGCCGCCGCGGTCCCGGTGCGCGCGGCCATGATGGGCGACATCGTGGCGGTGCAGGATCCGCAGGTCGCGGTACGCGTGCGGGTCGAGGCCGCCGCGCCGATCGAGCGCATCGACCTGCGCATCGGCAGCCGCACGATCGAGACGATCCGGCCCTATCGCGCCGCGGACCTCGGTCGGCGAGTGCGCGTCGTATGGGAGGGAGCGGAGTATCGCGGCCGCGGCCGGATGACCACCTGGGATGGCCGGCTGCGGATCGACGGCAACCGGATCGAGTCGTTCCGGCCGATCAACTTCTGGCACCTGGAGAAGACGCTGGAACGGACCGCGGACGGGGGACTCGCCTGGCAGTCGGTCACCACCGGCAACTTCGCAGGCGCGGACGTCACGCTCGCCCAACCCACCGCGGGACATCTCGAGATCGAGACGCCGCACCTGGCCACCAAGGTCGCGCTCGCCGAGGTGGGCCTGGCGGACACGGTGCGGGATGCCGGCGGCCTCGGTCGCGCGTTGCGCCTCTATCGCCTGCCCGACGCCAATCCGGCCTGCAGCATCGAGCTGGAGCGCTCCATCCGGGTCGCTGCCGGCGGCGACACCCCGCTCTACGTTCGCGTCACGCTGGAGAACGGCCACCAGGCCTGGTCCAGCCCGATCTACCTGTTCATGGACAACTGACCTTACGGAGGTCCCGATGCGCCACCTGACCGCACTCGCTTCCGCGGTGCTCACCCTCGCCGCCGCCGGCTGGTCCGCCCCCGGCGCGGCACAGTCGTTTCCTGCCAGGC
>JAEWEW010000089.1 GCA_023389175.1 Pseudomonadota bacterium | reverse complement strand
GCGCCGAGCCGGGCCTCGACGAAGTCGCCGAGGAAAGTTTTACGCACAGTGACCTCTGGGAGCGGATCCGCAGCGGCTTCGCCATGCCGGAGCTCGACACCCCGCTCGTGGCGCAGAAGGAAAAGTTCTACCTCGACCGGCCGGACTACCTGCAGCGCATGTTCGATCGCGGGTCCCGCTACCTGTATCACATCGTCGAGGAGATCGAGAAGCGCGGCATGCCGACGGAGCTCGCGCTGCTGCCGTTCGTGGAGAGCGCGATGAATCCCACCGCGCTCTCGTCGGCCAAGGCGGCCGGCCTGTGGCAGTTCATTCCCTCGACCGGCCGTGCCTACGACCTCTCGCAGAACTGGTGGGTGGACAACCGTCGTGACGTGGTGCAGTCCACGCGCGCCGCGCTGGACTACCTGCAGACCATCTACGAGATGCACGGCAACGACTGGTTCCTCGCGCTCGCCTCCTACAACTGGGGCGAAGGCGCGGTCTCGCGCGCGATCAAGCGTAACAAGGCGCGCGGCAAGAAGACCGACTACCTGAGCCTGCGGATGCCCCGCGAGACGCGGCACTACGTGCCCAAGCTGATCGCGCTCAAGCACATCGTGATGCAGGCCGACGAGCTCGGCCTCACCCTGCCGGCGCTGCCGGACAAGGCCTACTTCGTGACGGTGGAGAAGACCCGCCCGATCGACCTCAAGCTCGCCGCCGAGTTCGCCCAGATGTCGGTGGAGGAGTTCGTCGCGCTCAATCCCGCGCACAACCGGCCGGTGATCGCGGCGAGCAAGAACAACGTGCTCAAGATTCCCGCCGACAAGATCGACGCCTTCACCGCCGCGATGGTGCGGCACGAGCTCGCCAACAAGGTGTTCGCCAGCTGGCAGCCGTACACGCTCAAGCCCGGCGAGTCGATCGACCAGGTCGCGAGGCGCGGCGGCATCACCACCGCCGAGCTGCTCGCGGCCAACAGCATCTCGCCGCGGGTGAAGGTGCTGCCGGGCACCCGCATCATCGCGCCTCTGAAGGAGGTGGAGGACGAGAGCCAGGTGGAGGACTTCGCCGGCGCTCGGGTCTATCAGCTGGTCAACGTGCCGGCGCTCTACCACCGGGTCAAGCGGCGGGAGACCTCGGCCACCATCGCGCGCCGCTACGGGCTGACGGTCTCGCAGCTCACGGCCATGAACGGCAGGCTCACCAACCTGAAGCCGGGCGCGCGGGTGATGGTCCGTCGCGCCGCCACCCAGACGGTGCTGGTGACGGAGAACGGCAAGCGGCAGGTGGTGCGCCGCTCCGAGCCGGTGCTGGTGCGCACCTCGGCCCGGCCGGATTCCACCGACAGCTCGGTCCGTACCGTCGCGACGCCGCCGAAGGCGGCAGCGAAGCGTCCCGCGCGGCGCAGCACGCCGTCGAAGTCGGTGCCGCGCAGCGGCGCCGCCTCCAAGACCGCGATCAGCGGCTAGCAATCGACGCCGCGCGTCGACTGGCTACTCGAGCTGCCTGACCGCGGACAGCAGCGTCCGCGTGTAGGTATCCGCCGGTGCGGTGAAGATCTGCTCCACCGGCCCCTGCTCCACCACCTCGCCGTCCTTCATCACCATCACCCGGTGTGCCATCGCGCGGATCACGGCGAGATCGTGGGTGATCAGCAGGTAGCTCAGTCCATGGCGCTGCTGCAGCGAGACCAGCAGCTCCAGCACCTGGCGCTGCACCGTCAGGTCCAGCGCGGAGGTGGGCTCGTCCAGCACCAGCAGGCTGGGCTTCAGCACCAGCGCCCGGGCGATCGCGATGCGCTGGCGCTGGCCGCCGGAGAACTCGTGCGGGCAGCGCAACGCCATGGCCGGATCCAGCCCGACCTCCGTCAGCGCCTGGGCGGCCGTGGCTCGCCGGGCAGCCGGGCCGAGATCCGGCCGGTGCAGCGCCAGCGCCTCGCCCACGATGCCGCCCACGGTCATGCGGGGCGAAAGCGAGTTGTACGGGTCCTGGAAGACCATCTGGAAGGCGCGCCGGTGCGGGCGCAACGCGCGCTCCGAGAGCTGGTCGATGCGCTTGCCGGCCACGGTCACTTCGCCGCTGGTGAGGCCGCTCACCAGGCGCAGGATCGTCATCGCTAGCGTCGTCTTCCCGGAACCCGACTCGCCGACGACGCCCAGGGTCCGGCCGGCCGGCAGGCTGAGGTCGATGCCCTTGAGCGCCTCGAAGCGATGATGACGGAACCAGCCGGCGCTGCTGACGAAGGTGCAGCGCAGCTGCCGGGTCTTCAGGACCGGCGCGCCCGGCGCGGCGTCCCCGGCCATCTCGGTCACCATGCGCTGCGGGCGGGCATCGACCAGGCGCCGGGTGTACTCGTGCGCCGGCGCCTCGAAGACGTCGGCCGTCGGGCCGCGCTCCAGGAGGCGGCCCGCCTGCATCACGCCGACCCGCTCGGCGAAGGAACGCACCAGCGGAAGATCATGCGTGATCAGCAGCACCGTCATGCCGATCTCCTTCTGCAGGTCCGCGAGCAGCGCCATGATCTGGGCCTGGACGGTGACGTCCAGCGCCGTGGTCGGTTCGTCGGCGATGACCAGCTTCGGGTTGCAGGCGAGCGCCATCGCGATCATGGCCCGCTGCCGTTGCCCGCCGGAGAGCTGGTGCGGCAGGCTGTCGTAGCGCCGCTGCGGCTCCTTGATGCGGGTGCGGTCGAGCAGCTCGATCGCCCGCGCACGCGCCTGCGGGCGCGTCATCGCCTGGTGCAGGACCAGCACCTCGCTGATCTGCTCGCCGATCGAGTAGAGCGGATTGAGGGCGGCCATCGGCTCCTGGAAGATCATCGCGATCTCCCGGCCGCGCACGCCGCGCATCTCGGCGTCGCTGGCCGCGAGCAGGTCGCGCCCCTCGAAGCGGATCGTCCCGCCGTAGCGGGCATTGTCGTGCAGGCGCAGGATCGCCTGCGCGGTCACGGTCTTGCCGGAGCCGGATTCGCCCACCAGCGCCAGGCGCTCGCCATGGCCCACGGAGAAGGAGACATCGTCGACGACGCGGGTCGTGCGCTCGCCGGCGGGGTCGACGAAATCGACCGTCAGCCCGCTCACCTCGAGCAGTCGCGGGCGAGGAACGGGACCCGCGCCCGACCCGGCCGCCGCTTCCGGCAGCGTGGCCGCCTCAGGTCTTCCGGGTATCGAGCGCATCGCGAAGCGCCTCGCCGATGAAGATCAGGAGCAGGAGGATGCCGACCAGCACCAGGAAGGTCGGCATGGTGATCCACCAGGCGTCCAGGTTCGCCTTGCCCTGGGCCAGCAACTCGCCCAGGCTCGGCGTCGACTGCGGCACGCCCAGCCCGAGGAAGTCGAGGCTGGTGAGCGCCACGATCGCCGCGCTCATGCGAAACGGCAGGAAGGCGATCACCGGCGTGAGCGAATTGGGCAGCACATGGCGCATGATGATGGTCCGCCGGCGCAGCCCGAGCGCCCGCGCGGCCGCGACATACTCGAGGCCGCGATTGCGCAGGAACTCCGCGCGCACATAGTCGGAAAGGCCCATCCAGCCGAAAAGCGAAAGGATGGCGAGCAGCACCCAGATGCTCGGCTCGAAGACCGATGCGAGGATGAGCAGCAGGTAGAGCTCCGGGATGGACGCCCAGATCTCGATCAGCCGCTGCAGGATCAGGTCGGTGCGGCCGGCGAAATAGCCCTGGATCGCGCCGGCGAGGATGCCGAGCAGCATGCCGATCGCCGTCAGCGCCAGCCCGAACCAGACGGAGATGCGCAACCCGTACAGCAGGCGCGCCAGCACGTCGCGGCCCCGGTCGTCGGTGCCGAGATAGTTGACCCGCGACGGCGCCGCGGGGTTGGGGCTCGGGGCGAAGTAGTTCAGCGTGTCGAAGCGGTAGTGGTTGAGCGGCCAGGCCGCCCAGTTGCCGTTGGTGGTGAGCTGGCGCTGGATGTACGGATCCAGGTAGTCGGTGGTGGTGGGGAAGTCGCCGCCGAAGGTCGTCTCCGGATAGTCGTGGAACAGCGGCATGTAGTAGCGGCCCCCGTACTTCACCAGGATCGGCCGGTCGTTGCTCAGGAGCTCCGCGAAGAGCGTGGTGGCAAAGACGATCAGGAAGATCCACAGGCTCCAGTAGCCGCGGCGGTGACGTCGGAAGCGGGCCCAGGCCCGCCGGCCGGGGGTCATCGGAGATTCGGCTGCCGCTGCTGCAACGCTCATCGCGCGCTGAACTTCACCCGGGGGTCGACCCAGGTGTAGGCGATGTCGGTGAACAGCTTGGTGACCAGGCCGATCAGCGAGAAGACGTAGAGCGAGCCGAGCACCACCGGATAGTCGCGCTTCAGGATGGCATCGTAGGAGAGCAGCCCCAGGCCATCGAGGGAGAACAGTGCCTCGATCAGCAGCGAGCCGGTGAAGAATGCGCCGACGAAGGCGGCCGGAAAGGCGGTCACCAGCGGGATCATGGCATTGCGGAAGACGTGCTTGTAGAAGACGCGGCTCTCCCTCAGTCCCTTGGCACGGGCGGTCAGCACATACTGGCGCCGGATCTCCTCCAGGAACACGTTCTTGGTGAGCATCGTCGTGACCGCGAAGCTTCCGACCACCAGGCAGGTGAGCGGCAGCGCCAGGTGCCAGAAATAGTCCAGCACCTTGCCGGCGAGGCTGAGCTCGGCCCAGTTGTCCGAGATCAGTCCGCGCAGCGGAAACAGCGACCAGAACGAACCGCCGCCGAAAAGCACCAGCAGCACCACGCCGAGCACGAAGCCGGGTATCGCGTAGCCGACCAGGATGGCGGTGCTGGTCCAGAAGTCGAATCGCGTGCCGTCGCGCACCGCCTTGGCGATCCCGAGCGGAATGGACACCGAGTACACGATGAGGAAGCTCCAGATCCCGAGGCTCATCGATACCGGGAGCTTCTCCAGGATCAGGCCCCAGACCGACTTCTGGTAGAAGTAGCTGGTGCCGAGGTCGAAGGTGAGGTAGCGCCCGACCATCTCCACGAAGCGCTGGTGCGCCGGCTTGTCGAAGCCGTACATCTCGTTGATCTGCGCAAGCCGCTGCTCGTCGATGCCCTGCGCCCCGCGGTAGCCCGGCAGCGAGACCGCCACCTCCGCCCCCCCCTGCCCGCGTCCGCGCAACTCCTGCATCAGCTGGTCCACCGGCCCGCCCGGGACGAACTGGATGATCGCGAAGGTCACGAGGAGGATGCCGAAGAGCGTCGGCACCATCAGCAGCAGCCGCTTGAGGGCGTAGGCGATCATCGCGGCGCACCCGCCGGCGCGGACGCGGCATTCTCCCCCGGCGGGACCGGCGTGGGTGGGTCCGGGTACAGCCACCAGGTCCGGGTCATCCAGGGCGAGGCGGCATAGAAGGTGGGAAGCTGTTCGGGATGGCCGAGCTGGTGGCTGTAGGCGACGCGGTGCGTCGCGAGATGGAAGTGCGGCACCAGGTACCAGCCGTGGCGCAGCACCCGGTCGAGCGCGCGGCAGGCCACCTCCAGCTCCTCCCGCGTGCGCGCCTGCAGCACCCGCTCGATGATCGGTTCGAGCGCCGGATTGCGGATGCCCGGCAGGTTGTCCGAGCCGGGCTGGTCCGCGGCCGCCGCCGAGAACATCTGGAAGAGCTCGTTGCCCGGCGTCGTGCTCATCGGGAAGGAGTGGGTCGTGACGTCGAACTCGAAGTTGTCGAGCCGCCGCTGGAAGAGCGCCGGATCCGTCGTGCGCAGCGTCACCCGGATGCCCAGGCGCTCCAGGTTGCGCACCCACGGGACCGCGATGCGCTCGATGGAGGACGAGTAGCTGAGCACCTCGAAACCGAAGGCCTCGCCGGCGGCATTGCGCAGGCGCCCGTCCTCGGCGACCTGCCAGCCGGCCTGCTTGAAGAGCGACAAGGCTTCGCGCAGGTTCTCCCGCAGCGAGCCGGGCGGGTTGGTGTCCGGCGGCACCGGCACTTCGCCGAACACCGCCGGATCCAGCTTGTCGCGCAGGGACTCCAGGAGCGCGAGCTCCGCGCCTTGCGGCCGTCCCTTCGCCGCCATCGGGCTGTTGGCGAAGTAGCTCGCGGTGCGGGTGTACTGGTTGAAGAACACCTGCCGGTTCATCCACTCGAAGTCGAAGGCGAGCGCGAGCGCCTTGCGTACCCGCAGGTCGCGGAACTGGGGCCGCCGCATGTTGAGCGCGAAGCCCTGCATGCCGGCGACATTGGCGTGCGGAAAGGAGCGCTTGATCAGCTCGCCCGACGCGTAGCGCCGACCGGTGTGGCCGCGGGCCCAGTTCTTCGCCGAGTTCTCGAAGATCCAGTCGAACTCGCCCGCCTTGAATCCCTCCAGGCGCGCGGTCTCGTCCCGGAAGTACTTGAAGGTCATCCGGTCGAAGTTGAACATCCCGCGCCGCACCGGGAGGTCGCGGCCCCAGTAGTCGTCGCGCCGGCGAAACGCGATCGACTTGCCGAAGTCCACGGACTCGATCCGATAGGGACCGGTGGTCACCGGCTCCTGCAGCGCCACCTGGTCGAAGGGCTCTCCCTCGCCCCACTTGCGCGAGAAGATCGGCAGGCCGGTGGCGAGAATCAGGTGCAGCTCCTGGTTGTGGCGCTTGAAGTCGAATCGCACCACCCGCTCCGAGACCGCCCGGGCCGACTCGACGTCGGCGAAGTACTGCGCATAGCGCGGATGGGCGAACTTGCCGGTGAGGGTCTGGAACGAGTAGACGACGTCCTCGGCAAGCACCGGGTCGCCGTTCCAGAAGCGGGCGGCCGGGTGGAGCCGGAAGGTGATCGAGAGGCGGTCCTTGGCCAGGGCCATGTCCTCCGCCAGGAGTCCATAGACGGAGAACGGCTCGTCCCAGCTCTGGTCGCCCAGCGTCTCGAACATCAGCTCGCTCAGGCCCGCCGCCGCGATCCCGCGCAGGGTGAACGGATTGAGCTTGTCGAAGGTGCCGAAGCCGTCGCGGTTGACCGTGCCGCCGCGCGGCGCATCCGGATTGACATAGTCGAAGTGCTTGAAGCCCGGTGGGTACCGCGGTTCCGCGCCCCAGGCGAGCGCATGGGCCGCCTGCGCGGTTGGCGTCGGCATCGTGGCGATCAGCGCCGCGAGCAGGGCCGCCGTCAACGCGCCAGCCGACGCCCGGGGCGCCGCGGCGAGGACGGGGCATCGGAACATGGCGGGCATTCTAGTGCCCGACAGCCTCCTGCTGCCATGCGACAATGCCCGGTCGCATCCTGGAGGGGCATCACGTGGCGCAGTCTGGCTTTCTGTCGGGTAAACGCATCCTCATCCTCGGCCTGCTGTCCAACCGGTCCATCGCCTACGGGATCGCGCGGCGCTGCCGCGCCCAGGGCGCCGAGCTTGCCTTCACCTACCAGGGGGATCGCTTCAAGGACCGGGTGACCGACCTCGCTGCGGAGTGCGGCTCGAGCCTGGTCTTTCCCTGCGACGTATCCGACGACGACCAGATCGCCGGTCTGATGAAGTCGGTCGGCGAGCACTGGGACGGGCTCGACGGGCTGGTGCACGCGATCGCCTATGCGCCGCGCGAAGCGATCGCCGGGGACTTCATCGAGGGCGCGAGCCGCGAGGCCTTCCGGGTGGCTCACGACATCTCCGCCTACAGCTTCGTCGCCCTCGCCAAGGCGGCGCTGCCGCTGATGAGCGGCCGCCAGGCCGCGCTGCTCACCCTGACCTACCTCGGCGCGGTACGCACCGTGCCCAACTACAACACCATGGGGCTCGCCAAGGCCTCGCTGGAGGCGTCGGTGCGCTACCTGGCGGAGTCGCTCGGTGCGCGCGGCATCCGGGTCAACGCCATCTCCGCCGGCCCGATCAAGACGCTCGCTGCCTCCGGCATCAAGGGCTTCTCCGGCATCCTGGATTT
>JAEWEW010000060.1 GCA_023389175.1 Pseudomonadota bacterium | reverse complement strand
CGGCCAGGCCCACATGGTCGATGTCGGCGCCAAGGCCGAGACCGCCCGCGTCGCGGTCGCCGAGGGTTCCATCCGGATGCAGCCGGCCACGCTCGCGCTCGTGGCCAGCGGCAGCGCGAAGAAGGGCGACGTGCTCGGCATCGCCCGCATCGCCGCCATCATGGCGGCAAAGCGCACCGCGGACCTGATCCCCCTCTGCCATCCGGTGCCTCTCACCCACGTCTCGGCGGAGTTCACGCTGGACGAAGCCGCAAGCCGGGTGGTCTGCCGCGCCCGCGCGGAATGCACCGGCAAGACCGGCGTCGAGATGGAGGCGCTGACCGCAGTGCAGATGGCGCTGCTCACCATCTACGACATGTGCAAGGCGGTGGACCGGGGGATGGTGATCGAGTCGGTGCGGCTGCTGGAGAAGCACGGGGGGAAGTCCGGGAGCTTCGTCGCCGGCGAGCCGTAGAGGCTGCAGCCGCCGGTCCGGCTATCTTGAGAAGAACACGGTCGCCAGCCCGAGGAAGATCAGGAACCCGAGGCTGTCGGTGGAGAACGTGAGCAGCACCGACGAGCCGATCGCCGGGTCGCGGCCGGCCCGCTCGAGGAAGAGCGGTACCAGCACGCCGATCAGCGCGCCGATCAGCAGGTTCAGCATGATGGCGAGCGTCATCGTGAGGCCGAGCAGCGGCCCGTACGGACTGTCCCGGTAGAGCAGCCAGGCGAAGAGCCCGGCGACGCCGCCCCAGACCACGCCGTTCAGCGCGGCGATCACCAGCTCCTTGCGCAGCAGCCGCCGCACGTTGCCGCGCGTGAGGTGCCCCAGCGCGAGCGAGCGCACCACCAGCGTCATGGTCTGGTTGCCGGAGTTGCCTGCCACGCCCGCGACGATCGGCATCAGCGCCGCCAGCGCCACCACGCGCTCGATGGTGCCGTCGAAGAGGCCGATCACCCGCGACGCGAAGAAGGCGGTGACCAGGTTGAGCGCGAGCCAGAGCCAGCGGTTGCGGGCCGATTGCCAGATCGAGGCGAAGAGGTCCTCCTCCTCGCGCAGGCCGGCCTGGTTCAGCACGTCGGCCTCGCCCTCCTCCCGGATGATGTCCACCACCTCGTCGATGGTGAGGCGGCCGATCAGGTGGCCGTGCGGATCCACCACCGGCGCCGACACCAGGTCGTAGCGCTCGAAGGCCTGCGCGGCCTCGCCGACGTCGTCGAGCCCGCGCAGCGCGAGCACGTCGCGGCGCATCACCTCGCCGACCCGCGCGTCCGGCTCGTTGATCAGCAGCTGGTCGATCGGCAGCGACCCCTTGAGGTTGTCGTAGCGGTCGACGACGAACACCTGGTCGGTGTGCTGCGGCAGCTCGTCGAAGCGGCGCAGGTAGCGCAGCACCACCTCGAGCTTCACGTCCTCGCGCACGGTGACCAGGTCGAAGTCCATCCGCGCGCCGACCGTATCCTCCGGGTACGACATGGCGGCGCGCAGCCGCTCGCGCTCCTGCGGCGACAGCAGGCGCCGCACCTCGTCCACCACCTCCGGCGGCAGCGCGTCGGCCAGGTCGACCAGGTCGTCGGCGTCGAGCCCCTTCACCGCGGCCACCAGGTCGGCACGGCTCATCGAGGCGATCAGCGAATCCCGGACCGGCTCGGACACCTCCAGCAGGATGGCGCCGTCGGCCTCTTCCTTCACCGAGTCCCACACCAGCAGCCGCTCCTCCGGCGGCAGCGCCTCGAGGACGTAGGCGACATCGGCCGGGTGCAGCCGCTCCACCCGCGCCCGCAGGTGCGAGAGGTACTGCGCCTCGCTCAGGCGCTCGACGATCTCTGCGCGGGCTTGGTCGACGCCCTGCGCCTCGTGACGCGCCTGCTCCCGGACGGCGGCATAGTGCTGCAGCAGGTTCTGCACGTCGGCGAGCGCGCGCTGGGCTTCCTCCGGATCCTTGGGCCGGACGCCGTGGATCTCGAGCGGCGCGCCGTCCTGCGCGGCCGCGGCAGGCCCGGGCGTCGGACCGTCCGACGGACCGGGCGCAGGCGGATCGGATGGCGAAGGCGCGGCAGGCGCGCCCGCGGATGGGGAGTCGGTCACTCAGGGCACCTCGACGGCCGGCATGCGCCGCTGCACGATGGCGGCCCGCCGTGCGAGCGCCGCGCTGCCACGATTGCGGTCATGGTAGCGTGGGCGCGGCAGCATCGCGGCGAGGCGCGCGGCCTGGTCCGGGCCGAGTTGTGCCGCCGACACACCGAAGTAGTGCCGCGCGGCCGCCTCCGCGCCGAAGACGCCGACGCCCCATTCCGCCACGTTGAGGTAGATCTCCAGGATGCGGCGCTTGTCCATCGCCGCCTCGAGCATCCAGGCGATGACCAGCTCCTGCGCCTTGCGCAGGTAGCTGCGCTCGCCGGAGAGGAACAGGTTCTTCGCGAGCTGCATGGTGATGGTCGAACCGCCGAACGCGATGCGTCCGCGCCTGGCGTTGCGCTCGAACGCCTGCTCGATCGCGTCCCAGTCGACGCCGTCGTGCGACGGAAACCGGGAATCCTCCGCGGCGATCACCGCGCGCTTGAGGTGCACCGAGATCCGGCCATAGTCCACCCAGCGATGCTGCAGCTTCGCGGAACGATCGCGCGCCTGCAGCTCGGCGAGCTGCGCGCGCATGAAGCGGGTCGACGACGGATCGACGTCGCGCCAGACGATCACGTGGACCAGGTACCAGAGCTGCAGCGCGAGCAGCACCACCAGCCCGAGCAGCGCGACGCCGAGCAGCGCGCGGGCGATGGCGCGTCCGGCCGGCATCCCCCTAATGCGCATCCCCGGCTGCCGTATCCTGCGCGGCGAGCGCCGCGCGCAGCATCCGGTAGACCGGTTCGGTGCGGGGCCGCACCCCGCGCCAGATCAGGAAGCTCTCGGCGGCCTGCTCCACCAGCATGCCGAGCCCGTCGGCGCCGCGCCGGGCGCCATCGGCGAGCGCCGCGGCGACGAAGCTGCTCTCGCGCGGACCATAGCCGCAATCGTAGGCGAGCAGGCATTCGCGAAAGAGGCCCGGGCGCAGCGCGAGCCCGGCAGCGAGCACCCCGCTCGAGGTGGTGTTCACGATCAGCTCGGCGCAGGGCGCGTTGCCGAGCGCCGTCGCCCGCAGCAGCGGCAGGCCCGCCTCGCGCAACGCATCCGCGCCGTTGAAATGGGCGGCGAGTGCCTCGGCGCGCGCCGGCGTGCGGTTCGCGACCGTGAGCGCCGCCACGCCCGCCTCGAGCAGCGACGCCACCACGCCGCGGGCGGCCCCGCCGGCACCGAGCAGCAGTACCGTGCGGCCGCGCAGGTCGAGGCCCAACCGGTCACGCAGGTCGGTGACCAGGCCGGGGCCGTCGGTATTGTCGCCATGCAGCCCGTCGTCACGGATCGAAAGCGTGTTCACCGCGCCGGCAAGACGGGCCGCCGGACCGAGGCTGCGGGCACAGGCGAAGGCCCGCTCCTTGAACGGGAGCGTGACGTTGAGCCCGCGCCCGCCCGCCGCGGCGAACTCGTGCACCGCGCGGTCGAAGGCTTCCGGCGGCTCGACCGGCACGAGCAGCCGCTCGTAGCGGATCGCCTGCCCGGTCTGGCGGGCGAAGGCGGCATGGATCTCCGGCGAGCGGCTGTGGCCGATGGGATTGCCCACCACGAGGTAGCGGTCCGCCGCCACGTCCGCTACTGACGGGCCCTCCGAGCGGGAAGCGCGACCACCTCCCCGGGGGAGGGGAGCGTCGCCTTCGGGCGGCCGGGCGGCGACGCTCATTTCGCGACCGACCGGGTCTTCAGCGCGTCGTTGGTGAAGGTCCAGGTCCGGACGATCTGCAGGATATCTCCGTCCTTGCGCATCTCGTCGGTGAAAGGCGCGTACGGCGCGCCGGCGTAGACGATCTGCTTGATCACCCGGTTGAGCGCCTCGTATCGGGACTTCTTGTTGACCAGCACGTCCACCACGTTGCCGAAGCGGTCGATCTCGACGGTGATGATCAGCGAGTCGTACATCCGGCCGCGCGCCTCCTTGGGGAAGCGCTCCGTGCCGATGCGCTCGATCGTGTCGGCCCAGGCGTCCACATAGCGCGCATAGTTCACGCCGACCGCGTTGACCCCGTAGGTGAGACGCCGCGGCCGCTTGTTGTAGTCCTCGATCTGGCGGTCGATCTGTGCCTGCAGCCGCGCGATCTGCGTCTTGGTCTCGTCGGCATTCGGCTCCTCGGCGACGGTGTCCTCGCGCGGGGCGGGCGGCGCCTGCGGCGCGGGGTCGCGGCCCTGCGCCATCGCGAGCAGCTGGCGCTGCTGCTCCTCCAGCTGCCTCACGCGCGCCTGCTGCGCCTGCAGCGCCTCGCCGTCCTCGGCCTTGCTCTCGGCCGGCAGCGGCGAGCGAGCGCGCCCGCTGTCGCGGTCGCCCCCGCCTTCCATGTTGACCTGCGCGAGCACCTCCGGCGCGACCGGCGCGTCCCTGGTCTTCGCGTTGACCAGCACCACCTCGAGCTGCGATTCGCTCGGGATGAAGCGGATCGGATCCGGCGGCGCGAAACGCACCATCATCAGGGCGAGGTGCAGGAAGAGCGAGATGGCGAAGCCGATCGCGAGCGGATCCTTCCGGGCCCACGCCTGCCGTGCCCATTCCACGATGCCGATCGCCATGGCCCCGGCGGCCGCGCGCGAGGACGCGGCCTGCTCCTCCTGCGGCGCGGCCTGCGGCCCCGCTCCGACCTTACCGCCGGTCATGGCCCCGAAGACTCCGTTCCCATTGGCTGAACCACTCCGATGTGCTGCGCGTGCTCGTCGTCGCCTTCGGCACCGAGCTGGCCGACCTCCACCGGCTCGGACTCGAGCTCGTCGGCCAGGACCCCCGGCTCGGCGATCGCCTCGGATCCGACCGAGTCGGCGCTACCCGGATCGCCGAGCAGCTGGGCGGCGCGCGCCTGAACCGTGAGATCCAACTCGTCCCAGTCCAGCACGTCGACCAGCAACCGCTGTCCGGCAGCGAGCGGCGGACACCCGGACACGCGGAAGTACAACGGCGCATCGGCAAGCCGCACCGTATCGTCCCGGATCGCCACCGCCTCGAGGCGCCGACGGGGCTGCTGGCCCACCCAGCGCAGGCACCAGTAGCGCTCCATCGTCTGCTGGTACTCGTTGACGCTGGCGTAGCGCGACTCGAACCCGGAGAGGATCGCGAAGAGCTCGGTGTCGTTGCGCTCGAAGGCCGGCTCTTCGCCGCCCAGCACCGCCACCAGCTGCATCTGGTTCACCAGGTCCACGTAGCGGCGCAACGGCGAAGTGCACCAGGCATACTGCGCCACGCCGAGCCCCTGGTGCTCCAGGGCATGGGTGGACATCTTGACGCGGCCGACCGCCTGCGAGCGGTAGAGCCCGGAAACCCCGTGGTCGGCGAGCAGCCTGCCCCACATGCTGTTGGCGAGGATCGCCATCTCGGCCACGATGCGATCCACCGGCGCATCGCGCCGCCGCCGGCGGATCTCCACCTGTTCGCCCGCGACGTAGAAGCTGAAGTCCGCGCGCGCCCGAACCTCGGGCTTGCCGCGGACCCGGTCGCGCTCGGCGCTCTGCGCGACGGTGAAGCGCCACAGCGCCGAGAACGCCTCCGCATGCGGCAGGCCGGCGAGATCGCCCTGCTCGAAGCGGTCCTCGTCGTCGAAGCCTTCGAACTCGCCATGGCGCAGGTTGGTGGCCACCCGGATTCGGTCGACCCGCGAGAAGTGCTCGAGCACCTGCATGTTGCCCGGGTCCACGTCGACGTAGAGCGAAAGCGCCGGGCGCTCGGTCCCCGCGTCCAGCGAGTAGGTGCGAACCACCGGCTCGGGCAGCATGGTGATCTTCGTGCCGGGACTGTAGACGGTGGTCATGCGCTCGCGCGCCGCCTTGTCGAACGGATCGCCGGCACGAATGCCGAGCGCCGGCACGGCGATGTGCACGCCGAGCCGCAACCGGCCGTTCGGCAGCGGCTGCATCGACAGGCAGTCGTCGATCTCGGTGGTGGTCTCGTCGTCCACCGAGAAGGCTTCCACGCCGGCCTCCGGGAAGCCCGCGAGCTCCGGCGGCGCGACCTCGCCCAGGAGCGACTCGGGGAACCCGGTGCCGCGCGGAAAATGCAGGCGCTCGAAGCGGCACACATGCACCAGCCGCGGGCTCGATACCGCGCCGACCTTGAGCAGCAGCCGCTCCGGCGAGAGGCCGGTGCGCTGGCAGGCGACATCCATGGCGCGGTACGCGACCGACTGCTTGTCGGACTGCGCGAGCAGGTCCGGCGCGCGCTCGGCGATCTCCGGCGGCAGCTCGCCGGCGACGAGCTGGTCCGTAAGCCGCGCGATCTCCGCCTCCTGCCGGCGCTTGCGCTCGAGCGAGGCGAGCGCCGCCCTGAGGGTCTCCGGCTGGGCGGGGCGATAGCGGCCCTTGCCCTTGCGATAGAAGTAGACCGGCGCGCCGTGCAGCTTCATCAGCAGCGCGCCCGACTGCACGACGGTGCGGTCGCGGCCGTAGTACTCGTCCGCGAGCGCGAGGAAGTCGAATTCCTCCTGTGGCGCGCATTCCCACAGGAAATCGATGTCGATCTCCTCGGCGGCGGCGAGCGCCTCGGCCATGAAGGTCGCCGGATCCGGCTCCGCGAAGCGCAGCATCACCGACGCCTGCTTCACCTTCGTGCGCTTGCCCGAGGCGAGCTCGACGTGGAGGCTCGCGCCGCTGTCCTGCAGGACGGTGCCGGTCTTGAACTGACCGGCCTCTTCGATAAGGACGTGCTGGCTGGACATCGGGGAACGGAAACCACGGTTGGCCCGAAGGATCGGCCCGGGCTAGGTCCCGGGAGCGGCGGGTCGATGATTATATCCGCCGCCTCCTGTCCATCCGGACGTCACCGACGGCCGGCGCCCGTCTGCGGATTGACCGCCCCACACCCGGCGGCAGCCGCGGATCGGGCTTTGCCCGGCCGCAGGCCGCTTCGGGGGCGTCTAGAGGTTGATGCCCCCGGAGACCTCGATCACCGCACCGTTCAGGTAGGAGGCGTCGTCCGACGCGAGGAAGGCGTAGACCGAGGCGATCTCCTCGGGCTTGCCGAGGCGCCCCAGCGGCACCTTCTCGATCATCTTCTCGACCACCTGCGGCGGGATGGTGTCCAGGATCGGCGTGCGGATGAATCCGGGACAGACCGCATTCACGCGGATGCCCTTCGGACCGAGCTCGCGCGCCCAGGTCTTGGTGAAGCCGATCAGGCCCGCCTTGGTGGCGGCATAGTTGGTCTGGCCGAAGTTGCCGTAGAGCCCGACGACGGAGGAGGCATTCAGGATCGCACCGCTGCCCTGTCGGATCATGGGGTCCGCCACCGCCTGGGTGCAGCGGTAGACGCCCTTGAGGTTGACCGCGATCACCCGGTCGAACTGCTCTTCCGTCATCTTGACGAGCCGCGCATCGGCGGTGATGCCGGCGTTGTTGACCAGGCAGTCGATGCGCCCGAAGCGGGCGAGGACGGCGTCCACCATCGCGCGCACGCTGTCGGCCCGGGTCACGTCGAGGGCGACCGGCAGAACCGCTGCCTGCGGTGCGCCGGCGAGGACTCGCGCCCGCGCGTCCTCCAGCGCATCCTCCTTCACGTCCGCGAGCACCACCACGGCGCCCTCGGCCGCGAAGCGGCAGGCGGTCGCGAGCCCGATGCCGCCCGCCGAGCCGGTGATCACCGCCACCTTGTCCTTCAATCGCATGGTCGTTCCTTCTGAAGTCGAGCGAATGCGAGCACCTCGTCGAGATGCCCGGCGAAGTCCGAGAGCCCGTGGTCGCTGCCGTCGAGCACCCGGTGCCGCGCGCCCGGGAAGGCAGCGACCATCTCGCGCCAGTCGAGCAGCTCGTCGCCTTTCGCGGCCACGAGGAAATAGCGCTCGGGCCGGGTGATCGCGGCGACCTCGTAGCGGCGCAGCTGGTCGAGCCATGCAGCCTCGAAGACGAACGGCATGCCGTCGTGGTAGCCGGTCTGCGGGCCGACATGGCCGGCGAGGTCGCGCGCCGGATGCATCGCAGGATTGAGCAGCACGGCCCGACAGCCCGTCTGCTCCGCCACCCAGGTGGCATAGAAGCCGCCGAGCGAGCTGCCCACCAGCGTGTCCTGCGGCTGCGGCCGCAGGTCCATGACCGTCGCGATGGCGCGATCCGGCTCGTGCGGCAGGTCAGGCGCGGCGAACGAGTGCGCGAGGCCCAGCGCGGCCAGCCGGTCGCGCAGCAGGCCCGCCTTGAATGAGCGCGACGAGGAGCGAAAGCCGTGGATGTAGATCAGCCGCACGTGGTCGGCGATCAGGACGACGCGGGCAGCGGACCCGACAGCGCCTCGTGCCTCGGGCGGGCGCCGCCGCCAGCGCCGCCGCTATCGCCGCTATCGCCGCTATCGCCGCCGTCGCCGCCGAGCGGCCGGGCGAGCGCCGCCAGGAGCTTGCCGTGGATGCCGCCGAAACCTCCGTTGCTCATCACCAGCACCTGGTCGCCCTCGCGCGCATCGCGCACCACCGCGGTGACCACCGATTCGACATCCGGCAGCACCTGCGCCCGCAGCCCAAGCGGCGCGAGCGCCTCGGTCGCATCCCAGTCGATGCCGCCGGCGTGGCAGTAGACCAGGTCCGCGCCGGCGAGGCTGTCCGCGAGCAGCGCCTTCATCGCGCCGAGCTTCATGGTGTTGGAGCGCGGCTCGATGACCGCGAGCAGCCGCCCCGGCCGGCCGGCAACCCCGGTTGCGGGCGCGGACCGCGCGGCGGCCTCCATGCGATCGCGCAGCCCCGCGATCGTGGTGCGGATCGCGGTGGGATGATGGGCGAAGTCGTCGATCACGGTCACGCCGCGCTCGGAACCGCGCACCTCCAGCCGGCGCCGCACGCCGCCGAAGCGCGCGAGCGCGTCGATCGACTGCGGAAAGCCCACGCCGACGTGCGCGGCCGCCACCATCGCGGCGATCGCGTTGGCGCGATTGTGGGCGCCGGCAAGCGGCAGCCGGCAGACCCCGACCGGGCGCATGCCGTGCATCAGCATGAACTCGGTGGCGTCGGCTTCCTCCACCACGCGCTCCGCGCGCCAGCCGTCCGGGCCGCCGAGCGGCTCGGTCTCGCTCCAGCAGCCGCGGGCCAGGACCCGCTCGAGCGAGGCCTGGGTGGCGTCGTGGATCACCTTGCCGCTGCGCGGCACCGTGCGCACCAGGTGGTGGAACTGGGTCTCGATCGCCTCGAGATCCCGGAAGATGTCGGCGTGGTCGAACTCGAGGTTGTTGAGGATGGCGGTGCGCGGACGGTAGTGGACGAACTTGGACCGCTTGTCGAAGAAGGCAGTATCGTATTCGTCGGCCTCGATCACGAAGTACCGCCCCGCGCCCAGCCGCGCGGACACCTCGAAGTTCGCGGCGACGCCGCCGATCAGGAAGCCGGGACGCAGCCCCGCTTCGTCCAGGATCCAGGCGAGCAGCGACGAGGTGGTGGTCTTGCCGTGCGTGCCGGCGACGGCGAGCACCCAGCGCGACGCGAGCACCTGCTCCGCGAGCCACTGCGGCCCCGACTGGTAGCGCTCGCCGGCATCCAGGATGGCCTCCATCAGCGGATTGCCGCGCGTCACCACGTTGCCCACCAGCCAGATGTCCGGGCGGATCGCCATCTGGTCCGCATCGTAGCCTTCGACCAGGTCGATGCCGAGCGCGCGCAACTGGTCGCTCATCGGCGGATAGACGTTCGCATCGCAGCCGGTCACCCGGTGGCCGGCCTCCTTCGCGATGGCGGCGATGCCGCCCATGAACGTGCCGCAGATGCCCAGTATGTGAATATGCATCGGGGAATTCTACCGATCCGCTAAACTGCCCGCACGGACGTACTGACCAATGGATTGCAGATGGACCCACGGCGCGCGGAGATCGCTGCCCTGGCGGCGCAGATGATTGCCGACAGCGGCCTCGACTACCAGACCGCGAAGCGCAAGGCAGCCCGCCAGCTCTTCGGCGACAGCCACGTGAGCGCGTCCATGCTGCCGGACAACGACGCGGTCGACCAGTTCCTGCTCGAGCACCTGCGGCTCTTCGACAACGGTCACGACGAGCGCGTGCGTCGCTATCGCCGCGCCGCGCTGCACTGGATGCAGCGCCTCGAGCCGTTCAATCCGTATCTCGCCGGCTCGGTCTGGAAGGGCATCGTCGCGGCCCACGCGCCGATCCACCTGCAGGTCTTCACCGACGATGCAAAGGAGCTGGAGATCTTCCTGCTCAACGAGGGCATCGACTACCACGTCTCGGAGATCGCGCACTTCGCCGGCCGCGACGACGTGACGGCGCTCAGCTTCTGGTGGGAGCGCGACCTGCCGATACTGATCTCGGTCTACCGCTACGACGACCTGCGCGGCGCGCTGAAGCGCCAGCGCAGCGCCCCGGCCAACGGCTGCAGGCCGCCATCGCTCGCCGAGCGCGGCAACCTGCGCGCCGTGCAGGACATGGTCGACGCCGGCACGGGAGCGCCGGAGGCATGAGCACCAGCGACAGGAGGGGCAACCGGACCGCCACCGCACGGCCGCCCGAGGGTGCCCGATGAAGGTATCGCGCCGCGGATTGCTGGTCGGACTGGCAGGGCTCGCGGCGGCCGCCGGCGGCGCCTTCTCCTGGCAACGCCGGGCGGCGCGGGAGGCCGGGCAGCGCGCGGATGCCGAGGCGGTGGCGATCCTCTTCCAGCAGACGCTGCCGGACTCGCGCGGCCAGGTCTTCCGCTTCGAATCGCTGCGCGGGCACCAGGTGGTGGCCAACTTCTGGGCGAGCTGGTGCGCGCCATGCGTGGAGGAGATGCCCGAGCTGTCCGAGCTCGCCACCGAGGTGCAGGCGAGCGGCACGCGCTTCGTCGGCATCGGCGTGGACAATCCGGATTCGGTCGCGCGCTTCGCGCAGAGGCTGCCCGTGAGCTATCCGCTCGTGGTGGCGAATGCCACCGGCGCCTTCCTCGCGGCTCGATTCGGCAACCAGGCGGGCGCCCTGCCCTACACCGTGGTGATCGATCCCGCGGGCCGGGTCAAGACGAAAATTCTTGGACGAGTCTCCATCGATGCCTTGCGTGAAGTGATAAAATCCGCCGATTTGCATTGAGCGGCTTCGATCTTGGCCCCTTCTGCGCCGAATGAATCTGCCGGGAGCGCTCCCACGCGAAGCGCCGTCCTGGTGCTCCACGGCCCCAACCTCAATCTCCTGGGCACCCGCGAGCCGGGCATCTACGGCAGCACGACGCTCGCGGGCATCGACGAGCGTCTGCGGTCGCTGGCGGCGGCAGCCGGCGTCGACCTGGCGACCTTCCAGACCAATCACGAAGGCGCCCTGGTGGACCGCATCCATGCTGCCCGCGGCACCGGGGTCGGCTTCGTCATCATCAATCCGGCGGCCTTCACCCATACCAGCGTCGCCGTGCGCGATGCCCTCGCGGCGGTGGCGCTGCCGTTCGTGGAGGTCCATCTCTCCAACGTCCACCGGCGCGAGCCGTTTCGCCACCATTCGTACTTCTCGGACCTGGCGGAGGCGGTGATCGCCGGGATGGGGCCCTACGGCTACGAGGCGGCGCTCGGCTTCGCGTTGTCTCGGCTCGGCCGGGCTGCGCCCGAAGCGGCATCGGCCGGCACCTGAACCAGTCAAAAGAAAGGCTCAAGCAATGGATCTGCGCAAACTGAAGACGCTGGTGGACCTGGTCGCCGAATCGGGGATCTCCGAGTTGGAGATCACCGAGGCCGAAGGCAAGGTCCGGATCGTCAAGGCGCCACCGGCCGCCGCGCCGATCGCCTACCAGCCGCCGCCGATGGCGCCCGCGCCGATGGCCCCGCCGCCCAGCCCGGCGATCCCGGGAATCGCGGCCGCCGGCGAGCCGGTGCGCCAGGTGCCGAGCGGCAACGTGGTGAAGTCGCCGATGGTGGGCACCTTCTACCGGGCCCCCAATCCCGAGAGCGACCCGTTCGTCTCCATCGGCAGCCAGGTGAAGGTCGGCGACACGCTGTGCATCATCGAGGCGATGAAGCTGATGAACGAGATCGAGTCCGAGTACACCGGCACGGTCAAGGAGATCCTGGTGGAGAACGGGCAGCCGATCGAGTACGGCCAGCCGCTCTTCGTGATCGAGTAGACCGGGCCGCTCATGTTCGAGAAGATCCTGATCGCCAATCGTGGCGAGATCGCACTGCGCGTGCAACGTGCCTGCCGCGAGATGGGCATCCGGACCGTGGTGGTCCACTCGGAGGCGGACACCGAGGCGAAGTACGTCCGGCTCGCGGACGAGTCGGTCTGCATCGGTCCGGCGCCC
This sequence comes from Pseudomonadota bacterium, assembly GCA_023389175.1. Lineage (GTDB taxonomy): Bacteria > Pseudomonadota > Gammaproteobacteria > Burkholderiales > Burkholderiaceae_E > Lautropia. Next base: position 2,302 of record JAEWEW010000060.1, on the reverse strand, counting down.
TCGCGCGACAGCTACCTCAACATCCCGGCGATCATCAGCGCAGCCGAGGTCACCGACGCCGAGGCGATCCACCCCGGTTACGGCTTCCTCTCCGAGAACGCGGACTTCGCCGAGCGCGTAGAGCGCAGCGGCTTCGTCTTCATCGGCCCGCGCCCGGAATCGATCCGCCTGATGGGCGACAAGGTCTCCGCGAAGGAGGCGATGCGCAAGGCCGGGGTGCCGGTCGTGCCCGGTTCGGACGGCGCGCTGCCCGAGGACCCCAAGGAGATCGTCGCCATCGCCCGCAACGTCGGCTATCCGGTGATCATCAAGGCGGCGGGCGGCGGCGGCGGCCGCGGCATGCGCGTGGTCCACACCGAGGCGGCCCTGCTGAACGCGGTGGCGATGACCCGCAGCGAGGCGCAGTCGGCGTTCCACAACCCGATGGTCTACATGGAGCGGTTCCTGGAGAACCCTCGGCACATCGAGATCCAGGTCCTCGCCGACGAGCATCGCAACGCGATCCACCTGGGCGAGCGCGACTGCTCGATGCAGCGCCGCCACCAGAAGATCATGGAGGAGGCACCTGCGCCTGGCATCGCGCGCCGCCTGATCGACAAGGTCGGGGCGCGCTGCGTCGATGCCTGCCGCAAGATCGGGTACCGCGGCGCCGGCACCTTCGAGTTCCTCTACGAGAACGGCGAGTTCTACTTCATCGAGATGAACACCCGCGTGCAGGTGGAGCATCCGGTCACGGAGATGATCACCGGCGTGGACATCGTGCAGGAGCAGATCCGCATTGCCTGCGGCGAACCGCTGCGCCTCAAGCAGCGGGACGTGGACTTCCGCGGCCATGCGATCGAATGCCGCATCAATGCCGAGGATCCGTACAAGTTCACGCCGTCTGCCGGTCGCATCAGCAACTGGCACGCGCCTGGCGGGCCGGGCACGCGGGTGGATTCGCATGCGTACAACGGTTACTTCGTGCCGCCCTACTACGATTCGATGATCGGCAAGGTGATCTGCTTCGGCGACACCCGCGAGCAGGCGCTGCGGCGCATGCAGATCGCGCTCTCGGAGATGATCGTCGAAGGCATCCACACCAACATCCCCCTGCATCGCGAGCTGCTGATGGATTCCCGGTTCGTCGCAGGCGGCACCTCCATCCACTACCTGGAGAAGCTGCTGGCTCAGCGGCGATGACGCAGCACTGGATCGAAGCGACGATCCTGGTTTCCCGCGACGAGGCGGAGGCCTGGGCCGACGCCTGTATCGAGGCCGGGGCGCTGTCGGTGCAGGCCGAGGACGCGGATGCCGATTCCCCGGACGAGCAGCCCCAGTTCGGCGAGCCGGCGCCACCGGGCGTCGCGGTCGCGGCCGTCGCCGAGCCGCGCTTCGGATGGCGGCACACCCGGCTCGGCATCCTGCTCGCGGACGACGTCGATCCGGCCGGCTTCGTCGCGGGCGTCGCGCGCGAGCTCCAGCGTCCGGCCGCGGCAATCGTCGCGGTGCGCGCCGTCGCGGACCGCGACTGGGTGGCGGCCACGCAGTCGCAGTTCGAGGCGATCCCGGTAGGCCGGCGCCTGCTGGTGCTGCCGAGCTGGCGGCTGGATGAAGCCGGCGCCCGCGACGACGGTCGCATACCGATCGTGATCGACCCCGGCGTCGCCTTCGGCACCGGCAGCCATCCGACCACCCGCCTGTGCCTGTCGTGGCTCGACCAGGCGGATGTCGCCGGCAAGCGGGTGATCGATTACGGCTGCGGCTCCGGCATCCTGGCGATCGCGGCAGCGCGCCTTGGCGCCGCCTCGGTGAGCGCGCGGGACATCGATCCGCAGGCGCTCGCCAGCGCGGCCGAGAACGCCCGGGCGAACGGCGTCGCGATCGACATCGCATCGAGCTCGACACCGCCGCCGCCCGCTGCCGACATCGTCCTTGCGAACATCCTGTCCAATCCGCTCAAGCTGCTCGCGCCGCTGCTGTCCTCGCTGGTGGCGCCCGGCGGCTGGCTGGTGCTCGCCGGCGTGCTGGAACGGCAGGCCGACGAGGTGGCGGACTGCTACCGCCACGGCGTCGCGGTCGCGCCCTGGCGCAGTCGCGACGGCTGGGTCTGCCTCGTGGGCCGACGTCGGGACGACGAGCCGTTGCAGCCAAGGAAGCGCCGGGCCGCCCCAAGCTTCCTTGACCCCCTCGGGGGGCGGGCCGGGCTTGGCCCGGCCCTGGGGGCGAACAGGACGCAGCCGCGCGCGTCCCCGGGGAAGTAAGATACCGCCATGGCGCTAGCGACCACCTGCCCGCAGTGCAAGACGAGCTTCAAGGTCAT
>JAEWEW010000028.1 GCA_023389175.1 Pseudomonadota bacterium | reverse complement strand
GGTGGTCGGCGTGGTCGGCGAATCCGGCTGCGGCAAGTCGACGCTCGGCCGCGTGGTGGCCGGCATCACGCCGCCCACCGCCGGCGAGGTGCGCTTCGAGGGCGAGCCGGTGGCGCGCATGGAGGGGCCCCGGCGCCGCGCCTACGAGCTCGCGGTGCAGATGATCTTCCAGAACCCGATGGCATCGCTCAACCCGCGCATGCGGGTGCTCGACATCATCGGCGAGGCGCCGATGGTGCACGGGAGAATCAGGCCGGCGCAGAAGCGCGAGTATGTCGCCGAGCTGATGAACAAGGTCGGGCTCGACCCGAGCTACGCGGAGCGCTATCCGCACCAGTTCTCCGGCGGCCAGCGCCAGCGCATCGGCATCGCCCGCGCGCTCGCGCTCGAGCCGCGGCTGATCGTCTGCGACGAGGCAGTGGCCGCACTCGACGTCTCGATCCAGGCCCAGGTGCTCAACCTCTTCACCCGGCTGCGCGAGGAGCTCGGCCTCACCTATCTCTTCATCAGCCACAACCTCGGCGTGGTCGGTCACATCGCCGACCGGGTGGTGATCATGTACCTCGGGCGCATCGTCGAAAGTGCGCCGACCGACGTCGTCTTCTCGCGGCCCAATCATCCCTACACCCAGGCGCTGCTCGCCGAGCTGCCGCGGCTCGATGCCCAGCGGCGCAGCTACCAGCCGATCCGCGGCGAGCTGCCGTCGCCGCTCGCGCCGCCTCCGGGCTGCGCCTTCCATCCGCGCTGCCCGCATGCGATGCCGCGTTGCCGGGAGGAGCGGCCGGTGCTTGCGGCCATCGGACCGGGACATGCGAGCGCCTGCCACCTCAACGATGTTGCCGAGGCCGCGCCATCGCAGGCGCAACGGGCCGTCCCGGTACCATGATTCCATGAACGATCAAGCCTCGATGTCTCCCCGTTCCGCTCCTGCGCCCGCACCGGTTCCCGAGCAGGTGCTTCCGGCCACTCCGACACCGTTTCCGCCCTACACGCTGCGCCGTCCTGCGGGAGAGGCGCTGCCGCTCGTCTGCGACTCGCCGCACAGCGGCGTGCGCTATCCCGCGGACTTCCGCTATGCGATCCCCTTCGACGAGCTGCGCGCGGGCGAGGACACCGACGTGCACGTGCTGTGGGATGCGCTGCCGGACGTGGGCGCGACCCTGCTCGCCGCCGAGTTCCCGCGCAGCTACATCGACCCGAACCGCGATGTGGAAGACCTCGACCCGGACATGCTCGACGATCCGTGGCCCGGCCCGTTGTCGCCCGGCGAGAAGACCCGGCTCGGCATCGGCCTCATCTGGCGCGATGGCGGCCGTGGCCGGAGCCGGCCGATCTACGACCGCAAGCTCGGTGTCGCGGAGGTGCAGGCGCGCATCGATACCTGGCATGCGCCTTACCAGTCCACGCTGCGCGGCCTGGTGGAGGAGGCCTATCAGCGCTTCGGCGCGGTATGGCACCTGAACCTGCACTCGATGCCGGCCAATGCCTACGAGGGGCTCGGCATCCGGACCGACAAGCAGCTGGCCGACTTCGTCCTGGGCGACCGCGACGGGACGACCTGCGATCCGGAGTTCGTCGTGATGGTGGCGGAGTCGCTGCGCCAGCGCGGCTTCCGGGTCGCGATCAACGATCCGTACAAGGGCGTCGCTTTGATCTCGCGGCTGGGGCGTCCGGCCGAGCGTCGTCACAGCTTGCAGGTGGAACTGCATCGTGGGCTCTACATGGACGAGGTGACCCGCGAGCGTAGCGCTGGGTTCGAGCCGTTGCGTCGGGCGCTTCGGGACGTGGCGAGAGAGATCGGGGGGTACGTGAAAGAGCGGGTGGCCTCGGGCGCGAGTCAGTAGTCGGACGGGTGACACGCCGAGGTGCAAGATCGGCTGCATTCGACAGGCTCAGGGTCGCAGTTCTGGCAAGTAGCAGAGGTTGCGTTTCTTGTAGCTTGTAGGCTACAATGGGAACGGGTCGAAAATGCGGGTCGAGAAGACCGATGACTATGCCGACTGGATCAATAGCCTGAAGGATCGGGCGGGCCGTGCGCGCATCCTAATGCGCGTTGACCGTTTGATTCACGGCAATCCAGGCTCTCATCGCGATCTGACCGAAGGTGTTTCGGAACTCAAGATCGATGTGGGCCCAGGCTATAGGGTCTATTACTCCTTTCGCGGCCAGAGACTCTTGCTGCTACTGGTTGGTGGTGACAAGTCGACGCAGCAAAAGGACATCGACCGGGCCCTGGACCTGAACCGGAATTACATGGAGCCATCGTCGTGACCAAGTCCGAGAAGCAGGTGCGGCGCACCAGGACGACCTCTTACGATGTCGCGGAACACCTGCGAACGCCTGAGGAGATGGCCGCCTACCTGGATGCCTGGCTTGAAGAAGCGCCCGATGATCCTTCCGGGATCGCCAGAGCCCTTGGCGATATTGCTCGCGCAAAGGGGATGTCTCAAGTAGCCAAGGACGCGGGCCTTAGCCGCGAGAGTCTCTATCGAGCACTCAGCGCCGAAGGTAATCCAAGCTTTGCGACCGTGCTGAAGGTCGCCAAGGCGCTTGGCGTTCGTTTTCATGCTCAAGCGACGGACGGTGGCGTGTGACCCTTTCCATCGCCGGTAACAGCCTGGTAGAACCATGACTCTGATTGCCGATATCGAAAGCGGGCACGCCGGACTCACTGCCCTGCGCCGGGATATCCACGCCCACCCGGAGCTTGCCTACACTGAGACGCGGACCGCGGGGCTCGTCGCCGAACAGCTCGAGCAGGTCGGCATCGAGGTCCATCGCGGCCTCGGCAAGACCGGCGTGGTCGGCGTGCTGCGCGGCACTGGCGCCGGCATCACCAGGCGATCCGGCCGCGGCCGGGCGATCGGCCTGCGCGCCGACATGGACGCGCTGCCGATGCCTGAGCACAACCGTTTCGCCCATGCCTCGCGCCACGAAGGCCGCATGCATGGCTGCGGTCACGACGGCCACACCACCATGCTGCTCGGTGCGGCGCGATACCTGGCGAAGCACCGGGACTTTGACGGCACGGTCAACTTCATCTTCCAGCCCGCGGAGGAGGGCGGCAACGCCGGCGCGCGGGCAATGATCGAGGACGGCCTCTTCGATCGCTTCCCCTGCGACGAGATCTACGGGATGCACAACATGCCGGGCCTGCCGGCGGGTACCTTCGCCTTCCGCAAGGGGGCGATGATGGCCTCCAGCAACCGCTTCGACATCACGGTGCGCGGCACCGGCGGCCACGCGGCCATGCCGCAGAAGTCGGTCGACAGCATCGTGATCGCGGCCGAGATGGTGGGGGTGCTGCAGACCGTGATCTCGCGCAGCAAGTCCCCGATCGACAGCGCGGTGCTCTCGGTCACTCAGATCCATGCCGGCGACGCCTACAACGTCATCCCGCATGAGGCGGTGCTGCGCGGCACGGTGCGCACATTCAGTACCGAGGTGCTGGACCTCATCGAGGCACGCATCCGGCAAATCGCCGAGACGCTGCCGCAGGTGTACGGCGGCACGGGCGCGCTTGACTTCTATCGCGCCTACCCGCCGCTGGTGAACCACGACGAGCAGACCGACTTCGCCGCCCGGGTGGCACAGGCGGCCTTCGGCGCCGACCGCGTGATCCGGGACACGCCGCCGGTGGGCGGCGCCGAGGACTTCTCCTTCTACCTGGAGAAGGTGCCGGGCACCTACCTCTTCATCGGCAACGGCGACGGCGGACACCGCGAGGCCACCTATCACGGCATGGGGCCGTGCGAGCTGCACAATCCCAACTACGACTTCAACGACGC
>JAEWEW010000011.1 GCA_023389175.1 Pseudomonadota bacterium | reverse complement strand
GGATCAGGATGTTCTTGAGCAGGTGCACCCGTACGATGCGGCTCCACGCCAGGCCTTTCGCTCGCGCGAACTTGATGTAGTCGGTGGGCAGCGCCTCCCGGACGGCGGCGCGGGTCACCCGGATGATCAGCGCCGCCTTCGCGATCGCGATGGTGAGCGCCGGCAGCACCAGGCTGCGCCAGCCGTCGGCCGTGAGCACGCTGAGGTCGAGCGCCCCCACCATCACCGCATCCCCGCGGCCGCTCGCCGGGAACCAGCCGAGATTGACCGCGAACACCATGATCAGCATCAGCCCCACCCAGAAGTTGGGCAGCGAGAAGCCGAGGATGGAGGCGGTCATGATGCCGCGCGAGGACGGCGCCTGCGGCGCCAGGCCGGCGCGCATGCCGAGCGGCACGCCCACCAGCACCGCGAGCAGCATGGCGACGCAGGCGAGCTCCAGCGTCGCCGGCATCCGCTCCAGGATCAGCGCCATTGCCGGCTGGCCGGTGAGGAAGCTGTTGCCGAAGTCGAGCCGGACCGCATGCGCCATGAAGATGACGTACTGCTGCCAGAGTGGCTGGTCCAGGCCGAAGTTGCGGCGGATCGCCTCGCGGTCGAGCTCGGTCGCCTCCGGGCTCGCCATCATGGAGACCGGATCGCCGACGACGTACAGCCCGACGAAGACGAGGGCCGACATCACCAGCATCACCAGCACGGCCTGCATCAGGCGGCGGACGATGTAGGTCAGCATGGCCGCGGCCGGCGCACGGCGCCGGCTCCCCTTCCCTCAGGCCGCGGCAATCACTTCGCCGCCGTCGGCACGACGTCGCGCACCATCGTCATCTGGTCCGCACGGCCGCCGAACTCGATGCCCTTCTTCATCGCCCACACCGAGTGCTCGAAGTGGATCGGCAGCATGGCAAAGTCCGCCATCGCCATCTCGCTCGCGCGGGCCAGCACCGCATCACGCTCGGCATCGTCCATCAGCGTGGCCGAACGGGCGACGAGCTCGTCCATCGCCTTGTTGGAGTAGCGGCTGCGGTTGGTGGTGCCCACGCCCTTCTCCTTGTTCGGCGTCACCAGGAGCGAATTGAGCGTGTTGGACATCTCGCCGGTGGAGGTGCCCCATCCGGCCAGGTAGGCGCTGTAGGTGTAGCTGTCCCGGTTCTTGAAGAAGACCGCCGGCGCGTTGGCGTCGATCGAGGTCTTCACGCCGATCCGGGTCCACATCGCCGCGAGCGTCTGCGCCACCTTGCTGTCGTTGATGTAGCGACCGTTGGGCGTGCCGAGCACCAGGCTGAAGCCTTCCCCGAAGCCGGCCTCCTTCAGCAGCGCCCTGGCCCGCTCCGGGTCCGCCTTCGGCGCCTCGACTAGCTTCTTGCTGGTGCCGAACATCGGCGGCGGCAGCAGCTGGGCCGCGGGCGTGGCCACGCCGCCCATGATGCGGTCCACCAGCGCCTTGCGGTCGATGGCGAGCGAGAGCGCCTCGCGCACGCGGCGGTCCAGCAGCGGATTTTTGCCGTCGGTGCCCTGGATGCCCGGCGTCTCGTTGCCGTGCTGGTCCAGCGCGACATAGATCACGCGGTTGGAGGACTTGGTGACGACGTTGAGCTTCGGATCCTTCTGCAGCCGCGCCAGGTCGTCGGTGGGCGGATCCTCGATCAGGTCGACGTCGCCCGCGAGCAGCGCCGCCACCCGCGCCGCCGGGTTGCTGATCGGCCGGTAGATCACCCGGTCCCAGGCCGGCGCGGGACCCCAGTAGTGCGGGTTGCGCTCGAACACGATCTCGGCGCCGCGCTTCCACGACACGAACTTGTAGGGCCCCGCTCCGACCAGGCCGTTCCCGGCGTTGAGCTCGGTCGTGGTCTTGCCTTCCGGCGCCGGCCCGGAAGCCGCCTTGGCCGACATGATCGGCAGGTTGGCCAGGTTGCTGGCAACCAGCGGATACGGCTGCACGGTGGTGATGCGCACCGTCATCGGATCCACCGCCTCCACCTTGGAAACCTGCTGCAGGTAGATCTTGAAGGACGACGGGCTGTTCGGCACCTTGCCGGCGCGGTCGTAGGTGAAGATCACGTCCTCGGCGGTGACCGGCGATCCGTCGGAGAACTTCACGCCGGGCCGCAGCTTGAAGGTCCAGGTGGTGCCCTCCGCCTTCCAGGATTCGGCCAGGCACGGCTTGATGCCGAGCTCCGGATCGGTGCAGGTGAGCGGATCGAACAGCGTCTGCGACAGCTGGATGTTGGGCGTGAGCGCGTGGTACTGCGGGTCCATCGAGGTCGGCTCGGTCTTCAGCGCGACCACCAGGTCCCGCGCCGCGGCGGGGCCGGCGGCGGCCAGCAGCAGGCCGCAGGCAGCGCTGGCCAGGGCGCGGCCGATCGGGTTCGGTTGCGTGGGGGTCGATCGCATCGGTAGCGCTCCAACGGTTGTGAGGTGTCGCGTGGTACTCGGGGGCGTTGAATCGCCCGGTCCGCGATGCTGCGCCGGCGCCGGGCGCTCTATCATCGTGCAGGGGCCTGCCTGGGGCAAGTACCGGGGCGGCGCCGGGCCGGCGCTCTCCGGCAGGGATTTCCCCGAGGGCGCCGGCGCGACCACTCGAGGACCGGATGATGGACCTGGACCGCTTCGTTGCAGCACAGGAAGGCGACTACGAACGCGCGCTCGCGGAGCTGCGCAGCGGACGCAAGCGCTCGCACTGGATGTGGTACGTGTTCCCGCAGATCCGCGGCCTGGGCTCGAGCCCCACCTCGCGCCACTTCGCCATCGCCGGACGCGAGGAGGCCGCCGCGTACCTGTCGCATCCGGTGCTCGGCCCTCGGCTCGTCACCTGCGCCGAGGCGCTGCTCGCCATCGACGGCAGCACGGCGCACGAGATCCTCGGCTCGCCGGACGACCTGAAGCTGCGCTCCTGCGCAACGCTGTTCGCCGAGGTGGCGCCGCCCGGCTCCGTATTCCGGGGCCTGCTGGACAAGTACTTCGAAGGAAAACCCGATCCCGCCACGCTGCAGCTGCTGGGCAAGACCGGCAAGGAGACGCGACGCACATGGACATGACCGGCATTCCGTTCGGCACCACCGACTGGTCGACCGTGGCCGCCACCGATCATCGCGGCGAGCGCGGGACGGCGACCTGGCGCACGCGCCAGTTCGGCGCGATCCGCGTGCGCATGGTGGAGTACTCGCCGGGCTACCGGGCGGACCACTGGTGCTCGAAGGGCCACATCCTGCTCTGCCTGCAGGGGGAGCTGCATACGGAGCTGCAGGACGGGCGGCGCTTCGTCCTGCGCCCCGGCATGAGCTACCAGGTCGCCGACGGCGCCGAGCCGCATCGCTCCTCGACCGAGTCGGGCGCCACGTTGTTCATCGTAGACTAGCAGCTCCCCATGCCGACCGGTGCCGTCATGCGGCGCCGCTGTCGGCCCAGCCGCTGCCGGAGATCGTCCTTGTCGCTCGAGCTGTTCGCCCATCCGTTCTCGTCGTACTGCCAGAAGGTGCTGATCGCCCTCTACGAGAACGACATCCCGTTCCGCTTCCGGCTGCTCGGCGCCGGGGACGAGCAGACGCTCGCGGAGCATGCCGCGCTGTGGCCGATGCGCCGCATGCCGTTGTTGCTGGACGAAGGCCGCACGGTGGAGGAGGCCAGCGCGGTCGACGAGGCTCGGCCCTATCGCGGCCTCTTCCCGCCGGGTGCGCCGGACCGCGACTAGCGGCCGGGCGCCACTTTACATGCATCGTTCGCTGCACGAGCGCTTCGGCCTCACCCGCGTGATCAACGCCGCGGGCACCTTCACGCCGGTGGGCGTCTCGCGCTCCTCCGAGGCGGTGGCCCGGGCGACCGCCGAAGCGCTGCGTCATTTCCTGGTGATCGAGGAGCTCCAGGCGGCCGCGGACCGGGCGCTCGCGCGGCACGCCGGCGCCGAGGCCGGAGCGGTCACGCATTGCGTGGCGGCCGGCATCACCCAGGCGATCGCGGCCGCGATGGCCGGCAGCGACCCGGAGCGGGTCGCCGCGCTGCCCGATACCAGCGGCATGGCCGATCGCGTCGTGATTCCCGCCGGCCATGCCGTCGACTACGGGCACCCGATCCTCACCGACATCCGGCTCGCCGGCGCGACGCCGGTGGTCGCCGGCAGCGAGCGCGGCTGCAGCCTGGCGGACATCGAGGTGGCGCTGTCGCACCGGGGCACCGCCTGCCTGCTGCTGGTGTCCTCGCGCCTCACGCGTGGACAGCCACTCGACTTCGCCGAGGCGGTGGCGATGGCGCACCGCCACGGCGTGCCGGCCATCATCGACGGCGCGGCCCAGGACCTGCGCATGCGCGAGCTGCTCGCCACCGGCGCGGATCTCGCGCTCTTCAGCGCCCACAAGTACCTCGCCTCGCCGACGGCCGGGCTGATCGTCGGGCGTCGCGACCTGGTGCGGGCCTGCCGCGCGCAGGAGCGAGGCATCGCGCGGGCGATGAAGCCGGGCAAGGAAGCGATCGCAGGCGTGCTGGCGGCGCTCGAGGAGCGCGAGCAGCTCGACCTGCCGCGCTGGCGCGCCTCGCAGCGGGTGAAGGTGGCGCATTTCATCGGCCAGGCGGGCACCATCCCGGGCATCCGCGCAACCGAAGTGCCCGATCCCGCCGGCATGCCGCTCTCGCGCGTGTCGCTGGAGATCCTGCCGGGCGGTCCGCGGTGGAACGCGGTCGCGCTCGCCGCGGCGCTGAGGGACGGCGATCCTTCCATTCGGACGATGGACCGGGCGGCGGCCCAGGGACGGCTCCTGCTCGAGCTGGTGCCGTTGCAGGAGGACGAGCTGCAGGCAATCCTCGATCGCATCGCCGCGCTCTCGCGCGAGCTCGACGCCGGCGGTTGAAGGCCGCCCATGCTCGCGCTCAAGCTCCTGCTGGTGCCCGGCTTCCTGCTGCTCCTGTCGTTGGCGGGCCGCCGCTGGGGCGCCGCGGTCTCGGGGTGGCTTGCCGGCCTGCCGGTGGTGGTCGGACCGATCCTGCTGTTCCTGGCGTTGGAGCGCGGGAATGCGTTCGCGTCAGGCGCGGCGACCTCTTCGCTTGCGGCGGTGGTCGCCAACGTGGCGTTCTTCGCGACCTACGCCCGCATGGCGCTGCACCGAAGATGGCCGGTCGCGCTGCTCGCGGCGTTCGGCGCATGGCTCGCGGCGGCGCTGCTGATGTGGGCACTGCCCGCGACGCTTGCAGTCTCGGCCGCCGCGGCCGCCGCGGCGCTTCTGGTCGGCCCGCGCTGCTTCCCGCGCGCGGCGACGACCCCGGCCGGCGCCGGCCGCAGGGGCGCAAGCGGGGCCGGATCGACCTTTCCGTACGCCGAGCTCTGCGCCCGCATGGTGGCCGGCGCCCTGCTCGTCCTGGCTGTGACCGGCGCCGCCGGCATGCTCGGCGGCGCCTGGAGCGGGCTGCTCGCCGCCTTCCCGGTCGTGGGCGGGGTGCTCTCCGTCTTCTCGCATCGGGCGCAGGGCCCGGGCTACACCGCGGCACTGCTGCGCGCAATGACGACCGCCCTGCCATCCCTCGCAGTCTTCTGCTTCGTGGTGGCGATGGTGCTGCCGGGCGGCGGCATCGCGCTCTCCTTCCTTTCGGCACTGGCGGCCGCGCTTGCGGCGCATGCGCTGATTCGTCGCATCGCGCTGCCGGCCCGGCCGGCGGCCACCGGTGCCGGCACGCCCGGCTGACCGAACCCCGCGGGCCGAAGCCACGGGCGCGCGGTGCTATCCTGCATCGCCTGTGCAACGTCTCGAAGGAGATTCGATGGCTGGCTGGCTTCCCGTCCTGAAGGCTTCGCTTCCCTATGTGTCGCAGATCGTGACTGCCGCCCTGCCGGCGTTCACGGCCAAGCCGCCGGGCGCGCGGCCGGAGGACGTGGTCCCGCGCCAGATCGCGGAGCTCCAGGAAGCCGTCACCGCGAATGCCGAACGGGTGAAGGAGCTCGCCATCCAGCTGAAGGAGGTGCTGGAGAGCATGGACGCCGGTGTGGCGGAGTCGCAGGCCGAAATCGCCCGGCTGCGGCAACCGTCCATGCGCTCGGCGGCGTCGCGGTGGTGGCGCTGGTGGTGGCGCTGGTGGTGGCGATCTGGGCGTTGCTCGCCCGCTGAAGTCGCTTCAAGCCGTGCTAGGCGGCCGCCCGGGTCAGGCGATCGCTGATGGCGGCCCAGCCTGCCGTCGCGGGCGGCGCTTCCACCAGGATCAGGTCCACGCCCCACGAGTCGAGCTCGCGCAGCGTCCGGTAGAGAGTTCGCTCCATCCCTTCGACGGAGTCCGGGCGAGGATGCCAGCGCACGGCGCCCTGTTCGCCGAGGCTCTCCGCGCCCTGCCCGCCCTTGCCCGTGGCGACCGGCGCGACGCTCCACACCGCAACCCGCTTGCCATCGGCGCGCGCCTCGGCCAGCCACAGCGGCAGCTCATCGGTCGTGACCAGCCGCAGCGGCGTGACCGGCGCGTAGTGCGAGGGCAGCGCGCCCGGCACCCGTGGCGCATCGCGTCCGGCAGCCCCCACCGGCATGCCGAGCACGCGTGAGAGTGCCTCCGCACCGATGTGGCCGGGCCGCAGCAGCGCCGGCTGTTCCCGCGACAGGTCCAGGATGGTGGATTCGATGCCGACCGCGGCCTCGCCGCCGTCCAGCACCACCGCGACATCCGAGCCGAGGTCGGCGCGCACGTGCGCAGCGCTGGTCGGGCTGACCCGCCCGAATCGGTTGGCCGACGGCGCGGCGACGCCGGTGATG
>JAEWEW010000406.1 GCA_023389175.1 Pseudomonadota bacterium | reverse complement strand
CCATTGTAGGAGAAGCCATGCACGACGACCGCGCATACCGCAGGCTCGGCCGCAGCGGCCTCGAGGTTTCCACGCTCTGCGTCGGCACCATGATGTTCGGCGACCGGACCGACGAGGCGGAGGCGCGCGCGATCCTCGCCGTTGCCCGGGAACGCGGCATCAACTTCGTCGACACCGCCGACGTGTACAGCCTCGGAGAGTCCGAGCGGATCACCGGCCGGCTGGTAGCCGCCGAGCGCGGCTACTGGGTGCTCGCCACCAAGGTCGCCAACCCGATGTCGCGGGAGCCGGGTTGCCGCGGCCTGTCCCGCCGCTGGATCATGCGGGCGATCGACGGCTCGCTGCAGCGGCTCGGCACCGACCATGTCGACATCTACTACCTCCACAAGGAGGATCCCGGCACGCCGCTCGCCGAGACCCTCGCCGCGCTGGGGGACCTGGTGAGGAGCGGCAAGATCCGCTACTGGGGCGTGTCCAACTACCGCGCCTGGCGCATCGCGGAGATCATGCGGCTCGCGGGCGAGCTGGGGGTGCCGCCACCGGTGGTCTGCCAACCGTACTACAACGCGATGAACCGGATGCCCGAGACCGAGGTGCTGCCCGCCTGCGGCCACTACGGCATCGGCGTCGCCTGCTATTCCCCGATCGCGCGCGGCGTGCTGACCGGCAAGTACCGGCCCGGCGAACCGCCGCCGCAGGAGACCCGTGCCGGGCGCAACGACAAGCGCCTGATGCAGACCGAATGGCGCGAGGAGTCGCTGGTGCTCGCCCAGACCATCGGCGACCATGCCCGCCGGCGCGGCATGACCCCGGCCCAGTTCGCGGTCAACTGGGTGCTGAACAACGGCCTGGTGTCCTCGGCCATCGTCGGGCCGCGCACCGCAGAACAGATGGCGGAGTACGTCGGAGCGCTCGATCACCGTTTCGAGGCGCAGGACGAAGCGCTGGTGGAATCGCTGGTGCCCGCCGGCCATCCCTCCACCCCCGGCTACTCCGACCCGGCCTACCCCATCGAAGGGCGGCAAGCGCGCGCAGGATGACCGGGGGCATGCGCCTTTCGGTCGGCCAGGCCGCTTCCTGCCTGTCGGCGCGCGTTGCCGCGGCGGCACGAGCGGTGGCCGTGCGAACGACCATGCTGGCGACCGTGCTGCTCCTCTGCGCGCCGCCGGCCGGCGCGCAGAGCCTGCGCGAGACGGTGGCGATGGCGCTGGAGAAGAACCCCAAGGTGCTCGGCGCCCGCACTTCCGCCCAGGCGATCAGCCACGAGGTCACCGGCGCGCGGAGCCAGATGAACGCCCGCTACGGGCTGATCATCGAACCCGCCTACGGCTATGTCCGCGAATCCGGCAGCCAGTCGCGGGGCGACCTCGGCGTGCAGGCCATCAAGCCGCTCTATGACTCCGGCCGAACGGATAACGAGATAGCCAGGCAGCGCGCGCGGCTTGCCGGGGCCAACCAGGGCCTGGAGCAGGCGCGCGCGGAGGTGGCGCTGGAAGTGGCCGACGCGTACGTGGAGGTGATCAAGCAGCACGCGCTCACCAGGCTTGCCGACGACTATGTCGCCGCGATCGAGTCGCTCGACCGGCGGGTGCAGGAGATCGTCAAGCACGACCGCGGCCGCGGCTACGACCTGCTGCAGACCCAGTCGCGACTGCAGCAGGCCCGGCTTGCGCGCGCCTCGCGCGAGGGCACGCTGCTGGAGAGCCAGGCCACGCTGGCGCAAATGGTCGGCCGTCCCGTCCTGAAGCTGACCGAGCCGCCCGCGCCCCGGAGCCTGCCGCCCTCGATCGAGGCAGCGCTGGCGGCGCTCGACAACCATCCGGCCGTGCTGGCGGGCATGGCAGAGGTGGAAGCGGCCCGGCGCGCGGCCGCGGTTGCCAACGCCTGGGACAAGCCGGCGATCAGCGCCCGCGCCCGGGTCCACAGCCCCGAGTATCCGCTCGGCAACCGCCAGTGGTTCGGCGGCTACGACGTCGGCTTCGTCACCGACTGGAACCCGTTCGATGGTGGCGCCGGCGCTGCCCGGGCCGCGGCGGCGAACGAGCAGATCCGGGCCGCGGAGGAGGAGGCGGCCGCCACCCGCCGCGACATCGCCACCGAGGTGGCCCGGCACTGGTCGCAGATGGAGTCGCGCGCGCGGCGGACCGGCTCGCTCGACGACCTGGTCGAGGGCGCGCGCAAGGTGCGCGCCGCCTACTGGGAGCAGTTCCAGATCGGCAAGCGCAGCATCATCGACCTGCTGAACGCCGAGAACGAGACCTACCAGTCGCGGATCTCGGCGGTCACCGAGCGCATCGAGCTGCTGCAGGTCAAGTACCGTCTTCTCGGCACGCTGGCCGGACTCACCGGCTTCCTCGACATTCCCGCCGCGACGCCGGTGGCCGAGCCGGACGGGGCGGCGCCGCCGGGCGTCCGGGAGCTGCCCGAGCTGCGCTAGGAGGCCATCGGGGTGTTGCGCCCGGTTCACGGATGTCGCCCGGGGAGATCGCCGAAGTGATGGGAGAATAGCGCGTTCCCGACGCAACGGAGCTCAATGGAATCAGTCGTCAGCCCGGGCAAGCCG
>JAEWEW010000403.1 GCA_023389175.1 Pseudomonadota bacterium | reverse complement strand
GCTTGCCCTCGATGCGCCGGGTGATGACCCACTGCTGGGCGATCGAGAAGATGTTGCTCACCACCCAGTAGAGCACGAGGCCGGCCGGGAAGAAGAAGAACATCACGGAGAAGATGAGCGGCATCCATAGCATCATCTTCGCCTGCAGCGGATCCGGCGGCGTCGGATTGAGCTTGGTCTGGATGAACATCGTCGCGGCCATCACGATCGGCAGGATGAACCACGGGTCAGGCGTCGACAGGTCCCGGATCCAGAGGATCCATGGCGCGTTGCGGATCTCGACCGACGCGAGCAGCACCCAGTAGAGCGCGATGAAGACAGGGATCTGCACCACGATCGGCAGGCAGCCGCCAAGCGGGTTGATCTTCTCGGTCTTGTAGAGCTCCATCATCGCCTGGTTCATCTTCACCCGGTCATTGCCGTAGCGCTCGCGGATCGTCATGAGCTTGGGCGTGACCTTGCGCATCTTGGCCATGGAGCGGTAGCTCGCGGCCTGCAGCGGGAAGAAGGCGAGCTTCACCAGGATGGTGAGGAACACAATTGCCCAGCCCCAGTTGCCGACGATGCCGTGCAGGGCATCCAGCAGCCAGAAGAGCGGCTTCGCGATCGCGGTCAGCCAGCCGTAGTCCTTGACCAGCTCGAGCCCGGGCGCGGCCGCCTCGAGCGCATCCTGCACCTGCGGCCCGACGAAGAGCACCGCGGAGTTCTCCACGGCCTGTCCCGGCGCGACCTGGCCGAGCGGCTGCAGCGCGCCCACGGTGTACAGGTTCTGCTCGATGCGCCGGCTGTAGTACTCCCGCGGCGTGCCCTGCTGCGGCACCCAGACGGTCGCGAAGTAGTGCTGGATGACGCCGATCCAGCCGTCCTCGGCCTTGGGCATGCGCACCTTGCCCTTCTCGATGTCGTCGAACGGCACCTTCAGGAACTTCTCGGCCTCGGTGTAGAACGCCGGGCCGGTATAGGTGGAGTAGAAGCCGGAATCGCCCGGCCCGGCATTGCCGTCGCGGGTGAACTGCAGGTAGAGCGTCGGCGAGACGGGGTTCTCGGTGGTGTTGATCACCCGCTGCCGGACCGTTATTTCGTAGGACCCGGGCACCAGGCGATAGCGGCGCTCGACCCGCACGCCGCCGCCTTCGGCCGCCATGACCAGGTCCTTCGCGCCGGCCGGCGCCTGCGGGTCGGTCGCGCCGTCCACCACGGTCATCGGCGTGTTGTGGTTCGGCGCGCCCGGCACGCCCACGACGCCGGTCTGGCCGATGAAGGTCCGTCCCGGCTCACTCGCCAGGATCACGAAGTTGCCGCTGTTCGGATCATCGGACACCTCGCGATGCTTCAGCAGCTCCGCGCGGCGGATCTGTCCGCCCATGGTGTCGATGTCGACCTGGAGCACGTCGTTGGAGAGGCGCACCAGTTGGGCGGCCGGTGCCACCGACGCCGGCGCGCCCGGTGCAGGTGTCGCAGCCTGGCCGGTGCCGGCGGTAGGCGGCGGCGCGGTCGGTACCGATCCGTCTGCAGCCGCCCCCGGGGTGGCGCCGGTGCCCCCGGCCGCGCCTTCCTGCCCCGGTGCGGACTGCTCGCGGCTCGCCGGCGGCGGGCCGCCGAACAGCGACGGCTGGCCGTTGTAGCGCTGCCAGTTGTCCCACAGGAACACCAGCGACATCACGAAAATGACCCAGAGGATCGTTCTTTGCGT
The DNA here is from genome assembly GCA_023389175.1 of Pseudomonadota bacterium. Taxonomy (GTDB): domain Bacteria; phylum Pseudomonadota; class Gammaproteobacteria; order Burkholderiales; family Burkholderiaceae_E; genus Lautropia. The sequence goes on along the minus strand of JAEWEW010000403.1, from coordinate 4,629 downwards.
TTGCATCATGAGGCTTGGGAATCCAGGGTTGGGCGTCGGGGCGGCGGCAGGTCGATGCCGCCCGCGGCCCAGGGATGGCAGCGGCAGAGCCGCCGCGCCGCCAGCCAGCCGCCGCGCAGGGCGCCGTGGCTGCGGATCGATTCGATCGCGTATTCGGAGCAGCTCGGCCAATAGCGGCAGCTCGGGGGCAGCACCGGGCTGACCGCCAGCCGATAGAGGCCGATCGCACCGACCAGCAGGCGCACCGGCATCCCGGCCGGGCCGTGATGGCCTGTCGGTTGCATGCCTGGCGGGTGAGAGGTCATCGCGAGGTCCGCAGGCCGGCGATCACCCGGTCCGCATCCGCGCGCAGCAGGCGCTTGACAGCGGCCAGCCCCATGGTCGGTGCCGGCGTGGCGCCTGGCTTGGCGAGATCGACGCGCTGCCGGGCACGCGCACCGCCCTTGGGGCGGCGGCCGCCGGGATATTGCCTGAGCCTGACCAGGAAGATCCTGTCATCGTTGAGATGGATGCCGGCGCGCCAGGCCTCCCTGACGATGCGCTTGACGGTGTTTCGTCGCACCGCCGAGGGCACCAGCCGCTTGGCGACGCTGATCATGATCCGGCCGGACGCTCCGCTTGAAGTGCCTGGCCGGTCGGTGAGCTCGAAATAGGTGCCGGTGATCCGGACTCGCGTCCGGCAGGTTCCCCGGCCTGGTGCGCCAGGCCGCTTTGCGGCCGCCGGCGCTATCGGCCCGGCCGCGCGCGACCCGGCCGCGCCGTTCTCAGACGGCGAGGCGGTGGCGCCCCTTGGCACGACGGGCACGAAGGACGGCCCGGCCGCCGCGGGTCTTCTGGCGGACGAGGAAGCCGTGGGTTCGCTTGCGCCGGCAGACGGAGGGCTGGTAGGTGCGTTTCATGGTGGATTTCCAAGACGGCTTCGGGCAGGCAAGGCGACCCGAACCCGGTTTTCAGAAAAGCCTTCTATTGCACTCGATCCGGTCGATTCTGTCAATCAGGGTGGCGTTGCCGCTTGTGGATAAGTTATAATGACGAGTCCCGGCAGCACCCCAAAGTGCACGAAAAACCGGGCGATCCGGACGGCGCCCGCCGTCGCCCCTAACAAGATGTCCAAATAATCATTCGGAACCCTCTGGCCAATCATGCAGGATCGTTGGCAGGAATGCACTGAGCTGCTTTCCACGAAGCTCTCGGAACAGGCGTTCCGCACCTGGATCAAGCCGCTCGTCTTCCTCGGGTTCGATCCGGCGGGCCGGGTGGTGCGCCTGGGGGCGCCGAACCAGGTGAAGCTGGACGTGGTGCGCAAGCAGTACCAGCGCCTCATCAGCAACAGCCTGCAGGAGCGGTTCGATCCGGACGTCTCGGTACAGTTCGAGATCGCCAGCCAGGCGCCGTCGGCCACGGCGAACGGCGAGCTCGACCATGGCCCGGTCCTGGCCGGTGCCCAGGCGAACGCGCAGGCGGGGGCATTGACCGGTACCCCTTCCGGGCTGTCACAGCAGCCGACAGGCCTTGCTGAAGCAAGTAGTCACTTCGCTCATAACCAAGGCATTGCGGCGTCGGGACCCGAATCGCCGGTCGGCCCGGCCAGCAGCGCCGCGCTTGCCAGCCTCGGCCCCGGCACCCGTCCGGCGGACGAGCGCACCAAGCTCAACCCGGACCTTACCTTCACCACCTTCGTGACCGGCAAGGCCAACGACCTCGCCCGCGCGGCGGCGCTGCAGGTTTCGGAACGGCCCGGCGGCGCCTACAACCCGCTCTTCATCCACGGCGGGGTGGGGCTCGGCAAGACCCACCTGATGCATGCGGTCGGCAATGCCATCCTGGCCCGGGAGCCGAACGCGGCCATCCGCTACGTCACCGCCAACCAGTTCTTCCAGGACATGGTCTCGGCGCTGCGGCGCGAGGCGGTGGAGTCCTTCAAGCGCTACTACCAGTCGCTGGACCTGCTGCTGATCGACGACATCCAGTTCCTGTCGGAGAAGAAGCGCTCCCAGGAGGAGTTCTTCTACGTGTTCGAGTCGCTGGTCGCGGACCACCGGCAGATCCTGATCACGAGCGATACCTACCCGAAAGAGCTCTCCAACATCGACGACCGGCTGGTCTCGCGCTTCAACTCCGGCCTGATCGTCGCGATCGAGCCGCCGGAGCTGGAGATGCGGGTCGCCATCCTGCTGCGCAAGGCCGAGCAGGGCGGCATCCGGCTGCCGGAGGACGTCGCCTACTTCGTCGCCAAGCACATCCGCCAGAACGTCCGGGAGCTGGAAGGCGCGCTGCAGCGGATCGTGCACTTCGCCGGGTTCCGCAACCAGCCGATCGAGCTCGAGCTGGTGAAGGAGGCGCTGAAGGACATCCTCTCCTTCAACCGCGGCCAGATCTCGATCGAGCTGATCCAGCGGACGGTGGCGGACTACTACAAGCTGAAGCTCGCGGACATGTACTCCAAGAGGAAGCCCGCGAAGATCGCGCTTCCCCGCCAGTTCGCCATGTACCTCGCCAAGGAGCTCACGCAAAAGAGCCTGCCGGAGATCGGCGAGGCCTTCGGCGGCAAGGACCACACCACGGTGCTCTACGCGGTTCGCAAGATCGGCGAGCTGCGCACCCACAAGCCGGAGCTCAACCACCAGATCCACGTGCTGGACCAGACCCTGCGGGAGTTCCTTTGATAGCGCCCCCCGACCTGCCGCTTGCGCGTCAGGCCCCCCGAGGGGGTCAAGGAAACTTAGGGCGGCCCGGCGTTTCCTTGAGGAGCCTTCCTGTGGACAACCCCTGCCTCGAATTGGGGATAGCCCTGGGGAAAGCCGCCGGAAGGATTGTGCGCAGCCTGGGCATATCCGGGCGGGGCCCGATCAGTCCACAACGCCTTGCGACACCGGATACCGATTCCGCACAAGGCTGTCCACCCGCCGAATGGCCTAGAACAAAGGACGAACGGCAGGTATCCACAGGAAGGTGCGCAGCACCAACAACAACATCTTCCTAATTTATAAAGAGAAAAGAGAAAGCAGGGAAACCCGCATGCAGATCATCAAAGCCTCCCGGGATGCCATCCTGAAGCCGTTGCAGACGGTGGCCGGGATCGTCGAGAAGCGCCACACGCTGCCGATCCTGGCCAACGTGCTGCTCCGCAAGGAAGGCGAGAGCGTGTCGTTCACCGGCACGGACATCGAGATGCAGGTGCAGACCCGCGCCGCGATCGGCGCGGGCGGCGAGGATGCCGCGCTCACCGTCTCGGCCCGCAAGCTCATGGACATCCTGCGCGCGCTGCCGGAGTCCGAGGTGGCGGTGGAGCTGAACGGCAACAAGCTCTCGGTCAAGTGCGGCAAGAGCCGCTTCTCGCTGCAGACGCTGCCGGCCGCGGATTTCCCGACGCTCGCGATCGGCAAGGAGGTGGTCTCTGAGGCAACCCTCGAGCAGCGGCGCCTGCGCCACCTGCTGCAGATGGTGCACTTCGCGATGGCGCAGCAGGACATCCGCTTCTACCTGAACGGCCTGCTGCTGGTGCTGAGCCCGAACGGCATCCGTGGCGTCGCGACCGACGGCCATCGCCTCGCCTTCTGCTCGCAGGAGGGCGACAACGCCAGCGCCGCGGCCGAGGTGATCATGCCGAGGAAGACCGTCAACGAGCTGCTGCGCCTCCTGGCCGACAGCGAGGAGCCGGCCACGGTGCAGGTGATCGGCAACCAGATCCGCATCGCCTTCGGCGAGGTCGAGTTCGTGACCAAGCTGGTCGAGGGCAAGTTCCCGGACTACCAGCGGGTGATCCCGAGCGGCTACAGCAAGGCCATCGTGGTGAACCGCGAGCAGTTCGCCGGCGCGCTCTCCCGCGCCTCCATCCTCACCAACGAGAAGTTCAAGGGCGTGCGGCTCTCCCTCGCGCCCTCGCAGCTCAAGATCCAGAGCAGCAACGCGGAGCAGGAAGAGGCCACTGAGGAGCTCGCCGTCGACTACGAGGGCCAGCCGCTCGAGATCGGCTTCAACGTCTCCTACCTGCTCGACGTCCTCGGGAACCTGAAGGTCGACCTGGTCAAGGCCGAGTTCGGGGATTCCAGCTCCAGCGCCCTGTTGAGCCTGCCCGGTGACGACAGCTTCAAGTACGTGATCATGCCCATGAGGATCTAGCAGTCCGATGATTCCCAGCACAAGCGACGCGCAATACCCGGATCCGAAACCCAAGAAGACAGCGGACAAAGCCACGGAACCCCAACTCCACGGCCAGGCGGGCGACGAGCCCGAAGGCCAAGGCAACGGCAGCAACGGCGGGCCCGGCAACGGCCACGGCGCCGGTGCGTCCGGCAACGGTAATGGGAACGGCAATGGCAACGGCCACGACCAGCCCACGGTCGAGGTCCGGCCCGGCTACGACTCCACCTCCATCCAGATCCTGGAAGGCCTGGAGGCGGTGCGCAAGCGCCCCGGCATGTACATCGGCGACACCTCCGACGGCACCGGCCTGCACCACCTGGTCTTCGAGGTGGTCGACAACGCGGTGGACGAGGCGCTGGCGGGCTACTGCGACGAGATCATCGTCACCATCCACACCGACAACTCCATCTCGGTGCTGGACAACGGCCGCGGCATTCCGACGGACATCAAGTGGGACGACAAGCACGATCCCAAGCGCAGCGC
>JAEWEW010000390.1 GCA_023389175.1 Pseudomonadota bacterium | reverse complement strand
TCGACTCAGTCACGAGCTGGCGAGCAGGCTCGCCGACTCCAGGGCCTACCAGGCTGCACGGTCCGGTCCGGTCACCTCAGCGGTAATCCGACTGTACCGCGCTGGTCTGGCTTAAACATACAAGGGCTCGATCTTGGCGATCCCCCTCAGCCTGTTGCTGATCGTCGCGTTGCTGGCGCTCGCCGTGCCGTTCTGGATCGCCCTCGGGATGGGCACGGTGGCGCTCCTGCTCGCCACCGAGGCGCTGCCGCTGTCGCTGCTCGGCGAGGCGCTCTTCGAGGGCGTCGACTCCTTCGCGCTGATCGCCATCCCGCTCTTCGTGCTGACCGGCGACGTGATGGTCCGGTCCAGGCTCGCCTACAAGCTGCTCGACCTGGCCGAGGCGACCACGGGGAGCTTTCGCTCGGGCTTCGGTTCCTCCACCGTGCTGGGCTGCGGCTTCTTCGCCTGCATCTCGGGATCGGATGCGGCCGACGCCGCGGCGATCGGCCGGATCACCATGGACCGGCTGGTCGAGCGGGGCTATCCCAAGGCCTACGCCTGCGCCCTGGTCGCTTCCGGTGCCTGCACCGGCATCCTGATTCCACCGTCGATCGCCTATATCATCATCGGCCTGGTGCTCGGCATCTCGTCCACCACGCTCTTCACCGCCGCCATCATTCCCGGCCTGCTGATCCTCTTCACGGTGCTGGTGACCAACGCCCTGGTCAATCGCTTCTCGGGCTACGAGCACAGCAGGGACCGCTTCTCGTGGCGGCGCTGGCTCCGGACGCTGAACGACGCCAAGTGGGCGCTGGCGGTGCCGGTCATCATCCTGGGCGGCATCTACTCCGGTGTCTTCACGCCCACGGAGTCGGCTGCGGTCGCGGTGGCGGTGGCGCTGGTCGTGGGCCTGCTGCAGGGAACCATCCGCCTGAAGGACTTTCCCTCGATGCTGGAGACCTCCGCGCGGGTGAACGGCGTCATCCTGCCGATCATCGCCGTGGCGGTGCTCTTCGCCCAGGCACTGACCGTGCTGGATGTGCCGCAGACCTTCGTGCGGGAGCTAGTGGGCATCACCGACGACCCGGCGGCGCTGATCCTGGTGATGCTGGTCATCTTCATCATCGCCGGGATGTTCATGGAGACGACGCCGAACATCGTCATCCTTGCCCCGCTGCTCTACCCGGTGGCGGTCACCATCGGCATGGACCCGATCCATTTCTGCGTCTTCATGATCACGTCCCTGGGACTTGGTTTCATCACGCCGCCGATGGGGCTGAACCTGTTCGTGATGGCTGGTCTCACCGGCCAGCCGATCATGTCGATCGCCCAGCGTGCCGTGCCCTTCGTGGTCGCGATGGTGCTGATCTCCATCCTGGTGGGGTTTCTGCCGCAGCTCTCGCTCGCCCTGGTGCGCTGAGCGAGGGGCGCTGGAAGGCTCACCCGGCGTACCATAGTCGTCGGGCGCCGTCCGGTACGGACCCCCCGACGTTGCAGGAGATCGCAAGTCCGATGGCGCGAGACGCTGACACCTTGGACCTGAAGCGCCGGTTGGCTTCAGGCGACATCCTCGTCGCCCCCGGCATCTTCGACGCCCTCACCGCGCTCATCGCCGAGCAGGCCGGCTTCGAGGCGCTCTACCTCTCCGGGGCGTCGATCGCCTACACCCAGCTCGGGCGCTCCGACGTCGGCCTCGTCTCCTATGCCGAGGTCGAGCAGGCGCTCGCGCGCATCACCGAGCGGGTCGCGGTGCCGGTGATCGTGGATGCGGATACCGGCTTCGGCAACGCGCTGAACGTGATGCGCACCGTGAAGGGCTTCGAGCGGGCCGGCGCCGCGATGATCCAGCTGGAGGACCAGACGTTCCCCAAGCGATGCGGCCACCTCGACGGGAAGTCGGTCGTGCCGGTCGGCGAGATGGCCGGCAAGATCGACGCCGCGCTCGATGCCCGGACCCGTGCCGGCACGCTCATCCTGGCGCGCACCGATGCGGTCGCCGTGGAAGGCCTGGAAGCCGCGCTGGACCGGGCCGAGGTCTACCTGGAGCGTGGCGCGGATGCGCTCTTCATCGAGGCGGTCCGGTCGCCGGAGCAGATGGACATGGTCTGCAACCGCTTTGCCGCCCGGGTACCGTTGCTGGTCAACCTGGTGGAGGGCGGGAAGACGCCGATGGAGCCGGTAGCGGCCCTGCAGGCGCGTGGCTTTCGGATCGCGATCTTTCCCGGCGGCACGGCGCGCGCGGTGGCCCACTGCCTGCAGCGGTACTACGCGAGCCTGCGCGAGAACGGCTCGACCCTGCCGTTCAAGGACGCGATGCTGGACTTCGACGGGTTGAATGCGGTGATCGGAACGCCGGCGCTGATGGCGCTGGGCAAGCGGTACGAGGGCCGGTAGCCGGCTCATTCGCGTCGCGCCGACCGCCGACCTGGCGGCGCATCAGGCGCCGCTCCGGCGCTCCGCGACTGCGGCCTCGAGGCACTCTCCGAGCCACCGTCCCGCAAGTCCCAGGGACTCGTCCCTGAGGTGGCAGAAGTAGGCGTCGTAGACGATCTCGCCGCCGGCGCCGAGCCTTCTGGCCGGCAGCCGCACCAGTCTTCCCTCGTCGAGATCGCGCTGGACGAGCCATTGCGGCAGGGTACCCCAGCCGACGCCGGCGCAGATCAGTGCCAGCTTGCTGTGCATGTCGCTGGTGCGCCAGGTATTGGAGGAGATCACGCCGAAATCCCGGCCGGCGGTCAGCTCGGTCGGATCCTCGACCACGATCTGCAGGTGCTCGGCGATGGCGCGCTCGAGGGCGGAGCCGCGCCTTCTCGCCAGCCTTGCCAGCGCATGGGAAGGCGCGACGACGGCGACGGTGGTGAGCCGGGTCAGGAAGCGGCGCGCGAAGTGTTCCTCGATCTGGTCCAGCACCGCCACGGCGACCGCGCAGCGCCGGCTGTGCATCGCCTCGAAAGTGCCGCCAAGCGAGGTGTACTCGACCCGGACCGCGACATCGGAATAGCGGTCGTGCATGCGACTCAGCGCCGTGGCGGCGACATCGGGGGGAAAGAGCGTGTCGAAGGCGACCGCAAGCTTGAGCTCCACGCCGCGCTCCAGCTCACGGGCCCGGGCCTTCAGGGCGTCGACCCGTGCCAGCACCGCGCGCACGTCCTCCAGCAAGGCTTCGCCGGCGGCGGTGAGCCTGGGCCGGTACCCGGAACGGTCGAACAGCGCAACGCCGAGCTGGGCCTCGAGGTTTGCGATGGTGAAGCTCACCGCCGACTGCACCCGATGCAGCTGCTCGGCTCCGGCGCGGAAGCTTCCAGCGCGGACCACCGTCGCGAAGGTGCGCATCTGGTCCAGGGTGAGGCCGTCGAGCATGTTCAATCCGATCGATCGAGTCGTGCAATTTTATCCAATTTCACTGAACCGCTTGCCGTGCCACATTGCGCATCTCGCAGGATTCAAGGCAGATGCCGGACATGAGAACCGTCGCTACCAGTTTGGCGGAGGCCGCAGCCGATACCGACACGAGTTGGGCGGCGGTGCTTCTGGTGACCGCTGCCGGGGTCGTGTCGGCGTTCCAGTTCGGCAAGCCCTCCGTCGCCCTTGCGGCGCTGGAACAATCGCTCGGCGCCGACATCGGCTCGGCCTCGTGGCTCCTCTCCGCATTCGCGCTGGTCGGCGCGCTGCTCGGGCTGTGGATCGGCCTGCGGGTGGATGCCTGGGGCGCGCGGCGGATGCTGCTGGCCGGGCTGGCGACGCAGGCGGCCGCCTCGGCGCTCGGCGGGCTCGCTCCGTCGTTTCCCTGGCTGCTCGGCTCGCGCGCGCTGGAAGGGGTCGGCTTCCTCGCGGTCGCGGTAGCCGGGCCTGCGCTGGTTCACATGGCGACGTCGGCGCGCGACCGGGACCGAGCCTTTGCGGTGTGGGGCACGTTCATGCCGGTCGGCATGGGTGCATTGATGATCGTTGCTCCGCAGTTGCAGGCGTTGGGTTGGCGCGGGCTCTGGCTGGCGAACGCAGGACTTCTCGCGGCCTGCGCGCTGCTGTTCACCGTGTCCACGCGGCGGCTCCGCGCGCTTGCAGGCGGGGCGCTTGCGGCCGAACCGCGCGGTTGGGCGCCGTCTCGGGCCCCGGGATTGCGCCAGGTACTTGCGCTGCCTGCGCCCTGGCTGGTGGCCGGACTGTTCGTCACTTTCTCGGCGATGTTCTTCTCGGTGTTCACCTTCCTTCCGTCGATCCTTTCGGAGCGGCTCGGCGTCGGGCAGGAGTCGATCGGATCGTTGTCGGCGATCGCGGTCGCGATGAGCGCGGTCGGGACGCTCGCCTGCGGAGTGCTGCTCGGCCGTGTGGGTGCGCTGCCTCTCCTCGTCTTCGGCTTCGTGGTGATGGGCGGCGCGAGCCCCGCCGTCCTGCTTCCGTCGTTGCCTGCCGGGCTGTCCTACGCGGCGGCGCTGCTAGTGTCGCTCGTCTCGGGCCTGGTGCCGGTGATCCTGTTTGCGGCGGCCGCTCGCCATGCGCCCGCGCCGTCGCAGGTCGGCGTGACGATGGGCATGGCGATGCAGGGGAACAACCTCGGCCTGCTGGCCGGACCCGCGGCAGCCGGAGCGATCGTAGCCCGGTGGGATTGGCCGTCGGTAGCCGCATGGGTGGGCCTGCTCGGCCTGATCGCGCTGGTCCTGGTGCGGCTGCTGCGTAGCAGCCGCGCGCCCGTTGCCATCTGAACAAACCACACTCCCGGCAGCGAAAAGCCGGTCATTCCATGGAGGTACACATGAACGGAAGACAATCCGGCCTGCGCCAGACCCTCGCAGTCATCTACGGCAGCAACCGCGAGGAGCGGCTGTGTGACAAGGTGGGCGCCTGGGTATTGTCGCGCGTCGCGGACCATGGCCGCTTCGACCCGGAGCTGGTCGATCCGGCCGAGATGGCCTTGCCTGCTCGCCTGGGCGGCGAGCCGAACCAGTCACTGCGCGAGGTGCGTCGCCGCATCGACCGCGCCGACGCGTTCCTGATCGTCACCCCTGAGTACAACCACGGCTATCCGGCCGTGCTCAAGTCGTTGATCGATTCGGCGCATGACGAATGGCGACGCAAGCCGGCCGCCTTCGTCTCGTACGGCGGCATCTCCGGCGGCCTGCGCGCGGTGGAGCAGCTGCGGCTGGTGTTCGCCGAGCTTCACGTGGTGAGCATCCGCGACGGTGTGTCGATCATGAACGCCTGGGAGCGGTTCGACGAGCGCGGCCAGCTGCGCGAGCCGCTGCCGGAGAACCAGGCGCTATCCCATGCGCTCGACCAGCTCGCGTGGTGGGCCCGCGCGCTCGCCGCAGCGCGGGCGGCGGACCTGGCTGCTGCTGCCTGATCCTGCCGGCTACCGCCGGTGCCTGCCCTCGGCGACTTCCTCGACGATCTTGCCGACGAAGGCCTCGAGGTCCTTCGGCGAACGGCTGGTGATGATGCCGTTGTCCACGACCACTTCCTTGTCGACCCAGCTCGCGCCGGCGTTCTGCACGTCGGTGCGGATCGACTGGTAGGACGTCATCGTCCGACCCTTGGCGAGGCCGGCTTCCACCAGCAGCCAGGGCGCATGGCAGATCGCCGCGACCACCTTGCCGGCGGACGCGAAGTCGCGCACCAGCTTCACCGCGGTGTCGTTGAGTCGCAGCACGTCCGGGTTGATCTGCCCGCCGGGCAGCACCAGCGCGTCGTAGTCCTTCGCCGAGACGTCGGAGATCGCGCGGTCGGCCGGCACGGTCTCGCCCCAGTCCTTCTCGTCCCAGCCCTTGATCGCCTTCTTGTCGGGGCTGGCGACGTGCACCGTGGCGCCCGCGGCCTTCAGCATCTGCAACGGCACCAGCAGCTCCGATTGCTCGAAGCCATCGGTGGCCATGATGAGTACCTTGCTTGCCTTGATGTCTGCCATGTATGAGCCTCCTGTCTGTCAGATCGGAGTCACAGGCAATGCCCATGCCCCGGGGATCCGGGCCAAGTCGGGTCGTTGACACGGCTGCCGGGCAGGGCTACCGTCCCGCGACGCCCGCCGTGCGGTGGCGCCGGCAGGCGCAGCCTCCGCTCCAGGACGACCATCCCCTGGCGACCGTCACGCGAAGGCGCCTACTAACCACAAGAGGGAGGCAGACCATGGCGTACGAGGACGATGCGGTACCGGCCGATGCAATGAAGCGTCCGGGTCGGCGGCAGTTCGTGACCCGGTCGGCGGCGGTCGCGGGGGCGTTGCCGTTTCTCGGCCTGGACGCAGAGCCGGCACATGCACAGCAGACAGCCGAGCTGCCGCGAAGCGGGCAGCGGTTCGAGTTCGGCATCATGGGCGACATGCCCTACACCCGAAAGCAGGAGGCCGAATACGAGCGCGTGATCGCCGATCTCAACGCGCGAGAGCTCGCGTTCGCGGTCCACATCGGCGACGCGATGTTCGATCCGCGACCTTACGAGCGCAATCCCGACCTTGCCCGGGAGCCGGGGAGCGACGAGAACTACCGATACGTCCTCGGTACCTTCGAGTCCTGCCGCCACCCGCTGGTGTTCACGCCGGGGGACAACGACTGGTCGGACTATGTCGAGTTCCAGAAGGTCAAGGCGGAGCCGTTCGCCTGCCTCGCCAAGGTTCGCGAGACCTACTTCCGTCCGGGCAGGACCCTTGGGCAACGAACGATGCCGGTCACGAGCCAGCGCGACGATCCGAAGCACCAGGACTACGTCGAGAACCTCGCCTGGTCCGCGGGTGGCGTCGGGTTCGTGAGCCTGCACCTCCTCGGCAGCAACGACAACTTCCAGCGCAGCCCGGAGCTCGAGGCGGAGCGGCTCAGGCGGCAGGCGGCCAATCTCGCATGGCTCCGGTCAGCGTTCCAGCGGGCAAGGGACGAGAAGAGCCTGGGGCTTGCGATCATGATCCACGCGAATCCAGGGTTCGAGAACCACTGGCCGGCGAGCTACCTGTCACGCTACTTCCGGCTCTTCGACGGCATGAAGGCCCCGAACCCGCCGAAGCCGACCCCCTACGACGAATACATCAAGGCACTCGCGGCGGAGATGGAAAGCTATGACCGCCCTACCGCGCTGTTTCATGGCGACACGCACCTGTTCCGCATCGACAAGCCGCTCTTCAGCGCGAAGAGCAAGCGGCTTTTCGAGAACTTCACCCGGGTGGAGACCTTCGGCTGGCCCGACTCCCACTGGGTCCGGGTCACGGTGGACCCGGCGAATCCGCAGCTCTTCTCCTTCACCCCCCAGATGGTGCAGGGGAACCGGATGAACCACCTGGGGTAGCAGGCGCGGGACGGTCCGGGCGCGACCGGCGCCGTCGCCGCGGGGTCCGGCCGGCCTCCGTGGAGGGGGGCGCCGGCACGGTCCGGGCTACCGGCAGCCCCTCGGGAGATCCGTTCTGCGGCCAGCTCTCGATGATGCTCATGATCCGCAGCCGGCCCTGGTGGACGTGCTCGAGCATCAGGTTGTGCGCGCGCGAGGGTTCGCGACGCAGGATGGCGTCGAAGACGAGCTCGTGCATGCGCACCGCATCGGCCACGTAGTCGAAGACGACGGCGACGTTGTCGCTGGTGGTGGGCACCAGCGCTGCCGAGGCCATCGGAATGTTCTCCACCTGCGCGATGAGTTCGCCCACCAGGGTGTTGCCGGACTCGGCGATGAGCACTCGATGGAACTCCGCGTTGAGCCCCACCCAGGTATTGACGTCGGCTGCATCGGGGGAAGGCAGCGCGAGCAGCGCACGAGTCGCCTCGAGGTTGCGTCGCACGACCGCGCCGGCCGCTTCGCCGATGCCTCGCGCCGCCAGCCGCTCGCAGGCGAACGCTTCCAGCCGGCCCCGGACCTCGATGGCGTTGACGACCTCCTCGCTGGTGAAGGCCCGCACGTGGAATCCGCGATGCGGGTTGTAGATCAGCAGTCGCTCCTGCGCGAGGGACTGGAGCGCCAGCCTGACCGGCGTCCGGGAGACGCCAAGCATCTCCGCGAGCTGCTTCTCCTCGAGCTTGGCGTTGCCGGGAAAGCGGCCGCGCAGCACCATCTCGCGCAGCCGTCCGAGCACGCTTTCGAGCTGGGTCGGGGCGACCCCGGTGCGAGCCTTCATCTAGTGGTCCGCTCCGCCCGGAGCGACCTGCCAGCGCGAGGCGCGGCGCTCCCAGGCCGAGAGGATGAGGTCGCTGGCCGCGACCAGCATCACCACCAGCGCGATCCCGGCGAAGACGCCGACGGTGTCCGCCGTCTGCCGCCCGTGCTCGATGTAGTAGCCGAGGCCGTTCTCCGACACCAGGAATTCGCTGACGATCGTGGCGGAGATGGCCCGCGGCACCGCGAGCTTGAGGCCGGCGAAGAGGAAGGGCCGCATGGCATGCCGGCGAATGTGCATGGTCAGCTGCCAGTCGGTCGCGCCGAGGACACGGCCCATGTCGACCATCCGGCGGTCCAGGGCCCGCAGGCCGGAGAGCGTCGTGATGAACACCATGAAGAAGACCATCGAGGTGACGATCACCACCCGCGGCGACACCCCGATACCGAACCAGAGTATCAGCAGCGGAATCAGGGCGAAGAGCGGAATGCCCATCGCCGCGATGACGAAGGGCTCCACCGCAGCCATCAGGCGCCGGGAGCGCGACAGCAGGATCGGCAGCGCGAAGCCGGCAAGCCAGCCGAGCAGGAAGCCGACTGACGCCACCAGCAGCGTGGCATGGAGGTGCTGCCAGATCTCGCCGCTCGAGGCCAGGGCGACCACCCGCCAGGCCACTGCGCCTGGCGCGGCCACGTAGGTGGTACCGAGCATCCGGTGCGCGACTTCCCAGCCGACCAGCAGCAGTACCGCCACCAGGATGCGTCCCTGGGTGATGCGGCTCATCGCACCTCCGTCCGGATGGCGCCGTGCAGCGTCGCGAACCCGGCGTCGGTGAGGATGTCGTCGACGACCCGTGGGCGGGGCAGCCCGACGACATGCTCGGCGATCACCTGGGCGGGCGCACGCTTGAGCACCAGGACGCGGTCTCCCAGGGCGATGGCTTCGGCGATGTCGTGGGTGACGAAGAGGATGGTCTTGCGTCGCAATGCCCAGAGCGCCTGCAAGTCCGCCTGGAGCTGGGACCGGGTTTCCGCGTCCAACGCACCGAACGGCTCGTCCATCAGGATGACCGGCGGGTCGTACACCAGCGTCCGGATCAGGGCGGCGCGCTTGCGCATGCCACCGGAGAGCTCGTGAGGGTAGTAACGTTCGTAGCCGCCCAGTCCCACCGATTCCATCAGCTCGGCAGCGGTCCGGCGCGCCTGCGCATCCAGGCGCCCCTGCAGCTCGAGGCCGAACAGCACGTTCTCCTCGAGCGTGCGCCATGGCAGCAGGTTGTCGTCCTGGGTCACGTAGCCGACCTGTCGATCCAGGCCCGGACGCAGCGACCGGCTGCCGTCACCGTACACCGTACGACCGCGCATCAGGATCCGGCCCTCGGTGGGCGCCTCCACCTGGGCGATCATGTTCAGGATGGTGGATTTCCCGGCGCCGGACGGGCCGAGCATGGTGACGAACTCGCCGTCCGCGATGCTGAAGGAGAGGTTGCGGACGATCCAGGGAGCCTCCGCCCGTGTCGTCGTGGGCGGGAAGCGCTTGCCCAGCGCCTGCACTTCCAACAGGCCCGTGGTCGTTGCGGGAATGTCGGTCATCAGCGGTATCCGGGGTCCGTCACCGTGCCGTCGGTGGCCGGCTGCCAGCGCAACAGGCGCCGCTCAAGGCGACCCGCGAGCCAGCTGGCGACGCCGATCATCGCAGTAATGGCGATCACCGCGGCGAAGATGTCCGGCGTGCTGAAGCTCATCGCCCCGAGCTGCACCAGGTAGCCGAGACCGCGATTGGACGAGACCAGCTCGGAGATGATCACGCCGCCGATGGCATACGGCGTCGCGATCCGGATGCCGGCGAAGACATGCGGCAGCACCGCGGGCCAGACGATGCTGCGGGACAGCTGGGCATTGGTTGCGCCCATGACCCTGGCCATCCGGAGCCAGCGTCGGTCGACGTCCTTTATCCCGCCCATGGTGCTGAAGAAGACGATGAAGAACACGACCGAGGTGACGAGTGCCACCTTGGACGCCGCCCCGATCCCGAACCAGAGGATGAACAGGGGCGCGAGGGCGAGCTTGGGCAGGCCGTAGCCGGCCGCGAGGAACGGGTCGAGTACCCGCAGCAACCCGGGGCGGCGTCGCATCCAGAGCGGCAGCAGGGCGCCGGGCACCGCGCCCAGCACGAAGCCGATCGTGGCGGCGAAAAGCGTATAGCCCGCATGCCGGAGCAGGTCGCCTTCTCGGACCATGACGATGAGCTGACCGAGGGTAGCCCACGGTGGCGTCACCCAGTAGGTGCCGAACCAGCGGCTGGCCAGCTCCCAGGCGAGCAGCAGGCAGGCGCCGACGGCGAGGCGATCGATGAATCGCTGGAGGGGCATGAGGCGGGACGTCTCCGGTGTCTGGCCGGGGCGGCGTCCGGCTGGACGGCATCCTATCCTTTTCAGCGCGGCCGTCGCAACCCAAGTGGTCAAGATTGCATGCAAACTGACTCGACTGGCGGTCCAGTTCTGGCTTCTTTCCTTGAATCAGTGGGTCGGTGCATGCATAATCCGCGGCGACAAATCGGAGGAGACCAATCCATGAACATGCGCCGTTTCGCCGCCGTCGCGGCGGGGTTGATGACCGTCGCCAGTCTCGCGGCCCTTCCCGGCCACGCCAGGGCCCAGGCGACCACGCTGGCGCTGCCGGCGACCGCGGTGCATTTCACCCCGATCTACATCGCCGCGGACGCGGGCTTGTGGAAGGCACGCGGGCTCGACGTCAAGCTGCCGCTGATCGCCGGCCCCGGCGCCACCAACGCGGTGATCGCCGGCAGCGCGGATTTCGCGAGCACCGCGGCCACCTCCGTGCTGCGGGCCGCGGCCCGGGGGCAGCCGATGCTGGTCATTGCGACGACCCATGCCGAGTTCCTCTCGGAGATCGTCGTCAGCCGGAAGGCGGCGGACAAGGTCGGCCTGGATCCGAAGGCGGATCTCGCCACGCGGGTGCGTTCGCTCAAGGGCATGACCCTAGCCATCGACGCGCCACTCGGCCTGCCGCACGGAATGATCAAGTACCTCGGCTCGAAGGCAGGCATCAACGCGGACCGGGACCTGGTCCTGACCCCGATGCAGCCGCCCAACATGGTGGCCTCGCTCAAGTCCGGAGCCATCGACGGCTTCATCTTCAGCGAGCCGTTCGTCTCCGCTGCCGTGGAGGACGGTGCGGTGGTGGCGATCCGCAACTCCCGCTTCGACACGCCGGAGATCAACCCGTATGCCTCCAACGTCATCGTGACGCGGCCCGACTTCTGCCGGAAGTCGGCGGACGTCTGCAAGAAGCTGGTCGCCGGCCTGAACGAAGCGCTGAAGATGATGCATGAGGAGCCGGAGAAGGCGCGCGCCATCCTGAAGGCGCGCTTCGCCAACCTTCCGGCGGGCGTGCTGGACCGGTCGTTCGACCTGATCCGGGACACCTCGCCGCGCGACACCACCACCATCGAGAAGGCGCTCGCCAACACGCAGCAGTTCGCGCTCGCCGGCGGCACGCTCAAGCCGGAGGAGAAGCGCGACGACCTGGCCAGCCTCTTCACCAACGACTACACGCGCTGAAGCGCGCAGGGCAGCATGGATACCAAGGCAGACAAGGGTCCGGCGCCGGAGGCCGGCAACTTCGCGCCACCGCGCCTGAGCGAGGTGGTGCTGAAGACCTCCCGCTACCGCGAGATGAAGGCGTGGTACGAGACGGTCCTCGGCGTCAAGGCGCACTTCGAGCACACGCCGCCGGACTGGGAGCAGCGGCGCGGGCAGTTGACCGAGCGGCTGCCGCTCGAGCTCAAGCTGTGCTTCATCCGGGTGGCACACGACTATCCGTACAGCCAGGTGCTCGCCCTCTTCGATTACCCCGCCCTGCGGGCGGCCGAGCGATCGAGCGGGCTGCATCACCTGCAGTTCCGCAACGTCGACCTGCTGGAGCTGCTGCGCCGGTACGAGTTCCTCCGCGAACGGAACATCCGTCCGTACAAGAGCTTCAACCACGGACCGGCGACCGCGTTCTACTACGACGATCCCGACGGCAATCTCATCGAGCTCTCCGCGGCCAACTTTCCCACCGAGGCGGGGTATCTCGCGTTCATGCGGTCGCCCGCGTTCGCGGCCAATCCGGTCGGAGTGGCCGTCGATCCCGACGCCCTCCTTGCGAGGATGCACGCGGGCGAACCGGCGGACCAGCTCGCCAGGATCGACTAGATGGCAGGGCGGCCGCGTGGCGCGGAGCCCGAGGCGAGGCGCCTCGACACACAGGTGGTGATCGTCGGCGGCGGCCCGGTCGGGCTCGCTCTCGCCAACGACCTCGGCTGGCGCGGGGTGGACTGCGTGGTGGTGGAGCGCGCCACCGCCATGCCCGACTTCCCGACCTGCGAGTCCGTCAATGCGCGGACGATGGAGCACTTCCGGCGCTGGGGCATCGCGCAGGCGGTGCGCGATGCGGGTTTCCCGCCGGACGTGCCGCGCAGCGTCCGGTTCATGACGAGGATCCTCGGCCACGAGATCCTCTGCTTCCAACGGCCCTCGAACCGGGAGTTCCAGCGCGAGCTCGCGGACCTGACGCCCGAGGCCGGTATCTGGTGTCCGCGGATGATGTTCGAGCCGGTGATGCGCCGCCGTCTCGACGAGCACGCGAGCGTCCGCGTCCTCGCGGGCTGGGAAGTCGACGGTTTCCGGGACGACGGACGCGTCGTGAGCGTCGATGCGGTCGACACGCGCAGCGGCAACCGGATCGCGATCCATGCGGACTACCTTGCCGCCTGCGACGGCGCGGCCAGCGACACCCGCAAGCGACTCGGCATCTCGATGCAGGGGACGTTCGCGGAGGGCCACAACGTCACGGTGTACTTCGAATCGCCGGCATTGCGCGACGCGCTCGCCGACAAGCCCGGCGTGATGATGGACATCGTCAACGCCGACGGGCGCGCCAACCTGTCGGCGGTCGACGGCAACGTCCGCTGGCGGCTGATCCAGCATGTCGGCGCCGAGGAGCCGCTGGATCCGGAGCGACGGGTGCGCCTGCACCTTGGCCGCGACCTGCCGTTCCGGGTGATCGGTGCGCGGGCCTGGGCCGGCCATCGCGTCGTCGCGGAACGCATGCACGCGGGCCGGGTGTTCCTGGTCGGTGATGCCGCCCACCTGTTGTGGCCGCGCGGCGGGTTCGGCATGAACACCGGCATCGGCGATGCGGTCGATATCGGCTGGAAGCTCCAGGCCACGCTGGCGGGCTGGGGAGGGCCGGGCCTGCTGGAAACCTACGAAGAGGAGCGGCGGCCGGTCGCCCAGCGCAATGTCGACGAGGCCGCCAGCAACCGGGCCGAGGACGCGGCCGTGCCGATCTCGCCCCGGCTGGAGGAGGACTCGCCGGCCGGCCAGGCCGAGCGCGATGCCGTCGCCCGCGTCATCCGCGAGAAGCGGGCCAAGGAGTGGAACTCGCTCGGCATCCAGCTCGGTTACCGCTACGATCCTTCGCGCATCTGCGTGCCGGACGGCACGAAGGCGCCGCCGGACAGTCCGACGGACTACGTGCCCGGCACCTGGCCGGGTTCGCGCGCGCCTCATGCCTGGCTCGCTCACGGCCGATCGCTGCTCGATGCGTATGGCGAAGGCTTCGTGCTGGTCGCCACCGGCGATCCCGCTCGCGCGGCGCCTCTGATCGATGAAGCGAAGGCGCGCGGCGTGCCGCTGCGGGTCGAATCGGTGCGGGATCCGGGCATTGCCCGGCTCTACCAGCGGACGCTCGTGCTGGTCCGGCCCGACGGTCATGTCGCCTGGCGCGGCGATACGCTGCCGCCCGATGCCGGCCGGCTGATCGACCAGGTCAGGGGGGCAGGGTCGGATGTGGCAGCCGTGCGGTCGAGCATCGGGCGGATGCGAGCGGGAACGGGATGAAGATCGCGCGTTGCCTGCTGGGCAAGCGAGCCGCGACGGTGTTGGTGCGACCGGACGGCGGCGTGCTGGATGCCAGCCGGCGCGACCTCGACCTCGATGATCTTGGAACCGCGCTCTCGCCGCCCGGCCTGGCAGCGCTGCGTCGGCTGGCCACCGCGCCCGCGTCCGGCGATGCGGCAATCGACCCGGATGCGCGCGTCGAGGACGTGACCTTCCTGCCGCCACTTGCCGCGGGCGCGAGGATCTTCTGTATCGGCATCAACTACCGGGCGCATGCGAGCGAAACCGGACGCGACATGCCGGCGCAGCCGTCCATCTTCACGCGCACGGCCCAGAGCGTCGTCGGCCACGGACAGCCGCTGCAGCGTCCGACGGTCTCCAGTCAGATGGACTACGAAGGCGAGCTTGCCGTCGTGATCGGGCGCCGCGGGCGCAACCTGCAAAGGTCCGATGCCATGGACCTGGTCGCCGGCTACACCTGCTTCAACGACGGCAGCATCCGCGATTTCCAGAAGCACTCCGTGACTGCAGGGAAGAACTTCGATGCGAGCGGCGCCTGCGGGCCCTGGATCGTGACGGCGGACGAGCTTCCGGATCCGTCCGCGCTGCTTCTCGTCACCCGTCTCAACGGCACCGAGGTGCAGCGCTCGGGCACGGATTGCCTGATCTACCCGATCGACCAGATCCTGGCCTACCTCTCGAGGATCACGGAGCTGCGTCCCGGCGACATCGTGGCGACCGGTACGCCTGCCGGGGTGGGGGCGTTGCGCGAGCCGCCCCTCTGGATGAAGCCCGGCGACCGGGTGGAGGTGGAGATCGGCGGGATCGGCATCCTGCAGAATCCAGTGGTCATGACGGGATCGGCTGGCTGAGGCGGGCGGCCGGACGGGCGGACCGAACCGGCGCCGCCGCCGCGCTGGCCGGTAAACTCGCGGTACGCCTCGCGAGAGCCCGTTCACCGCATTCCCGATCCGATGAAGGCCGACCCGACCCCGACCGCCGCGACCGAACCGACCGCTGATCTCCTCCAGCGTCTCGCCGGCCTCGACGCCTGCGCCATCTCCGATGCGCTGGACACGCTCGACTTGCCTGGCTGCGTCACCGGCCTGCCGCCGCTTTCCGTGGCCCGCCGCATCGCCGGCCGGGTGCGCACCGTGAAGCTCGTCGCCGCGGAGCAGGCGACGCCTGCCGACGGAGCGCCGCGTCACCTGGGTACGACCGCGGTAGCGGCGGCCTCGCCCGGCGAGGTGATCGTCGTCGAGCAGCGTACCGGCCGCGACGCCGGTTCCTGGGGCGGCATCCTATCCCTCGGGGCAAAGCTGCGCGGCATCGCCGGCGTGGTCGCTGACGGGCCGGTGCGCGATGTCGACGAGGCGCGCGAGCTGGATTTCCCCGTCTACGGGCGCGTCCCCACTGCCCGCACCGCGCGCGGACGGATCGCCGAAGCGGGCAGCGACGTCGCGGTCACGATCGGCGATGTCCGCGTCCAACCCGGCGATTACGTCGTCGCGGACAGCAGCGCGGTGGTCTTCATCGCCGCCGCGGACGCAGCGCGGGTGGTTGCGGAAGCGGAGCGCATCGCCCGGCGGGAGGCGGCGATGGCGCAGGCGCTGCGCACCGGCGCCGACATCACGCAAGTGATGGGCGCGGACTACGAGAACCTGCTCAAGGACAAGTAGCGATGGACAGGAACGTGGAGCGGGCGGGGCGGCTCGAGACCGCAACGCTGAGCGATGCGCTGGACCGCCTGGGCATCAACGGGCAGTGCGTCGACATCCGGCCGCACGATCCGGGGTTCCGCCTGTGCGGACGCGCCTTCACCGTGCAGTACGGCCCGGCTGGCGTGCCTGCCGGGACGGTCGGCGACTTCATCGACGACGTGCCGGCGGGCGACGTCATCGTGCTGGACAACCGCGGCCGGAAAGATGCCACGGTGTGGGGCGACATCCTGACCGAGATCGCCCATCGTCGCGGCATTGCCGGCACGGTGATCGACGGCGTGAGCCGCGACATGGCGCTGTGCCTGGACCTGCGGTATCCGGTCTTCGCCCATGGCCGCTGGATGCGCACCGGCAAGGATCGCGTCCAGGTGGAAGC
>JAEWEW010000388.1 GCA_023389175.1 Pseudomonadota bacterium | reverse complement strand
GGGTGCGGCCAGGCGCCGCGCGCCTTGCGGCGCCGCTCGTCGTGGCGGCGCTGCTCGGCGCCTGTGCCTCGCCGCCGGGGCGCACGCCGATTCGTGACGCGGGCCCGATCAGTCTCGAGGGCAACTGTGCGCAGGCCGAGCCGGACGGATTCCGCGAGCGGGCCCGGCTGTCGATCACGCAGGGCAAGGTGCAGGCGCTCGACTGGGACATCCAGGTGGGGCGTCGCGGCCAATGCAGCTTCCGCTTCGCGGAGTTCCGCCAGGTCCGCTCCCGGCCGCACATCGAACTGCAGGCGCTCGATCGCAGCGGCTGCAGGCTGCTGGTCTACCAGGATCCGCGGCGGGTCACGCTCGGCCACGCCGGCTGCGCGGCGCGTTGCAGCGGTGGCGTCGAGGCGCAGGCATGGCCGGTGATGTTCGACCCGCGCACCGGCGGATGCGCCGACCTGAACCGCTAGGACAGCCTCCTGGGAGCCGACCGCTTCATGCGCCGGGTCGCGCCCCGGCGGCACGGACAACTGATACTGGGGAAGTAGCCATGCAGTGGGAAGTCGTCATCGGGCTGGAGACCCATGTCCAGCTCGCCACCCGGTCGAAGATCTTCTCCGGCGCGGCCACCGCCTTCGGCGCGCCGCCCAACACCCAGGCGAGCGCGGTGGATCTCGCGCTGCCGGGCGTGCTGCCGGTGCTGAACGGCGCGGTGGTGGACCATGCCATCCGGTTCGGCCTGGCGATCGGCGGCCGGATCGCGGGCCAGTCCGTCTTCGCCCGCAAGAACTACTTCTATCCGGACCTGCCCAAGGGTTACCAGATCAGCCAGTTCGAGACGCCGGTGGTGTCGGGCGGACAGCTCACCATCGTGGTGCCCTCGGCGAAACCGGGCGGCGAGCCTGCCATCCGCGCCATCCGCATCACCCGGGCGCACCTGGAGGAGGACGCCGGCAAGTCGCTGCACGAGGACTTCCACGGCCAGACCGGCATCGACCTCAACCGGGCCGGCACCCCGCTCCTCGAGATCGTGAGCGAGCCCGACATGCGCTCGGCCGCGGAAGCGGTGGCCTACGGCCGGACGCTGCATGGCCTGGTCACCTGGCTTGGCATCTGCGACGGCAACATGCAGGAAGGGTCGTTCCGGATGGACGCGAACGTCTCGGTGCGGCGTCCGGGCGAGTCGCTTGGCACGCGCTGCGAGATCAAGAACCTCAATTCGTTCCGCTTCCTCGAGCGGGCGATCCAGTTCGAGGTTCGCCGCCAGGTCGAGCTGATCGAGGACGGCGGGAAGGTGGTGCAGGAGACCCGCCTCTACGATCCCGATGCCGACGAGACCCGCTCGATGCGCAGCAAGGAAGAGGCGCACGACTACCGTTACTTCCCCGATCCCGACCTGCCCGCCCTGGTCATCGAAGCGGGACGGATCGAGGCGGTGCGCGCCTCGATGCCCGAGCTGCCGGCCGCAAAGCGCGAGCGCTACATGGCCGAGCTCGGTCTTGGCGAGTACGACGCGATGTCGCTCACGGACACGCGCGACACGGCGGACTGGTTCGAGGCGGCGGTGGCGGCGCTCGGCATCGAGGGGCCGTCCCGGGCGGCCGGCATCAAGCAGCTGGCCAACTGGATCATGGTCGAGGTGGGTGCGCAGCTCAACCGCGACGAGATCGGCATCGCCGCCGCCAGGGTGTCGCCGGCCCAGCTGGCGCGCCTGGTGGAGCGCATCTCGGATGGCACCATCTCCGGCAAGATCGCGCGCGACATCTTCCAGGCGCTGTGGGCCGCGCCGGTCCCGTCCGGCGAGCCGGCCGCGGTCGACCGCGTGATCGACGAGCGCGGACTGCGCCAGATCAGCGACAGCGCGGCGCTCGAGCCCATTGTGGACCAGGTGCTCGCCCAGAACCCGAAGTCGGTGCAGGAGTACCGCGCCGGCAAGGACAAGGCGTTCAACGCGCTGGTCGGCCAGGTGATGAAGGCAAGCCGCGGCAAGGCGAATCCGCAGCAGGTGAACGAGCTGCTGCGTGCCAAGCTCGCGCAGACCGCCTGATCCGACGGGCGGGGCGCGCAGGTCCGGCGTCCCGCAGGGTGGACGCCGCGCCGCTGCTCAGCCGCGCGGCGAACCGCGGCTTTCGCTCTGGGCGGCCGGCTTGCCGAGCAGCTCGCGCAGGCGGCGCGCGTCGGCGTCGAACCGGCTGTTGACCCGTTCACGCTCGGTGCGGCGGTCGTCGACCAGGGCGTCCTCGGCGAGGATCGCGTTCGCCGTTTCCGTGATCCGCTGCTGGTAGGCAAAGGGGAGCTGCTTGTTCGGGTTGGCGGCCTTCCAGGTCTCGGCGGCCTCCTGTGCCGCCTTGAGCTCCCGGTCCAGCACCAGGATGCGCTGCGTCGCGAGCCTGATCTCGTGGTCGATGTCCGCGAGGTCCCGGCGCCGCATGGATTCCAGTGAATGCTCGTCCTCGAAGGTGAGCAGCAGGTTGCGGTCGCGTGCCTGCTGCACCTT
Source organism: Pseudomonadota bacterium (assembly GCA_023389175.1). GTDB lineage: Bacteria > Pseudomonadota > Gammaproteobacteria > Burkholderiales > Burkholderiaceae_E > Lautropia. The sequence goes on along the minus strand of JAEWEW010000388.1, from coordinate 19,133 downwards.
GCGGGACCAGGCTTCATCGCGGCGACGCTTCTCCTCCGCCTCGCGCTGCGCCTTCTGCTCGCGGGTGAGCGGCGGCTCGATGATCCGCCGCAGCGACCCGTCGGGGTTGTGCACCCGCAGCTCCCGGTCGGCACAGGCCGCGAGCGGACGATCGGCCGATATCACCCGACCGTTGGCGTCGATGCAGCTGTAGATCACCGCCGAGGGGGCGGAGGCGGCCTGGGCGTGCAGCGCCGGGGCGACCAGCGCCAGCGCTGCCGCCATGAGAAAAGCCGTCGCCGACCACCGCCCTTCTGCCTTCATGCAGGCAGGTTAGCCAGGCGGCTGGCGGCTACCAAAGCGGTCGCGATAGTCGGCGATCCGGGTGCGATGAGCGGCGTGAGTTTCGTCACCTTCCTGCGACCCGTCGAGGTAGGCGAGCAGGTCGTCCAGGGTGGCGATCGCGTGCACCGGCAGCCCGTACCGGTCCCGCACTTCCTCGACTGCGGATGTGGCGGTGACGCGGACCGCGTCGCCGCCGCGTTCCATGCGGTCCAGCGCGATCAGCACGGCGGCCGGCTCGGCCCCGTGCGCCCGGATCAGCGTCACCGATTCGCCCACCGAGGTGCCCGCGGAGATCACGTCGTCCACGATCACCACCCGGCCGGCGAGCGGTGCTCCGATCACCGTTCCGCCCTCGCCGTGGTCCTTCGCTTCCTTGCGATTGAAGGCGAAGGGCAGGTTGCGGCCGCGCGCGGCCAGCGCCACCGCGGTCGCCGAGGCGAGCGTGATGCCCTTGTACGCCGGGCCGAAGAGCATGTCGAAGGGCCGGGCCGGGTCCTCCGAGCGCAGCAGCAGCTCGGCATAGAACCCGGCGAGCCGGCCGAGCGAGCGGCCGTCGTTGAAAAGCCCGGCGTTGAAGAAATAGGGCGAGAGCCGTCCCGCCTTCGTGCGGAACTCGCCGAACTTCAGCACGCCGGTCTCGAGCGCGAAGCGGATGAACTCCTGCGACTGTTCCAAGGGATCCCCGATGTGCTGCGTGTGGTAACCCGGAATCTTAACGGCATCCGGTCGCCGGCCAGGAACGACTTGCGGTCCAAGCCTGCGGCATACTCGGCGTTTCAGCAACCAGGGAGTCCTGCGGGTGGAGTACAGACGACTGGGAGCCTCCGGCCTCATGGTGCCCGCGCTCAGCTTCGGCACCGGCACGTTCGGCGGCACGACGGAGTTCTTCAAGGCATGGGGCGAGACCGACGTGGCGCAGGCGCGGCGCCTGGTGGACATCTGCCTGGATGCCGGCGTGAACCTGTTCGACAGCGCCGATACCTATTCCAATGGGGCCTCGGAGGAGGTGCTCGGCGGCGCGATCGCCGGGCGTCGTGACCGGGTGCTCGTCTCCACCAAGGTGACCTTCCGTTCCGGGCCGGGGCCGAACCAGATCGGCTCCTCGCGCCACCATCTGCTGGATGCCTGCCATGCCGCGCTGAAGCGCCTCGGCACGGACTACATCGACCTGCTGCAGATGCACGGCATGGATGCCAACACACCGGTCGAGGAGACGCTGTCCACGCTGGACGCCCTGGTCCGCGCCGGGAAGGTGCGCTACATCGGCTGCTCCAACTTCTCCGGCTGGCACCTGATGAAGTCGCTCGCCGTGTCGGACCGCTACGGCTACCCCCGCTACGTGGCGAACCAGACCTACTACTCGCTGGTCGGCCGGGACTACGAATGGGAGCTGATGCCGCTCGGGCGGGACCAGGGCATCGGCGCCGTCGTGTGGAGCCCGCTCGGATGGGGCCGGCTCACCGGGCGGCTCCGGCGCGGGCAGCCGATGCCGCCGGACAGCCGGCTGCATGTCACCCGCGAGGCGGCGCCACCGGTGCCGGACGAGCATCTGTTCCGGGTGGTCGATGCGCTGGACGAGGTGGCCGCGCAGACCGGCCGCAGCATCACCCAGGTGGCGATCAACTGGCTGCTGCAGCGTCCGACCGTGTCCACCGTGATCATCGGCGCGCGCAACGAGGAGCAGCTGCGGCAGAACCTCGGCGCGGTCGGCTGGACGCTCGAGCCGGTCCAGGTGGCCCGGCTGGAAGCCGCGAGCGACGTGCCGCTGCCGTATCCGTACTGGCACCAGCGCCTGAAGGCCGAAGTGACCGAGCGCCGATAGCCCCGATAGCCCGCGGATTCGCCCATGCAATATCCGACGCCGCCTTCCTCCTTCAACACGCCGACCATGCAGCGCCGGTTCTTCATCACGCTGCTGGTCCTGGTGACCGTCGCCTTCCTGGCGGTGCTGTTCCCGTTCTACGGCGCGGTGTTCTGGGCACTGATCCTCGCCATGCTGTTCGCGCCGCTGCAGCGGGCGGTGCAGCGCCGCATCCCGAACCGGCCCAATCTCGCGGCCTTGCTCACCCTCTCGGTCATCCTGTTTCTCGTGCTGCTGCCGATCTCGCTGATCCTGGCCGCGCTGGTGCGGCAGGCGACCGCCGTCTACGGGCGCATCGCCTCCGGCGAGATCGACTTCGGCCGCTACCTGGAGCAGATCGTGTCGCTGCTGCCCGAGTGGGTCCGGACACGGATGGCCGATCTCGGGATGCTGGACCTCGCGGGCCTGCAGGAGCGCCTGCGCGACAGCGCCGCCGCGGTTGGCCAGGCGCTCGCGCCGCAGGCGATCAACATCGGGCAGAACACGCTGCAGTTCCTGGTGGCGCTCGGAGTGATGCTCTACCTGCTCTATTTCCTGCTGCGCGACGGGCGCTCGCTCGCCGCCGGCGTGAGCCGGGCCATCCCGCTCGCGGAGGAGCAGAAGAGCCATCTCCTGCGTAAGTTCGTGACCGTGATCAAGGCGACCGTGAAGGGCAACCTCGCGGTTGCCGCGACCCAGGGCGCGCTCGGCGGCCTGATCCTCTGGCTGCTCGGCATCCAGGGCGTGCTCCTCTGGTCGGTGGTGATGGCCTTTCTCTCGCTGCTCCCCGCCGTGGGGGCGGGCCTGATCTGGGGGCCGATCGCGCTCTACTTCCTTGCCACCGGCGCGGTCTGGCAGGGCATCGTGCTGATCGCCTACGGCGTCTTCGTGATCGGCCTGGTGGACAACGTGCTGCGCCCCATCCTGGTCGGCAAGGACACCAAGCTGCCGGACTGGCTGGTGCTGATCACCACCCTCGGCGGCCTCGCGGTGTTCGGCCTGAACGGCTTCGTGATCGGGCCGCTGATCGCGGCACTCTTCGTGGCGACGTGGGACCTGTTCACCTCGCCGGAGAAGGTGCATGCCGAGGAGCGTCGGGAAGCCCTGGAGGAGGCGGCCGCCGAAGCGGCCGAAACCGCTGCCGACGAAGCCGCGCGCGAGGCGATCGTTCACGACGGCGCGCGCGGGGCGGCCGACGCCTGAAGCGGCAGCGCGCAGGCGCCCTCGCGGCCGCGAGGGCGCGTCCGGTCAGAGGTGCCGGGCGAGGAACTCCAGGGTCCGGGTGCGCGCGAGCGCCGCGGAGTCGGCGTCGTAGGAGCCGCGCTGGTCGCAGTTGAAGCCGTGCTGGGCGCCCGGATAGAAGTAGGCCTCGACCTCCGGATGGCGCTGCACCACTTCCCGGGCCTTCTCCAGCGGAATCGACGCATCCTTCTCGCCGAAGTGCAGAAGGATCGGCGCCTTCGGCTTCTCGCCGATGAAGTTCGGGATGCTGCCGCCGTAGTAGCCGACGGTGCAGGCCAGTCCGTGCAGCCTCGCGTTCGCCACCCAGGCGATGGTGCCGCCCCAGCAGTAGCCGACGATCGCCGTCTTGCCGTAGGGCCGGGCATGCTCGATGGTCGCGGCCACGTCCTTCATGGTGTTGGCCCAGTCGAGCTTCGCCATCAGCTCGCGGCCCCTGGCCACGTCCTCCGGCGTGTATCCGATGTCGAAGTCGCGTTCGGCGCGGTCGAAGAGCGCAGGGGCGATCGCGAAGTAGCCCTCGGCCGCGTAGCCGTCCGTGACCGAGCGGATGTGCGAGTTCACGCCGAAGATCTCCGGTCCGATGATCACCGCGCCCTTCGTCTTGCCCGAGCCGGGCATCGCCTTGTAGGCCTTGAAGCGGTGTCCGTCCTGTGCGACCAGTTCGATGGTGGTTCCTGCCATGACTCATCCTCTCCTTCGCTGTTGCAGGGCGCGCCGGCGCGCGCCGAAGCGCAGATGTCCGGGACCCGGCCGTCCATTTTCCCCGTGATCCATTCTAAGTGCTGGCCAGCCCCTCTTCGGCTCCTAGATCTTCATCTCGATCAGGAAGGGGCCGCGGCGCGCAATCGCGGCGCGCAGCAGGTCGCAGAGCTGTCTCGCATCGGTGGCGCGGGCCGCCTCCACGCCGAGGCCCATCGCGAGGTGGACCCAGTCGATGGCGGGATCGTCCAGGTCCAGCATGCGGCGTGCGTTGCGCCCCGGCTCGCCTGCGCCGACCTGCTTCAGCTCGCCGTGCAGGATCGCATAGCGGCGGTTCGCGTAGACGAGGGTGACCACGTCGAGCGCTTCGCGCGCCTGCGTCCACAGCGCCTGCACGGTGTAGAGGCCGCTGCCGTCGGCCTGCATGCCGATCACCTTCCGATCCGGACAGGCGATGGCGGCGCCGGTGGCCAGCGGCAGGCCCAGCCCGATCGCGCCGCCGGTCAGCTGCAGGAAGTCGTGCGGTGCGGCGCCATGGCTCGCCGGGAAGAACTCGCGGCCGGAGGAGACCGACTCGTCGCAGAGGATCGCGCCGTCCGGGGCGAGCACGGCGATCGCGCGCGCGATGGCGCCGGGATCGAGGGGGCCGTCCGGCAGGTCAGGCGCGCAGCGCTGGTTCACCACGGCTTCGCTGCCGGCCGACGCGCCGACCGCCTCGGCAAGCGCTGCCAGCGCGGCGGCCAGGTCGTCGCCCGGTCGCGCCATCTCGAGCACGCGGCAGGTCTCGGGCAGCATGCTCGACGGCTTGCCGGGATAGGCGAAGAACGCCACCGGCGCCTTCGCCCCGACCAGGATCACGGTGGAAGTCTGCGCGAAGAGGGCGAGGGCGCGATCGACAGCGTAGGGCACCCGCTCGATCGGCACGCGCCCCGCGCCGCGGGCCATGCGGGCGTTCGACTGCTGCGCGAGCAGGCGCGCGCCGGTGGCCAAGGCGATGCGGCCTGCCACTCGCAGGGCATCCTCGCGCAGCGCTGCGCCGGAGAGCAGGATCACCGCGCTCGCGCCGTTGCCGCGCAGCGCGGTGGCAGCCTCCCGGATGCGCCCTTCGTCCGGGCGCCAGGCCGGCGGCCGTTCCGCCCGGACCACCTCGCCGGAGGCTTCGCCCCAGGCAGCATCCGCCGGCAGGATCAGGGTCGCGGCCTGCCCCGGGGGCGTCATCGCCACCGAGACCGCCTCGGCGGCGGCGCGCGACACGTCGGCCGGGCCGCTCACCCGGCGCACCCAGTCCGACATCGGCCGGGCCAGCGTCTCGATGTCGGTGGTGAGCGGCGCGTCGTAGGGCAGATGATGGCTGGCGTGGTCGCCGACCACGGTCACCATCGGCGTGCGCGCCCGCCTTGCGTTGTGCAGGTTCGCGAGACCGTTGGCAAGCCCCGGACCGAGGTGCAGCAGCGTCGCGGCCGGCCGCTCCGCCATGCGGGCGTAGCCGTCGGCGATGCCGGTCACCACGCCCTCGGAGAGGCCGAGCACGCAGCGCATCGCCGGCTTGCGGTCGAGCGCGGCCACGAAGTGCATCTCCGAAGTCCCGGGATTGGCGATGCAGGTGTCGATGCCGTTGGCCAGCAGCGTGTCGCAGAGGAGGTCGGCTCCGTTCATGTTGCTCTGTTCTCCTTGATTGCGCCGGTCGCCCGTCCGCCGACACTACCTATCCTACCCGTTCGCTTCCGGCGCATCGATTGCGCCCGTTCATCCCGCGGCGGGCGCAGGCCGTCGCCACCGTCCGGCCGGCGCGCAGCCCGCTGCTACACTGCGCGCGATGGCAGAAGCGAACCTGGCGGCGGACGACGGATCGGCGGCGAGCCGCTCGCCGGACCTGTGGCGGACCTACGGCCAGGTGTTCGCGTCGCGCCGCATCGCGGCGATGCTGCTGCTCGGCTTCTCCAGCGGGTTGCCGCTCGCGCTCACCGCCGGGGCGTTGCAGGCGTGGCTCACGGTGGAGGGCATCAGCATCAAGACCATCGGCTACTTCGCGCTGGTGGGCCTTCCCTACACCTTCAAGTTCGTCTGGGCACCGCTGCTGGATCGCTTCGAGCCGCGCTGGCTCGGCCGGCGCCGCGCCTGGATCTTCTGCTTCCAGCTGTTGCTCGCCGCCGCGTGCTTCCTGATGGCGCGCTTCGATCCGCAGACCTCGATCAACGCCATGGCGATGCTCGCGGTCGCCATCGCCTTCCTCTCCGCGTCGCAGGACGTGGTGTTCGACGCCTACCGGGCCGACGTGCTGGGCGCCGAGGAGCGCGGCGCCGGCGCGGCGGTGTCGGTGCTTGGCTACCGCCTGGCGATGCTGGTATCCGGCGGCGCGGCGCTGATCATCGCCGACCAGTGGCTGGGATGGCCCGCCACCTACCGCCTGATGGGCGCGCTGATGCTGTTGCTCGCCGGCGTCACGCTGCTGTGCCCGCGGGCGCCCGTCGTCGAGCGGCTGCTGAGCTCGGCCCGCGCCGAATGGCTCGGCTTCGCGATCATGGTGGTGGTCGGCGCCGGCGCCTGGTTCGGCTTGTCGCTGCTGGTGCAATCACTGCCGCTCGCCGGCGCCTCGCGCTTCACCATCCTCGCGCTCGACACCGCGGCCATGGTGCTGACCGGCCTGGCCGCGATCCTCGCGGCGCGGCGCGTCGGCTTCCCGTCGTTCCTGGCGCCCTGGGATGCGTTCTTCTCCCGTCGCCATGCGGTGCTGCTGCTGTTGCTGATCGTCCTCTACAAGCTGGGCGATGCGTTCGCCGGCAGCCTCACCACGTCCTTCCTGCTGCGCGGGGTCGGCTTCACGCAGACCGAGGTCGGCGCGATCAACAAGGGCCTGGGCCTCGCGGCCACCATCGTCGGCGCGCTCGTCGGCGGCGCCTGGCTGTCGAGCCGGCCGCTCTACAACGCGCTGATGCTGTTCGGCATCCTGCAGGCGGTGTCGAACTTCGGCTACTGGCTGCTGGCGGTGCTGCCCAAGAGCTACGCGCTGATGGCCGCGGCGATCGGGGTCGAGAACCTGTGCGGCGGCCTGGGCACCGCGGCGTTCGTCGCCTTCCTGATGGCACTGACCGACATGCGCTATTCCGCCGCGCAGTACGCGCTCCTCTCGGCGCTGGCGGCGGTCGGCCGCGTCTACGTCGGGCCGGCCTCCGGCGTGATGGTCGAGAGCTTCGGCTGGCCTGCGTTCTTCATGCTGACGGTTCTGACCGCGTTGCCGGGCCTGGTGCTGCTGTGGTGGCTGCGCGCCGACGTCCGCGCCCTGGGCGCGGTCAAGTCTGGAGCGGCGATCGACGATTAGAGGTATACGATCCTGAAAGCTCGCCGGAGGAAGTCATGGAGCCGTGTCCGAGCCTCTGCCCGTTGCGTCATCCCTCACGCCGCCCGTGTCCGGGCGCGTCCCGCCGCCTGTTCCGACTCTCCGGCGCCGCCTTGGCGATTGCGGTGCTCGCCTGGGGCTGCGGCGGCGACGACGGTGCCGAGCGCGGCGAGGCGGTTGCAGTCACCGAGGTGGCCGGCCTGACCAAGGCTGCGATCGACCAGTTGACCGCCGCCAATGGGATGCAGCCGGTGTCAGGCCCGGCACGCTGCGACGTGTCGCTGCGCGAGCTGACCTATCGCACCAAGGATCCGCGCGGCGAGGACACCATCCTGGTGTCGGCAGCGCTGCTGGTGCCCGGCGGTGCCGGCTGCGACGAGCCGTTCCCGCTGGTCGCCTATGGCAAGGGCACCGACCTGCTGCGCGACCGTACGCTTGCCGATCCCGACGAGACGGAGACGCTGGTGCTTGCCGCGCTGTTCGCCGCGCAGGGCTATGCGGTGGTGGCCCCGGATTACATCGGCTTCGCTCGCTCCGATTATCCCTATCATCCCTACCTCGAGGCGGACTCCGAGGCGACGACCATCCTCGATGCAGCCCGCGCCGCCCGCGCGGCATTGGCGCCGCTCGGCGTGCGCCTGCGCCGCGGCGTCTTCCTCGCCGGGTATTCCCAGGGCGGGCACGCCAGCATGGCGGCACAGCGGGTGGCCGAACGCAACCGGGAGCGGGATCTCGAGATCGTTGCGGCGGGTCATTCGTCCGGCCCCTATGATCTTGGCGGGACGTTTCTTGCCGGCCTCTCCCTGCTGCCGGCCGGCACCGCCGGCTCGACCGTGTTCCTGGCCTACACGCTCACCGGCTACCAGCAGACCTACGGCAATCTCTACGCCACGCCGTCCGACTATTTCCAGCCGCCGTACGACAGCGGCATCGAGGACCTGCTTCCCGGCACGCTCTCGCCCGGCCAGCTGATCGAGTCGGGGCTGTTGCCGCCGTTGCTTGGAGACCTGGTCACGCCGCGTCTGGTCGCCGACCTGCAGACGCCCGGCTCGAACCTGCGCCAGGCGCTGGAGCGCAATACGCTGCTCGCCTGGACGCCGCGGGCGCCGACGCTCTTGTGCGGCGGCGCCCGCGATCCGGTGGTCGATTTCCGCAATGGGATGCAGGCCCGGGCGGCGTTCGAAGCGCGCGGCGTGGCGGTGCCGTTGGTGGATGTCGAGCAGGTCCCGGCGTTTGCAGCGTTCTTTCCTGCCACGCTGACGCCGGCGCAGCTCGCCAGCTACCACGCCGGCACGGTGGCGCCGCTGTGCCTGGCGGTGGTGCGCGACCAGCTGTTCGAGCCGGTCCGGGCGGCGCTTCCGGACGAGCCGGTGCCGCTCGCGCACCTGCCGACCGCTGAACAGGAAGCAGCGGCCCGCCCGCCGCGAGCTGATCCCTATCGGGTGGCCGGTTTCGCCTCAGTGCGGGTCGCCAGGTAGATGCCCGGCAGGATGAGCGCCGCGCCCACCACGTGGAACCACTGCGGCGCTTCGCCGAGCAGCGCCCATGCGACCAGCGCCGCGTAGATCGGCCCCAGGTAGAGGATCAGCCCGGTGCGAGCCGCCCCGAGCTCGCGCTGCACGAAGGCATACGCCTGGTAGGCGCCGAAGCCCGGGAGCAGCGCGACCAGCAGCACCAGGCCGACCACCTCCCAGGTGAGCGGCGCGATGCCCTGGATCGCCACCTCGACGGCGGTGAAGGGCAGCAGCACCAGCATCCCCGCGAAGGTGATGACGGTCTGGCGGGCGTACGAGTCCAGCACGCTCGGTATCCGCTTGAGCAGGACCGAATAGGCGGTCCAGGACAGCATGGCGACCGCGATCCAGAGATCGCCGACGGTGAGCTCGATCGCGAGCAGGTCCGCAGCCGACCCCTTGAAGAGGATCACCGCGACGCCGGCGATCGCCACGGCCGCGCCCGCGACCTGCACGGCACGCAGCCGCTCGCCAAGCAGCCGTACGGAAAGGATCGCGATCAGGACCGGCGCGAGCGCGTAGATGAGGCCGATGTTGACCGCCGGCGTGGTCCGCGCGCCGATGTAGACGAAGGCGCCGCAGATCCACATGCCGAGCGCACCAAGCAGCAGCATCGCCTTCCATTCGTGCCGCCATCCCGGCCATGTCCTGCGCAGCGCCGGCAGTGCCGGCGGCAGCATTACGAGGAAGGCCACGCTCCAGCGGGCGAGCGCGAGCTGGTGGGGCGCGATCACGTCGACCGCGGCCCGCGCGCCGATGTAGTTGGCGCTCCACAGCAGGGGCGTGAGATAGAGCAGGGCCTGCGCGAGGCGCTGGCGGGACTCGGCCGGCATGGGAGGGCGATTGTACGGGCCGCAGGGCCGTGATTTGACACGCCCTGCGGCCGCGGCTGTAATGCCCGGTGGGACTTCACCCAGCCCGGTGCTTCAGCTGAGCGCATCGGGATCCTCGAACGGCCGGGTTCACCTGGCCTGGACGACATGATCGACAAGATAGTGCCCAGCGTGGAAGCCGCGGTGGCCGGCATCCATGACGGCGCCACCGTCATGATCGGCGGCTTCGGGCTCGCCGGCATGCCGGCCGCGCTGATCGATGCGTTGATTGCGCAGGGCGCGCGCGACCTCACCATCGTCAACAACAACGCCGGCAACGGGGAGACCGGCCTGGCCGCGCTGCTGAAGGCGCGGCGGGTGCGCAAGATCATCTGCTCGTTCCCGCGGCAGACCGATTCCTACGTCTTCGACGGCCTCTACCACGCCGGCGACATCGAGCTGGAGCTGGTGCCGCAGGGCAACCTCGCCGAGCGCATCCGCGCCGCCGGCGCCGGCATCGGCGGCTTCTTCACGCCCACCGGCTTCGGCACGCTGCTCGCGCAAGGCAAGGAGACCCGTCGCATCAACGGCCGGGACTATGTGCTGGAGTACCCCATCCATGCGGACTTTGCGCTGATCAAGGCGCTCAAGGCGGACCGCTGGGGCAACCTGGTCTATCGCAAGACGGCGCGCAACTTCGGGCCGATCATGGCGACGGCCGCGCGCTGCGCCATCGTGCAGGTGACCGAGGTCGTGGCGCTGGGCGCACTGGATCCGGAGAGCGTGATAACCCCCGGCATCCATGTGCAGCGGGTGGTGAAGGTCGAGGAGCCGAGCGTCGCCGCACGGCCGCCCGAAGGCGACGCTCTCCTCCCTCGGGGAGGTGGTCGCGCTTCGCGACCGGAGGGCACACAATGACCAGCGGCTACAAGCGCATGACGCGCGACCAGATGGCGGCGCGCCTTGCGCGCGACATCCCGGACGGCGCGGTCGTCAACCTCGGCATCGGCCTGCCGACCCTGGTGGGCAACCACCTGCCGCCCGATCGCGAGATCCTCCTCCATTCCGAGAACGGCGTGCTCGGCATGGGGCCCGCGCCGCCGAAGGGCGAGGAGGACGAGGACCTGATCAATGCCGGCAAGCAGCCGGTGACCCTGCTGCCGGGCGGCTCGTTCTTCCATCATGCCGACTCGTTCGGGATGATGCGCGGCGGCCACCTCGACTTCTGCGTGCTCGGGGCCTTCCAGGTCTCGATGACCGGCGATCTCGCCAACTGGCATACCGGCGCGCCCGACGCGATCCCGGCGGTCGGCGGCGCGATGGATCTCGCCATCGGCGCGAAGAAGACCTACGTGATGATGGAGCATCGCACCCGCGACGGCGAACCCAAGATCGTCGAGCGCTGCACCTATCCGATCACCGGCATCGGCTGCGTCGCGCGGATCTACACCGATCATGCGGTCATCGACGTCACCCCCGACGGCCTGGTGGCGCTCGAATGGATCGACGGCCTGGATTTCGACGAGCTGCGCGCGATGACCGGCGCGCCGCTTTCGCGGGCCCGCTGAGCGCCGCACCGGCGGCACGCCCTGAGGCGGCATCCGCCAGCCCCCTGCAACTGGAGAATCTCCCATGAACGAAGCCTTCATCTGCGACGCGGTTCGCACGCCCATCGGGCGCTACGGCGGCGCGCTCGCCGGCGTGCGCGCCGATGACCTTGCCGCGATCCCGTTGCGCGCGCTGCTCGCGCGCAATCCCAAGCTCGATCCGGCCGCGATCGAGGAAGTGCTCTACGGCTGTGCCAACCAGGCCGGCGAGGACAACCGCAACGTCGCCCGGATGGCGCTGCTTCTCGCAGGCCTGCCGCAGGAGGTGCCGGGGGCGACCATCAACCGGCTGTGCGGCTCCGGCATGGATGCTGTCGGCTCGCTCGCCCGCGCCGTGCGCACCGGGGAGATCGATCTCGGCATTGCCGGTGGCGTGGAGAGCATGTCGCGCGCCCCGTTCGTGATGCCAAAGGCGGAGTCGGCCTTCTCGCGGACGAACGCGGTCTACGACACCACCATCGGCTGGCGTTTCGTCAACCCGCGGATGAAGTCGGAGTACGGCACCGACCAGATGCCGGAGACGGCGGAGAACGTCGCGGCGGACTTCAAGGTGAGCCGCGAGGACCAGGATGCCTTCGCCTTGCGCAGCCAGCAGCGGGCCGCCGCTGCGCAGAAGTCGGGCTACTTCGACGAGGAGATCGTCCCGGTCGAGATCCCGCAGCGCAAGGGCGATCCGGTGGTGGTCAGCCGCGACGAGCATCCGCGGGAGACCAGCCTGGAGGCGCTCGCCAAGCTGAAGCCGATCGTGCGCGCGAACGGCACGGTGACCGCCGGCAATGCCTCCGGCGTGAACGACGGCGCCGCGGCGATGATCATTGCCTCGGCGAAGGCGGTCGAGCGCTTCGGGCTGAAGCCGCGTGCGCGGCTGGTCGCCATGGCGACCGCCGGCGTCGCGCCGCGCATCATGGGCGTGGGTCCGGCCCCGGCCACCCGGCGGCTGCTGGACAAGACCGGCGTGCGGCTCGACCAGGTCGACGTGATCGAGCTCAACGAGGCCTTTGCCTCGCAAGGGCTCGCCGTGCTGCGCGACCTCGGCATTCCCGACGATTCCCCCAAGGTGAACCCGAACGGCGGCGCGATCGCGCTCGGCCATCCGCTCGGCATGTCCGGCGCACGCCTCGTCCTCACCGCGGTCCATCAGCTCCAGCGCGCCGGTGGCCGCTATGCCGTGGCCACCATGTGCATCGGCGTCGGCCAGGGGATCGCCACCCTGATCGAGCGCGTCTAGCCTCCCGGAGCCCCGTGATGATCGACCTTGCAGCACGCAACGCACTGTTCCTCGAGGCCCGCACGCAGAACGGCTGGCTGGACCAGCCGGTGACCGACGAGCAGCTGCGCCGGATCTACGAGCTTGCCAGCATGGGACCGACTGCCTCCAACGGGCAGCCGGCCCGGTTCCTGTTCCTGCGCAGCCGCGAGGCGAAGGAGCGTCTGCGGCCGGCGCTCACGCCCGGCAACCTGGAGAAGACGATGGCTGCGCCGGTGACCGCCATCGTTGCCTACGATCTCCACTTCCACGAGAACCTTCCCCGGGTCTTCCCGCACAAGCCGCAGGCGAAGGACGGCTTCGTCGGCGAGCAGAACGCCGCCAAGCGCCAGACCGCCGCCTTCCGCAACGGCACGCTCGGCGGGGCCTACCTCATCATGGCGATCCGCGCCGTCGGGCTCGGCGCCGGGCCGATGTCCGGCTTTGACAACGCGACGGTGGATCGCGAGTTCTTCCCGGAAGGCACCATCAAGTCGAACTTCCTCTGCAACATAGGCGTGGGGGACCCGGCGAAGGTGATGGGCCGGCTGCCGCGCCTGTCGTTCGACGAGGCCTGCCGCATCCTGTGAGCCGCGATCAGCCGGGCATCGGCAGGCGATCCGCCTGCGGCGGGCGCAGTCGTCCGGGCCGGCCTGTCCAAGAGCCAGCGCGTTGAGTCCGGCCGGGGTCGCCGAGCCGTCCCTCTACTACCTCACCGCCACGCTCGCGGTCCTGCTTGCGGGCTTTTCCAAGGCATCGGCCGCCGGCGGCATCGGCCTGCTCGCGGTTCCGCTGATGGCCATCGCGATCGCCCCGCAGCAGGCCGCCGCGATCATGCTGCCGATCCTGTGCGCGCTGGACCTGCTCGGGATCTGGGCATACCGCCGAGAGCTGGATGCGCGGCTCCTCGGACGGCTGATACCCGGCGCGTTGATCGGCATCCTGGTCGGCGCGCTGGTGTTCAAGACGCTCGATGTGCGGTGGGTCAAGGGCCTGCTCGGGGTGGAATGCCTGGTGTTCGCGCTGCATCGGATCGTGAGCCGGCGGCGTGGCGGCAGGCCACCTGTCGGCTCCGATTCGACCGGACGCGCCCTGTTGTGGTCCGGCGTCTCGGGCTTCACCAGCACCATCGCGCATGCCGGCGGGCCGCCGCTGCTGCAGTACCTGCTGCCGCTTCGCATCGCCAAGCTCACGCTGGTGGCCACCACGGCCTACTTCTTCGCCGTGGTCAACTACGTGAAGCTGGTTCCGTACGGCTTGCTCGGCCTGCTGGACAGCGCCAACCTGGGCGCGTCGCTGCTGCTCGCGCCCGTGGTGCCGGTGGGCTACTGGATCGGCCTTCGCTTCATACGCAGGATCCCGGAGCGGGCGTTCCTGGTCTTCATCGACCTGTCGCTGCTCGCCACCGGGACGAAGCTGGTGTGGGATGCCGTGACGCCGGGGGTCGGCTGACCGGGTCGCGCCGGCCGTGCACACGCGCCGCGCGGGCGAGCTTCTTGCGGGTCCGGAACTCTCCCAAGCACCGCGAGGCACAGATGGCGTCCACCAAGCCTACCCGACCCGCCCCCTTTCCGCCCGCCGAGGCGCCGGCGCCGGAGAAGTACCCGACCACCGGCGACGGACCGCGGGAGGTGTTCCGGCGGGCGGAAGACGACCTGAAGCGCGGGCGCCAGGACACGGACCAGGCCGGCCGCGACATGCAGCGAAGCGAAGCGCCACCGGACTCACCCACCCGCCGCTCCGACAAGAGCGACGGCATCGACGATCGCTGACCCTCCCGGGTCAGCGGAGCGTCTGGAACAGCTGGCGGACCTGCAGCAGGCACAGCGGCGGCACGAGCGTGGCGTGGTAGCCGGTATCGAGCGCGACCGGCAACGTGTCGTCTCGCAACAGGTCCGCGTATGCCGGCTCGTTCTCCACGTCGAGCGCGGACACGGCGGTCGCGCCGGCGCCCTGGAAGGCCGCGAGCGCACGTTCGGTGTTGCCGAAGCCGACCACCGGATCCCGTGACCCGCCACAGAGCAGCGTCGGCGTCCTGGGCGCGAAGTCGATCGGCGAGTTGGCAGCGAGCGCCGCGCGCAAGGGCGAGGCGGGATCGAGCGTCGCATTGACGAACCCGTCGGTCACCAGGCTGTCCAGCAGCAACGGCAACCGGCCTTCCAGGATCAGGTCTTCCACGCCGACGCCGGCCGGGGTGGGGAACAGTGTCTCCACCTCCTCGTCATACGGCGACTCGAAGAACTCCGAAGGCGACGCATAGATGTTGCCGTAGACCCGCTGCAACGAGGTGACCGCGAAGGGCACATAGTAGGTCGACCCCAGCTCGCCGGCGGGCAGGCCCTGCACCGATTCGACGAGCGAGCCGGTGAGGTCGTACGGGCCCGACATGTGGCCGGCACCCGCCAGCGCGAACTCGCCGGTCAGGCTCGTCTCCAGCAGCTTCTGGGTCGCCATCGAGGCATGGCCGCCCTGCGAGTAACCGGTCACGAAGACCTTGCCGTCCAGCGCGACGTTGCGCTGGGCTGCCAGCTCGCGCGCCGCACGCAGCGCGTCCACGTTGGCGGTCGCCTCGCTGGCGGCATGCAGGTAGGGATGGAAGGGATGGTCGGAGCGGGCGTAGCCGAGGTAGTCGGTCGCGGCCACCATGAAGCCCTGGCCCGCCAGGAACGCCGCCACAAGCGACGTCTCGCTGTCACCCGGCGTCGCCATGGCGCGGGTCTGTTCCAGATCGGTACCCCGCGAGTAGGCAACCAGCGGATACGGACCGGGGCAGGCCGTGCCCCCCGGAATCAGCACCGCGCCGGAGGCGGTCGCCGGCGTGACGCCATCGGCCGCGACCGTGCGATAGTCGATCGACACGACCACGACGTCGCACCGGGCGGCGCCGGCAAGACCGGCGGCGGTCGACTTCGCGACGACTGCGTCCAGCTCGGCCGCCGGTAGCGCGACGCTGTCCGCCGCGCCGGCGAGGTAGGTCGTGGGTGCGGGCGCCGGTGACGGCGCAGGTGAGGGGATCGGCGCTGGAGGAGGTGCGGCCGCGATCTCGTCGTCATTGCCGCCGCAACCCGCGGCCAACACGGCCACTGCAGCAGCGGCGACGGCCCGCCAAGCTCTCCCCTTCCTGGTGGGCGCGCACGAGGAAGAGCGCACCTACTGCTTCCCTTCCTGGGACTCCCGGTTCTCTTCCTGGGGCGCATCCAGCGCCGTGCTGGAATGGCTGTGGCCGCTCTGGAGCGCCTCGGGCATCCCGCCCTTCTCTTCCTGCTTGCTCAAGGTTTGTGGATTGGTTTCCTTGGCATCCCGGCCACCCCGGGTTTCCGAGGCGTCACCCTGGACGTTCGCGCCGGAGCCGCCGCCCGCAGCGCTGGTGCTGGTGAGCGACTCGCCGCCCTGAGGCGCCGAAGCCGGTCCGGCAGTGGAGGCGCCGGAGGTGGCCGTGGAGGAACCGCCACCCGCCGCGCCGGAGCTGTCGCTGGAGGGGCCGCTGCCGGCCGAACCGGTTGGCTGGCCCTGGGCGTTGCCGGCCGGGCTCGCTCCCGACGCCGGCGGTGCAGCGTTGGAGGAGGGGGTGGTCGAGGACGCCGGCGTCGCGGGCGTCACCGCCCCGTCGGTCTTCGTATCGTCGGACCGGTCGCAGCCGGCCAGGGCGAGGCCGAGCACCAGGACGGCCGCGGCGGTAGCCGGTGCCAGCCGTGAACGGTCGGTCAAAGGCATCTTCATCATGAGATCTCCGGAATGCGTGCGTTGAACATGGAGACGGGGCGCCCCTCCAGGGAAGAGGCGCCCCGTCGATACTTGGGCGCGCAAGGCGCCGGTCCAGCGGTTGCGCCGCGAGCCGCGGCGCAACCGTGGGTGCTACAGCTTCGGCCGTCGGCCCAGGACGAAGAAGATGATCGCCATCACGATGCCGACGACGAACAGGATCCACGCAATGTTCATCGAGACGCCGGCGACCCCACCCGCTCCGAGGAGCATGGCCACAAGACCGATTACCAGAAATACTGCTGCCCAATACAACATGACGTTTCTCCTGTGGTTTGTCTTAGCGCACTCGAGAAGGCAAGGGGTGTGCCCACGTGCTCAGCCGCGGGAGCGCTTCTCCACGTCCGCATCGGACTCCTGGGTCCGTATCACCTCGTTCATGCCGAACGGGCTGTCGCCCGGGATGGTTTCCTTCCCCACCGGCAGCTCCTCCACCGCGAGCGTGTGGTAGAGCAGCCCCTTGGTGGCCCCCGCCTCGAGGCCGACGCGCTGCAGGAGCGGCGCGCTGTCGTCATCTGCCTTGACCAGCACGAAGCTGTTGCCTGTGTCGGCAAGCTGCTCGAGGATCTTGAGCTGCTTCAGCTCCGCCGAGACGATGCGGGACAGCACGCCGGCATCGCGTTGGGAGCGGTCGATGATCTCCTTCATCTGTTCCGGCCGCAGCAGCGTGATGTCGCTGCTTGCGACGCCTCCGCCGGACAGCAGATCGACCATCCTGCCGAGGTGCTCCTCGTCCGGAAGCGCGAGCAACGCGGAGCCGGTCGGATAGAAGACGCCGTTGCGGGTATGGAACCGCTCCTCGTCGTCCAGTGAGCGCGCATATAGCGATTCCAGCGACCGGCCCGAGGAGGAGCCGGTTTGCGTGTAGTTTTCCATTTCAGTGTCTCCGAGCGGTCCGGGCCGGTCAGGCATGCAGGGCGGGTTCGGAAGGCGGCCGGCGCGACGTGGGCGGCCGCGATACCTTCACGCGGCGGCGAGTGCCTTCCTTCGCCGCGCCGTCGGCGTCCTTCGTCCTGCCGTTGCCCGGGCCGTCGGAAGGCGCAACGGCCTCCGTGCCCGGATGGTTGAGCTGCCGCCGCAGATCCGCCGCCTCGATACCGAGCGCATCCCGGTACTTGGTGACGGTGCGGCGCGCGATCCGGATACCCCGCTGCGCGAGCAGCTTGGCGAGCCGGTGGTCCGAGAGCGGTTCCGACGGCGTTTCGCTGTCCACCAGTTGCCGGATCATCGCCTTGACGGCGGTCGCCGAGCAGGCGTCGCCGGCCGCGGTCTCCACATGGCTGGTGAAGAAGCGCCGCATGGGGATCAGGCCCGCGGGGCACTGCAGGTACTTGCTGTTCACCACGCGCGAGACGGTCGATTCATGGATCCCGACGTCGGCCGCGATGTCCGCGAGCTTGAGGGGTTGCAGGCCGATGTCTCCGTGCTCGAAGAACGCCTGCTGGCGGGCGACGATCGCGGCGGCGGTCTTCTCGATCGTGTTGGCGCGCTGCTCGATGCTGCGCATCAGCCACTTCGCTTCCTGCAGCTGCGAGCTCAGGCCGCTGCACTGTCCGCCTTCATTGCGGGCGACGATGCTGGCGTACTGCGCATTGAGACGGATCCGCGGCGTCGCGCCCGGATGCAGCGCGGCCACCCAGGTACCTTTCACCTTCTTGACGATCACCTCCGGGACCGCGAATACCACCCGGTCCCGCCCGAAGCCGAGCCCCGGCTTGGGATCGAGCGACCGGATGAGGCGGGTCGCAGCCGACAGGTCGGCCTCGTCTGCGCCGGTGGCAGCGACAATGCCGCGGAAGTCGTTGCGGGCCAGCAGCTGGAGGTGCGACTCCACGATGGCCTGCGCCACCGCCTTGCCCGGGGCCTCGTCCGGAATGCCGCGCAGCTGCAGCTTGAGGCACTCCTCCATGCTGCGGGCGCCGACACCGGCCGGATCGAAGCTCTGGACCCGATGAAGCGCGATCTGAAGGTCCCCGAGCTCGATCGGCGGCTTGCCGCGCGTTCCGGCAAGCCGGGTGATCAGCTCCAACAGATCCTCCAGCGATTCCCGCAGGTAGCCCGCCGGGTCGAGGCTGTCGATCACCACCTCGCAGAGCTGGCGGTCCAGGTCGCTAAGCCGCAGGGCGGCAAGCTGCTCCAGCAGGTGGTCGCGCAGGGAATCGAGCGACGGCGCCAGGTCGAGCGCGGACAGACCTTCGCCCGGCGCCGTCCGGTTGCTGGCGCTCCAGTCCGACAGGTGCTCGTTGAACTCGTCGCCGGCGGCCTCGGTCAGCTCGGCAGTGACGGCGCCCGTCAGCTCGCCGTCCATCATCGCGCCATCGATCGTAGCGTCGGCGCCCGTGGCGACGTCGTGGTCGGCCGAGTCAAAGGCGCCGTAGTCGTCGCCCATGTCTTCCACCGCGTCGTCGGAGGCGAGGCGCTCATAGCTGTCGGGCGCGTCATAGGGATCGTCGCCATAGGTGGCGGCCTCGGCGCTCGACTCGAAGGAGTCCTCGCCATCGACGCTGCCGGCCCCCAGTTCCTGCGCTACCTCGCCGTCGTTTACTGCGGAATCCGCGGTCACGCCATCGGAGGATGCGTTGTCGGCGCCCTCGTCCATTTCGAGCAGCGGGTTGTTGCTGAGCGCCTGGTTGATTTCCTGCTCGAACTCCAGCGCGTTCATCTGCAGCAACTGCAGGGACCGTTGCAGCGCCGGAGCAATGCTCAACGTGCGCTGCAGCTGTAGCGATATCGATTGGCCCATCTCGTCC
>JAEWEW010000381.1 GCA_023389175.1 Pseudomonadota bacterium | reverse complement strand
TCAGGTCGCTGAAGTTCATCCAGATGAAGAACGCCTTGCCCACGATGTTCTTCTCCGGCACGAATCCCCAGTAGCGGCTGTCCAGGCTGTTCTCCCGGTTGTCGCCCATGACGAAGTAGCTCCGGGGAGGCACGATGCAGGTCATGCCGGCAGGCGAGTAGTTGCAGGCATCGCCCGTCCGGCCACCTTGCATGGGCCTTATGAGAGTCGGATTATTCAAGTCTGTCAATAGCTTATGGGGGACTTCTCCCAAGGTCTCTAGGTATTGTGGAACATAGCGGCCCTGCTCCGTGTCGTAGAACTCGCCGGCCGGAACCAGCGGAACTTCCTGGTCGTTGATCACTAACCTGTTGTTTCTTATGGTGACCTTGTCGCCGGGCAGGCCGACCACCCGCTTGATGTAGTCCACCGATTCGTCCAGCGGATAGCGGAAAACCATGGTGTCCCCCCTTTGGGGCGAGCCGACGTCCAGCACCTTGGTGTGGACGACCGGTAGCCTGACCCCGTAGGTGTACTTGTTCACCAGGATCAGGTCGCCCACCAGCAAGGTCGGGATCATGGACCCGGACGGGATCTTGAACGGCTCGAAGAGGAACGAGCGGAGCAGGAACACCACGATGAACACCGGGAACAGGCCGGCGGTGTATTCCAGCCAGGCGGGTCGCCGGACGGCGGCTTCCCGGATCTTCACCCGGGCGTCCGCGCTGGGCGTCGCGCCGCGCGCGGCCATCTCCTTCTCCCAGCTCGCGATGCGGCGGGCGGCTTCGCGGCGACGGCCCGGCGCCAGCACGAAGACATCCAGCAGCCAGATGCAGAGGGTGAATACGGTCAGCAGGAACAGGATCAGCGCGAAATTCATGGGTGTCCGGAGCGAAATGGGAGCGAGGTCGCGGGCATTGTGCCGCCGGACCCGTCGTGGCGCATCTTAAGAGGCCTGCAGGACCGCAAGGAAGGCTTCCTGGGGGATCTCGACCGAGCCCACCTGCTTCATGCGCTTCTTGCCGGCCTTCTGCTTCTCCAGCAGCTTGCGCTTGCGGCTGATGTCGCCGCCGTAGCACTTGGCCAGCACGTTCTTGCGCATGGCCTTGATGTTCTCCCGGGCGACGATCTGGCTGCCGATCGCGGCCTGGACCGCCACGTCGAACATCTGCCGTGGAATGAGCTCGCGCATGCGGGCAGCGACCTCGCGGCCGCGGGCCACCGCATTGGAGCGGTGCACGATGACCGAGAGCGCGTCCACCTTGTCGCCGTTGATCAGCAGGTCGAGCTTCACCACGTCCGAGGCGCGGTACTCCAGGAACTCGTAGTCCATCGAGGCGTATCCGCGCGAGACCGACTTCAACCGGTCGAAGAAGTCCATCACGATCTCGCTCATCGGCATCTCATAGGTCAGATGCACATGGCGGCCGTGGTAGGCCAGGTCCTGCTGGATGCCGCGCTTGCCGGTGCAGAGCGTGATCACCGGGCCGACATACTCCTGCGGCACGAAGACGACCACCTTCACGATCGGCTCGCGGATCTCCGCGGTGCGGGACGATTCCGGCATGCGCGCGGGATTCTCCACCTGCTGCACCGTGCCGTCGGTCAGCACCACCTCGTACACCACCGTCGGCGCGGTGGTGATGAGATCCATGCCGTACTCCCGCTCGAGCCGCTCCTGGACGATGTCCATGTGCAGCATGCCGAGGAAGCCGCAACGAAAGCCGAAGCCGAGCGCCTGCGACGTCTCCGGCTCGAAGTGCAGCGACGCGTCGTTCAGGCGCAGCTTCTCCAGCGCGTCGCGCAGCGCCTCGTACTCGCTCGCCTCGATCGGGTAGAGGCCGGCGAAGACGGAGGGCTTGATCTCCTTGAAGCCCGGCAACGGCGCATCGGCCGCCGGGTTCACATGGGTGATCGTGTCCCCCACCTTGGCGGCCTTGAGCTCCTTCAGCCCGGTGATGACGAAGCCGACCTCGCCCGCGGACAGCGCCTCGCGCGCCACCGAGCGCGGCGTGAAGACGCCGAGCTGGTCGACCGTCTGGGCAAGGTCCGCGGCCATCAGCCGGATGCGGTCCTTGACGGCGATGCGGCCGTTGAACACCCGCACCAGCATCACCACCCCGACATAGTTGTCGAACCAGGAATCGATCACCAGCGCCTGCAGCGGCGCCGCGGGATCGCCCCGGGGCGCGGGCATCCGGTTGACCACCGCCTCCAGTATCTCGTCGATACCCATGCCGGTCTTGGCGCTCGCCGGGATCGCGTTCGAGGCATCGATGCCGATCACGTCCTCGATCTCGAGCCGCGCGTTCTCCGGGTCCGCCTGCGGCAGGTCCATCTTGTTCAGCACCGGCACGACCTCGACGCCGAGATCGATCGCGGTGTAGCAGTTGGCCACCGTCTGGGCCTCGACGCCCTGCGATGCGTCCACCACCAGCAGCGCCCCCTCGCAGGCCGAGAGCGACCGGCTCACCTCGTAGGAGAAGTCGACGTGTCCGGGGGTGTCGATCAGGTTGAGCTGGTAGTCGCGCCCGTCGCGTGCGCGATAGCGCAGCGACGCCGTCTGCGCCTTGATGGTGATGCCGCGCTCCCGCTCGAGCGCCATCGAGTCCAGCACCTGCTGCTCCATCTCGCGGTCCGACAGGCCGCCGCAGCGCTGGATCAGCCGGTCCGCAAGCGTGGACTTGCCATGGTCGATGTGCGCGATGATGGAGAAATTGCGGATGTGTTGCATGGTCAGCAGTGGCGCCCGGCCGCCCGAAGCCACTGACTGGCCCCCCCGGGGGGCAGCGAACGCAGTGAGCGTGGGGGTTGTTTCATTCAGTGGCGCCCGGCCGCCCGAAGCCACTGACTCGCCCCCTCGGGGGGCAGCGAACGCAGTGAGCGTGGGGGTTGTTTCATCGCGCGGCCGCCCCGCCTCCTGCACTATGGCTTGATCGGCACGTACTGGGCGGCGTCACCGCGGCGCACCAGCAGCACCAGCGACTTCTCGCGGTCCAGCTTGGACACGAGGGCGTTGAACTGCGAGGCCGAGGTGACCTCCTCGTTGTTGACCTGCAGGATCACGTCGCCCGGACGCACGCCGGCACGGGCGGACGGGCTGCCTTCGGCAACGCTCTCGACGGCCACCCCGCCGCGGACCCGCAGCGACTCGCGCTGCTGCTCGCCGAGGTCCGAAGCCGCGATGCCGAGCCAGGTCGCGCTCGCCTGCGGACCGGGAGACGGCTCGCGGCTTCCGGCTCGCGCGGTGCGCTCGGGCGTCATCTCGCCGACGGTGGCCGTGACATTGCGGGTTGCGCCCTGGCGCCACAGCTTGATGGTGACCTTCGATCCCGGCCGGGTTCCGCCGACGATGCGCGGCAGGTCGCTCGAGCGCTCGATCTGCTTGCCGTCGAACTCCAGGATGATGTCGCCGACCTGCAGTCCGGCCCGGTCTGCCGGGCCACCCTGCTCCACGCTGCGCACCAGCGCGCCGACCGGCTTGTCCAGTCCGAGCGGCTCGGCGACATCCTTGGTGACCTCGGCGATGCCCACCCCGATGCGCCCGCGGACCACGCGGCCCGAGGTGCGGAGCTGGTCGGCCACCCGCATCGCCTCGTCGATCGGGATCGCGAAGGAAATGCCCATGAAGCCGCCGGTGCGGCTGTAGATCTGGGAATTGATGCCGACGACCTCACCGGCCATGTTGATCAGCGGCCCGCCGGAGTTGCCCGGGTTCACGGCAACGTCGGTCTGGATGAAGGGAAGGTAGTCGCCGGTCTCGCGACCAAGCGCGGAGACGATGCCCGCGGTGACCGTGCTGTCCAGGCCGAACGGCGAGCCGATGGCGAGCACCCAGTCCCCGACCCGCAATGCCTGCGAGGCCCCGATCTTGAGCATCTGCAGGTTCTGCGCCTCGATCTTCACCAGCGCCACGTCGGTGCGCTGGTCCGAACCCACCAGCTTGCCCTTGTACTCGCGCTTGTCCGGCAGCGTCACATAGATCTCGTCGGCGCCTTCCACCACGTGATGGTTGGTGAGCAGGTAGCCATCCGTGGAGATGATGAAGCCCGAGCCGACGCCGCGCGGCACCTCCTGGCGCGGCCCTTCCGGCCGCTGGCCGCGCGGGCCCTGACCGGGCCCGGGAATGGTCCCCGGCGGAAAGAACCGCCGGAAGAACTCGTAGAAGGGATCGTTGGGGTCGAGCTCGGGGAGCTGCGGCCCCGAGCGGGCGTTCGCCAGCTGGGTGGTCCGGATGTTCACCACCGCGTCGCCGATTCGATCCACCAGGTCGGCAAAGCTCGGCAGCACGATCCGCTGGGCCTGGGCGGCGGCGGGCAGCAGCGTGGCGGCCAGGAAGGTCGTCAGGGCAAAGGCGCCTGCCCGGAGGATGGATGGAAACCGCTTCATGCTGACCTCGCGTTGATTCGATGTGCGTAAAGGGACCGCCGCAGCCAGACCTGCCAGCGACGCAGGCCTTGCCACTCGGCCGGGGTGACGTCCGACTGCAGCAACAGCAGGCGGCAGTCACGGCGCGCGCCCGCCGGTCGCAGCCTCAGGTAGAGAACGCGGCCGAGCCGCCAGGCGCCGACAACCTCCGCCGCGACCGGCGCGAAGGCGGATGCGCCCGAGAGCCGGGCAGCGCCGTCGGGCGCGACGAGCAGCCGCAATGTCCGCTCCCGCGTCGCCGCGCGCCGCAGCCAGGGCAGCGAGCAGGCCAGGCAAGCCAGCGCGCAGGCAAGCGGCAGCCACCAGCGGCGCGGGTCGGCCGCCTCGCCTTCCCCCACTTGCCAGCCGCTCCAGGCCGACATCAGCAGCATGGCGCACATCGCCGCGACCAGCGCCCGGGCGAGGCGGCTGGCACCACGCCGGGCGCCGGCATCGACGTTCAGGGCGAGCGACATGGCCTGGCCCGGATGCGGGTCAGCCGAACCGACGGATCACCAGCGTGCCGTTGGTGCCGCCGAAGCCGAAGGAGTTCGAGATCGCGACATCGATGCGCATGGGCCGCGCCTCGTTGGCGCAGTAGTCCAGGTCGCACTCGGGATCCTGGTTGAAGATGTTGATGGTGGGCGGCGACACCTGGTGATGCACCGCCAGGGTGGTGAACACCGCCTCCACGCCACCGGCAGCGCCGAGCAGGTGGCCGGTCATCGACTTGGTCGAGTTGACCACCAGCCGGCGGGCGGCGTCGCCGAAGGCGAGCTTGATCGCGCCGGTCTCGTTGGCGTCGCCGAGCACGGTGGACGTCCCGTGGGCATTGACGTACTGCACCTCGTCGGGATTCACGCGCGCGTTCTGCATCGCGTTGCGCATCCCGCGATAGGGGCCATCCATGTCCGGCGAAGTGATGTGGTGGGCGTCCGCGCTCATGCCGAACCCGACCAGCTCGCCGTAGATGCGGGCCCCGCGCCGGCGCGCATGCTCCAGCTCTTCCAGGATGACGACGCCGGCGCCTTCGCCCAGGACGAACCCGTCCCGGTCCTTGTCCCACGGCCGGCTCGCCGTCGGCGGGTCGTCGTTGCGGGTGGAGAGCGCCCGTGCGGCCGCGAAGCCGCCGACGCCGAGCGGAGAGACGGTCGATTCCGCGCCACCGGCCACCATCACGTCGGCATCGCCGTAGGCGATCATGCGGCCGGCGTCGCCGATGCAGTGCAGCCCCGTGGTGCAGGCGCTCACGATGGCGTAGTTCGGCCCCTTGAGCCCGAGCATGATCGAGAGCTGGCCGGACACCATGTTGATGATGGAGCCGGGCACGAAGAAGGGCGAGACGCGGCGGATGCCGCGGTTGAGCATCTCGACGTGCGTCTCCTCGATCAGCGGCAGCCCGCCGATGCCGGAACCGACGAAGACGCCGATGCGCTCGGCATTCTTCTCGTCCACCTCCAGTCCGCTGTCGCGGAAGGCCTGGAGCGAAGCGGCGACGCCGTAGTGGATGAAGGTGTCGAAGTGGCGGGCTTCCTTCGCCGGCATCCAGTCGGCAACGTTGAACCCCTTTACCTCCCCGGCAAATCGGGTCGTGAATGTCGAGGCGTCGAACCGCGAGATCGGGCCGATGCCGGAGCGTCCGGCGACGATGTTGGACCAGCCGGTCTCGACATCGTTGCCGACCGGCGATACCAGTCCGAGCCCGGTGATGACGACGCGGCGTTTTTCCATCAGGCCTTCTGGTTCGCCTTCACGAAGTCGATGGCTTGCTGGACGGTGGTGATCTTCTCCGCCTGCTCGTCCGGGATCTCGGTGCCGAACTCGTCTTCCAGAGCCATCACCAATTCCACCGTGTCGAGCGAATCCGCGCCGAGGTCGTCGACGAACGAGGAAGCGTTCTTGACTTCCGCCTCGTTGACGCCCAGCTGCTCCGCGACGATCTTCTTGACGCGCTGTTCAATGTCCGACATTTACGCTTCTCCTGATGACCTGATGACCCGATGGTGTGGCCGGCATGTTAACCGGCAATCCTTGCCGCCGGCACCCACCGGACGCCGGCCTTGCGTTGTACCTTCCGTGAACGCACCGTGGTAATTCGGCTGGCCGATGCGTCGTTGCTCCAGGACCATCGTCGGGAACGGCTGTTACAAGCCCGCCGGCTCTTGGCGAGCGGAAATTGTATCAGCGCCGTGACGGCGCAGTGACGCGCCATCGTGGCGGCGCACCGGCCTGGCGGCATCGGCAGCGGCCCGCCTAGGCCATGTGCATGCCTCCGTTGACCGGCAACGTGACGCCCGTGATGTAGGCACCACCCCTGCCGGCGAGGAACGCCACCGCCGCGGCGATGTCCTCCGCCTGCCCAAGGCGCCCGAGCGGTATCTGCTGCGTCAGCGCAGCGACCTGTTCGGCCGAGAGCGCGCGCGTCATGTCGGTATCGATGAAGCCGGGCGCGACACAATTCACCGTGATGCCGCGGCTGCCGACCTCGCGCGCGAGCGCCCGCGTCATGCCGGCCACGCCCGCCTTGGCAGCGGCATAGTTGACCTGCCCCGCATTGCCGGATGAGCCGACCACCGAGGTGATGTTGACGATGCGGCCGTAGCGCTGCTTCATCATCGGGCGCAGCACCAGCCGGGACAGCCGGAACACGGCCGTGAGGTTGGTGTCGATCACCTCCTGCCAGGCCGCGTCCTTCATCCGCATCGCCAGGCTGTCCCGGGTGATGCCCGCATTGTTGACCAGCACGTCCAGGCGGCCGTGCTGATCGACGATGCGGTCCACCAGGGCCTCGCAGCCGGCGGCGTCCACGACGTCCAGCACCGCGCCGGCACTCGCGCCGGGCAATGCGGCATCGATCCGGCTCGCGCCTTCCTGCGAAGTGGCGGTCCCGATGACCAGTGCGCCCTGCGCCGCGAGCTCGGCCGCGATGGCCGCGCCGATGCCACGGGAAGCGCCGGTGACCAGCGCGACCGAGCCGGCGAGCGGCCCGGCGCCAGGACTGCCAGGACTGCCTGCGCCCGCCTGGGGCGAATCTGCGGCGACCGTCATCTGAACGACTCCAGGGTCTGTGCGAGCGAAGCGGCGTCGTGCACCGAGTCGGTACGGGCCTGCGGAGCGATGCGCTTCACCAGGCCGGTGAGCACCTTGCCCGGACCGAACTCCACGAACCGGTCCACGCCGCGGTCCGCGAGCGCCTGCACCACCTCGACCCAGCGCACCGGCCCGAAGGCCTGCCGCACCAGCGCGTCACGAATGCCTTCCGGTTCGGATTGCACCGCGACGTCGACGTTGTTCATCAGCGGGATGCGCGGCGCGCGGACCTCGACGTCGGCAAGCGCGTGCCGCAGCCGCTCGCCAGCAGGGGCGAGCAGCGAGGAGTGGAACGGCGCGGAAACCGGCAGCAGCAGCGCGCGCTTCGCGCCGAGCGACCTGGCGGCGCTGCAGGCACGCTCCACTGCCCCCTTGTGACCGGCGATGACGACCTGTGCCGGCGCATTGAAGTTGGCCGGCGCGACCACTTCGTCGCCGCCGTCCGGCGCGCGGCGGGCTTGCGAGCAGGCCTCGCTCACCTGCTGGTCGGTCAGGCCCAGGATCGCCGCCATGGCACCGACACCGACCGGCACTGCCT
>JAEWEW010000332.1 GCA_023389175.1 Pseudomonadota bacterium | reverse complement strand
GGCGGCGACGTACTTCATGCCCTCGCGGACGATCGCCTGGGCGAGCACCGTGGCGGTGGTGGTTCCGTCACCGGCGTTGTCGCTGGTCTTGGAAGCGACTTCCTTGACCATCTGCGCGCCCATGTTCATGAACTTGTCCTTGAGCTCGATCTCCTTGGCGACGGAGACGCCGTCCTTGGTGACCGTGGGGGCGCCGAAACTGCGCTCGAGCACGACGTTGCGGCCCTTCGGGCCCAGCGTGATCTTGACCGCGTTGGCCAGGATGTTGATGCCTTCGACGAGCTTCGCACGCGCGTCGTCGTGGAAGTTGACTTGCTTGGCTGCCATTGGGAAAGACTCCTCGTTGAATGAATTCGATTACGACTGGACCACAGCCATGATGTCTTCTTCGCGCATCACGAGCAGCTCGTCGCCGTCGACCTTGACGGTCTGGCCCGAGTACTTGCCGAAGAGCACCTTGTCGCCGACCTTGACGGCCAGCGGGCGGACCTTGCCGTCGTCGCCGACTTTGCCGTCGCCAACTGCCAGGATCTCGCCCTGGTCCGGCTTCTCGGCGGCGCTGTCCGGAATCACGATGCCGGATGCGGTCTTGCGCTCGTTGTCGAGGCGCTTGATGATCACACGATCGTGCAATGGCCGCAGTTTCATGCGTTATCTCCTAAGTGTTTGAAAAGCAAGAAGTTTCCATTCGGGATTCGCCGGTTGGCGCGCCCCTCGGGCCGACGGGAGGCCGGCCTGACAAGATCCGGACGACAGCGCCGGCGGCGGGAAACCGCGACCCGGGACGGCTGTCGTTAGCACTCATCTTTGTCGAGTGCCAATGATAGTGGCGACCCCTCGGGTTTTCAAGTCCCCTCAGGTGACATGGCTGCTGCTAGACTCGACGCGCGTCGGCAAGCCGTCCCGCCCTTGGCCGCATGCCGCGCCGCCCCTCCATTCCGATTGAACCCATCCGCGTTGCGCCGCGACACAAGCCATGAAGAAAGGCCCCGCGGAACTGTCCGATGATGAAGTGCGAAGCCTGCTCGACCGTCTGGCCGGGAAGGACGAGCGCGCGCTGCGGGAATTGCATGAACGCTTCGCTCGCCGGATCTACCTCTTTGCGGTGACCCGGTTGCGCGATGAGGACGCGGCGCAAACCGTCATGATCGATACCCTGTTCGAAGTCTGGAAGCACCCCGACCGGTTCCGCGGCGAATCCCGCTTCTCCACCTGGCTGCTCGGCATCGCCAAGTACAAGGTGCTGACGGCGTTCCGGTCCCGTGGGGAGGACCATGAGGACATCGACGACTATGCCGAGGTGGTGGCGGACACTTCCCCTGGCATCGTGGAGCAGTTGGAGGACAATGAGCGGCAGCAGGTGCTGCGCGACTGCATCGAGCGGCTCAACGACGCCCAGCGCGAATGCGTCCAGCTGGTCTTCCTCGAGGGCATGGCGCTCGCGGAGATCGCCTCGGTGCAGCAGGTCCCGGAGGGGACGGTGAAGACCCGGCTCTTCCACGGCCGCAAGAACCTGCGCGACTGCGTCGAACGGCGCATGAGGAGGTGACCATGGGACCCGCGCGCACCACGCCGCTACCGCGGGATCCGGAGCGCCTGGACGAGGCGCTTCCCTGGTACCTGAACGGCACGCTGGACGAGGCCGATCGCGCCTGGGTGGAGGAGGCCCTGCGCGAGGCGTCCGACCGGGCGGGCGCCGAGGCGGCGCTCCTGCGCAGCCTGGAGTTCGATCGCCGCACCGCGGAGTCGCTCGAGCAGCGCCTCGCGGAGATCCCGGCCGACGTCGGCTGGGCCGAGCTGATCCGCAAGGTGCGCGCGGACGTCGCCCCCGATGCGGACGCGGCGCGCCCTCGCGGCGGCGGCGCCGCGGCCGGCGGCCCGACCTGGCGCGAGCGGATCTCCCGCTTCATGGCGCCGCTGATGTCGCCCCAGCTCGGCATGGCGATGGCCGCATTGGTGGTGGCCCAGGCCGTGGTGATCGGCGCGCTGGTGGGCCGCGACGGCGGCGGGCCGGACACGGTCGAGTACCGCTCGGGCGCCGGAGTCACCGAGATCATGGCGATCCGCGCGCTGATCAACGAGAGCGTGACGGAGAAGGCCCTGCGCGAGGCGCTGCAGGCAAACGGCGCCACCATCATCGACGGTCCGGATCCGCTGGGGCAATACTGGATCGTCACCGGTTCGCGTGACCCGGAGACCGTGGCGGCGGCGCTCCGCGAGGCCGGTGTCGTCGCCAGCTACGTGATCGACCGGAGAGTGCAGGCAAGATGAGCGGGCCGGCCGAGCAGCTTCGGCGCGCCCACCTTCGGCTCGCCAACCGTCGCCGCGCCGCGATGGCCTCGCTCGCTTGCGTCGTCGCCGCGGCCATTCCGGCCGGCCGGGCGCGGGCGCAATTGCCGAGCTTCCCGCCCGGGGGAAGGCGCTCCGCGCTGCTCTTCGGCAACGCCGCCTATCCGGACGCGGCGCTGCGCAACCCGGTGCGGGACGCGCGCCTGCTTGCCGGCACGCTGCAGGAGCTCGGCTTCGAGGTCATGCTGGTGGAGAATGCCGGGCGCGACGAGATGTTCCAGCGGGTGCGCCAGTGGCTGATCCGCTCGACCGACGCCGACGTGCGGGCCTTCTACTATGCCGGCCACGGCGTCCAGTATCGCGGCAACAGCTTCCTGATCCCGGTGGATGCGGTGTTCCTCGCCGAGGACGAGATCCCGGCCAAGGCGTTCAACCTGGGCCTGGTGATCGAGCCGCTCTCCCGGACGCGCAGTGGAGTGAACTTCGTCATCATGGACGCCTGCCGGGCGCAACCGGAGGCACTGTTGACCCGGGTGCAGCGGCGAACCCGCTCGCTGGAGGGAAGGGCGGCGCCGGGCCTGATGGCCGAGGAAGCGCCGCGCGGGACCGTGATCGCATACTCCACCTCGCCGGGCGCGCTGGCGGCGGACGGATCCGGCCAACCCAACAGCGTCTTCACCCGCAACCTGGCGCTGCATCTGCGCCAGCCGGGGGTGCCGATCGAGACGGTGTTCAAGCGCGTGCGGATGGCGGTGATGCGCGAGACCCGCAACGCCCAGGTGCCGTGGGAGACCAGCAGCCTCGTCGGCGAGTTCTGCCTGAGGCCGACGGCAACCGGCGCCTGCGGTCTCGACGGCTGAGCCGCGAGGTCCTGCAGCGCGGCCGCGCGCCGCGATCCGGTACGATCGCCCCTCGATCCACCGTCTTCCGGCCCGCTCCCATGCCTTTCCCGTACGGCGGCTTTGTCGCCTGTATCGCCACCCTGTGCGTGCTGCTCTCGAGCGCGGGCCCGGTCGCCGCCGCGGCGACGGCATCCGCCCCGGCTTCCGGCAAGGAGCCGTTGCGGCTGCGGCTCGGCCTGATCGAGGGGCTTTCCGGTCCGTTCGCCAACGCCGGCGAGGCGGTGGAGCGCAACCTCGTCTTCGCCATCGAGCGCGTCAACGCGCGATCGCCAAGGGTAGCCGGACGGCCGCTCGTGATCGAGCTCGCCTCGTTCGACAGCCGCGGCGAAGTGGAAGGCGCGCTGCAGGCGCTGCAGGCGGCGGCAGACCGCGGCATCCGGGTGGTGCTCCAGGGCAACAGCTCCGGCGTCGCGGCCGGCCTCATCGCGGCGATCGACCGCCACAACCAGCGCAACCCCGGGCGCGCGATGCTGTTCCTCAATTACTCCGCGATCGATCCCGAGCTCACCCGGCAGCGCTGCAGCTTCTGGCACTTCCGCTTCGACGCACATCTCGGCATGCGGATGACCGCGCTGCTGCGGCCGATCGCGGACGACACCGCGGTGAAGCGCGTGTTCCTGCTGAACCAGAACTACAGCTTCGGACAGGAGTTCGCCCGACTCGCGCGCGAGCGCCTGCGCACGATCCGTCCGGACATCGAGGTCGTGGGCGACGACCTGGTGCCGATCGGCCGCGTGAAGGATTTCGGGCCGTACGTGCAAAAGATCCGCGCAAGCGGCGCGGATGCGGTGCTTACGGGCAACTGGGGCAACGACCTCACCCTGCTGGTGCGTGCCGCGCGCGAGTCAGGCCTCGACCTGCGCTTCTACACCTTCTACGCGAACGGACTCGGCGCCCCGGCCGCGATCGGCGAGGCCGGCGCGGGCAAGGTGCTCGCGGTGGCGGAATGGCACTACAACGCGGACACGCCGGGCATGCGCGCCCTCCACCACGCCTTCCGGCGCCGCTTCCCGGATCCGCAGCACGATTACTTCCACGCCCGCATGCTGCTCATGGTCGAGATGCTGGCGCAGGCGACCGTGGCCGCGGGCAGCGACGATCCGGTGGCGATCGCCCGCGAGCTGGAAGGGCGTCGCATCGAGGAGGGCGGCGTCGCGCTCCGGATGCGCGCGGCGGACCATCAGGTCCAGACGGACCTCCTTGTCTCGCTCATGGAACGCGCCGGCGCGGAGGGCGTGGCGACCGATATCGAGGGTTCCGGCTTCGGTTTCCGGACGGTGCGCCGCCTGCCCGCCGCGGAGGTATCGGACCCTCCCGACTGCCGCATGGCACGGCCGGCCGGCCGTCACTGACGCGGCGGGCCGGCCGCCACTGACGCGGCGCCTTGCCCGCGCCGGCGACGGGGTCAGCTGCTGAGACGGAACTGCACCCGACGGTTGGAGCCGTCGCTCGGGCGGGTGCCGGGCATCGGGTCGTTCGGGCCCTTGCCGACCGGCTGCAGCCGGCTCGGATCGATGCCGTAGTTTTCCACGAGCGTGCGGAACACGCCGAGCGCGCGGTCCCACGAAAGCACCACGTTGCGGTTGTAGGAGCCACGATCGTCGGTGTGGCCTTCGATCACCAGGCTCAACGACGGGTCGGAGCGCAGCACCGAGGCGATCGCCTCGATGTACGGCAGCGACGACGGATCGACCCGGCTGCTGCCGAGGTCGAAGTTGATCGGCAGCGCCGCGGCCGGC
>JAEWEW010000331.1 GCA_023389175.1 Pseudomonadota bacterium | reverse complement strand
GCTGGTCAGCTCCCAGAAGAAGACGAGCTGGATGAGGTTGCCCGAGATCACCATCCCGAGCATCGCGCCCATGAACGCGAGCAGGAAGGAGAAGAAGCGTGGCACCGGATCCGCCGGCGACATGTAGTAGCGGGCATACAGCACCACCAGCGCGCCGATGCCCAGCACCAGGACCGCGAACAGCCAGGCGAACCCGTCGATGCGGAACACCACGTCCAGCCCCGTATCCGGCAGCCAGGGGATGTGCTCCCGGACTACCGCGCCGTCGCGAATCGCCGGCCACAGGGTCGCCACCTTGACCAGGCCGGTCAGCGCAATCGCGCCGGCGATCGCCGAGGCCGCGTTGCGTGCGTGAGTGGGCACGAACGCAGCAACCAGGCTGCCGAGGAACGGCAGCAGGACCAGGAGCGCGAGGGACATGCGCGGATTCTACGGGACAGGTTCCGCGGTCCCGGCGATGGCCTCGGGGCGGTCGATCACTTCTTCGGAAGCACCGTGACGTCGAAGGTCACCGAGCGCGACGGCGGCCCGGTGGCCTCCCACTGGGTCCGGTAGTCCATCCGCACCTGGGTCCTGCCCGGCTGCTCGGCGCGGAACCGCCAGGTCTCGAAGCTGCCGGTGCCGCTAACGCCGCCCCGGATGGTGTCGTCATGGAACGTCGGCCTGCCCTCCTGGCGCAGCACCGGCGTGACGTCCGAGCCGAGCGAGAGCGTGCGGCTGAGGCCGGTATAGGTAAGCAGCCGGATCTCCAGCAATTGGCCGGGGCGCAGCTCGATCGGCCGGTTGCTGTCGTCCGCCTCCACCCGCACCACGGAGGTCGGCATCGACGCACAGGCCTGCAGCAGGCCGATCGAGGCGCCGACCAGCAGGATGGCGACCCGCTTGAAGGACACCTGGCGGAGGACTGCGCGCCCTTCCCGCGGCCGGGCGGGCGGTCGGGCGGGCGGGCGGGCGGGCGGCTGGGAGGACGCGCTCACTGGACCAACCTCGCGCGCTCCTGCGCATCGCAGACGGTGAGCGCGGTCATGTTCACCAGGCGCCGGACCGTGGACGAGCTGGTCATGATGTGCACCGGCGCGTCGCAGCCGAGCAGGATCGGGCCGATGGTGACGCCGTTGCCCACGGCCACCTTGAGCACGTTGAAGAGGATGTTGGCCGCATCGAGGTTGGGGCAGATCAGGAGGTTCGCCGATCCGCTGAGCTTCGACTCCATCAGCACCTGCCTGCGCAGGGACTCGCTGAGCGCGACGTCGCCATGCATCTCGCCCTCGCACTCGACATCCGGCATCGCGGCCTGGAACAGCTCCCGCGCCCGGCGCATCTTCACCGCGCCCGGTCGCTCCGACGAGCCGAACATCGAATGCGAGAGGAACGCGACCTTGGGCGGCAGCCCGAAGCGGCGCAGCTCGGCCGCGGCCATGCGGGCGATGTCGGCCACCCGCTGCGCGTCCGGGTCCTCGTTCACGAAGGTGTCCGCGACGAACAGCGTCTGGGTGGTCATCACCAGCGCGTTCATGGTGGCGAGCGCCGTCGCGTCCGGGGCGAGCCCGAGGATGCGGCGCACATGGTACAGGTGCTGCTCGAAGGGCCCCACCAGCCCGCAGATCATGCCGTCGGCATCGCCCATGCGGATCATCATGGCGCCGATGACCGTGTTGAAGCGGCGCAGGTCGGTCTTGGCGGTCTCGGGCGCCACGCCGCTGCGGCCGAGCAGGCGATGGTAGGCCTCCCAGTATTCGCGATAGCGGCTGTCGTCCTCCGGGTCCACCAGCTCGAAGTCCACCCCGGGCCGGATGCGCAGCCCCGCGCGCTTGCAGCGCATCGCGATCACCTGCGGGCGGCCTACCAGGATCGGGCTGGCGAGTCCCTCGTCGAGGACCTCCTGCACCGCGCGCAGCACCCGCTCGTCCTCGCCGTCGGCATAGACGATGCGGCGAGGCGAGGCCTTGGCCGCGTCGAACACCGGCCGCATGAACATGCCGGTACGGGTCACGAAGCGCGACAGCGACGCGCGGTACTCGGCCATGTCCGCGATCGGCCGCGACGCCACCCCGGAACGCACCGCCGCCTCGGCCACCGCGGGGGCGATGCGCAGGATGAGGCGGGAATCAAACGGCGTGGGAATGATGTAGTCCGGGCCGAAGCTCAGCTCCTGGCCCGGGTACGCAGTCGCCACCTCGTCGCTCACCTCCGCCTTGGCGAGCGCGGCAATCTCGTGCACGCAGGCGAGCTTCATCTCCTCGGTGATCCGGCTGGCGCCACAGTCCAGGGCGCCGCGGAAGATGTACGGGAAGCAGAGGACGTTGTTCACCTGGTTGGGATAGTCGGAGCGGCCGGTCGCGATGATGCAGTCCGGGCGCGCCTCCAGCGCGAGCTCCGGACGGATCTCCGGCTCGGGATTCGCCAGGGCGAGCAGGATCGGCTTGTCGGCCATCGAGCGGACCATGTCCTGGGTCACCACGCCGGGCGCCGAGCAGCCGAGGAAGACGTCCGCATCCTTCATCACGTCCGCCAGCGTGCGCGCGTCCGTGGCGCGGGCGTAGCGGCGCTTGCTCTCGTCGAGCGTGCCGTCCCGGCCCTCGTGGATGACGCCGCGCGAATCGCAGACGAAGACGTTCTCGATCCGCACGCCGGTGGCAATCATGAGGTCCAGGCAGGCGATGGCCGCCGCACCGGCGCCGGACACCACCAGCTTGATGTCTCCGACCGCCTTGCCCACCAGCTCCAGCCCGTTGATCATCGCCGCGGTAGAGATGATCGCCGTGCCGTGCTGGTCGTCGTGGAAGACCGGGATCGACATCCGTTCGCGCAGCTTGCGCTCGATGTAGAAGCACTCCGGCGCCTTGATGTCCTCGAGGTTGATGCCGCCCAAGGTCGGCTCCAGCGCCGCGATGATGTCCACCAGCTTGTCCGGGTCGCGCTCGGCAAGCTCGATGTCGAAGACGTCGATGCCGGCGAACTTCTTGAAGAGGCAGCCCTTGCCTTCCATGACCGGCTTGCCGGCCATCGGGCCGATGTCCCCGAGGCCGAGCACCGCGGTGCCGTTGGTGACCACGCCCACCAGGTTGGCCCGCGAGGTGTACTCCGCGGCGGCGCCGGGATCGTCCCGGATGGCCAGGCAGGCGTAGGCGACCCCGGGGGAATACGCGAGCGAGAGGTCCCGCTGGTTGGAGAGCGCCTTGGTGGGCGTGACCGCGATCTTGCCGCGCAGCGGCGCGCGGTGGTACTCCAGCGCTGCCTGCCGGAGGGACTCCTCCGCCGGCGACAGCGGCTTCGCTTCTGCGCCGACCGGGCTCGCGGCCGCGACCTTGCCGTTGTTCAACTGCTCCTCCTTTGGCGACGACGCCACGCGGGGCAGGCGGCAAAGCGTCCGCCCGCGCATGCGCCAGCCTACAT
>JAEWEW010000252.1 GCA_023389175.1 Pseudomonadota bacterium | reverse complement strand
CCAGGCCGGCCCGGACGGCCGTCGAACAAGGCCCGGCCTTGCCCTGACCCTGGACCTCGGTGCCGGACGCCGTCTGGCGATCCTCAACCTGCACCTGAAGGCCGGCTGCCGCCAGGGACGGCTCGATGAAGCCACGAGCCGGGCGCCGGAGCGGGCCTTTCGTCGCCGCGAAGCCTGCGCGGTGTTCCAGCAGCAGGTGCCGGCGCTGGAGCGCTGGGCGGACGAGAAGCTGCGCGAAGGCTACGGCGTCGTGATCGCCGGCGACTTCAATCGCGACCTGCTGCGCGAGATCCGGGAGCGCATGCCGGCGCGCTCCGACGGCAGCGATGCCGCCCGCCCGGGGTCGCCGACCCGGATCGCGAGCCTGGTGGCCGAGCTGAGCGACGAGGATCCGCCGGCCGCCTGGTTCGCGCTGGTGCGCGCCGGCCGCTACAGTAAGCTCGCGGACTGCCATCGCCGCATCGACAACTTCCTCTTGAGCCGCAACCTGGAGCCCTGGCTCTCGGCCCCGCTTGCGCAGCTTGCCACCGTCGTCGTGCCGTTCGCGGAGCCGGTCTCGCTCGACCGGCCGCGACCGAGCGACCACTGCCCGCACCTGCTGCGCCTGCCTTTGAGACCCTAGGGGAACGCTTGGCGCCTTCGGTCGGCCGTGCGGAGATAACATGGCCGCTAGCCTCGAGCGCCATACACGGGACCATGCCATGGCCAGCCCCTCCCCCGCCCCCGCCCCCACCCCCGCCGACGCGCGGCGCACCCGCAACCTCCACCAGGACCTGCCGGCCGGCTGCACCCCGGTGCTGCGGGTGGTGCCGATGCCGGCGGACGCGAACCAGCACGGCGACATCTTCGGCGGTTGGATCATGTCGCAGGTGGATATCGCGGGCGGCGTGGTGGCCGCGATCCGTGCCCGGGGACGAGTCGCGACCGTCGCGGTCAACTCCTTCGCCTTCAAGGAGCCGGTGATGATCGGCGACCGGGTGAGCTTCTACGCGGAGGTGATCCGAGTCGGCCGCACATCCATCACGGTGAATGTCGAGGTCTTCGCCGAGCGCAATCCCGCCGAGCGGGAGGTGGTGAAGGTGACCGAGGCGACCCTCACCTATGTCGCCACCGACTCGGAGCGCAGGCCCCGGCCGGTGCCCGAGGCAACGGAGTAACTACCCCGCCGCGCCGTCAGCAAGCAGCATGTCGACATGCGCGATCCCGTCCTCCAGGTACGGCTCCGACGCAGGCTCGAAGCCGAGCGACTCGTAGAAGGCGGCGAGGTGGGTCTGCGCGGCGATGCGCAGCGGATGCCCCGGGTGGTGGCGCCGCGCCGCGGCGATCGCCACGTTCATGAGCTCGCGCCCGAGACCGCAGCCGCGATGGGCAAGCGAGACGCAGACACGCCCCACCGAAGGCTCGGCGAAGCGCGATCCGGCTGGCAGGATCCGCGCGGTCGCGACCACCGGGCCCGCGTGCTCGAGCGCGCTGGCGGTGCTCGCCTTCGCGGGCGTGCCAGGGGTGGGCAGGCTCCCGATGACGACCAAGGCCTGCGGGTCCGCGCCGTCGAGGTCGAGATAGAGGCATTGCTGCTCCACCACGAACACGTTGCTGCGCAGGGCGAGCGCCTGGTACAGCAGCAGCGGCGGTACCTGGACGTACGGCAGGCAGAGCCACTGGAGCAATGGCGGGGCGCCGGTCGAGGGCAACGGCTCCTGAGCGCGGGAATCGGGATCGATTGGCGGCATGGTCGATCGGCTGTGGCGGCGTGACCGGCCCCGGACCCGGGCCGCGAGCAAGGCTCCGGCAATCCGGGAGGCCTGTCAAGGCGCCCCGGGAGATTTGTTAGCCCCAGACGGTAGTGTCCCCTTTTGACCAGATACAAATGTCCCCTTCGGAAGTGATCCGGGGCGGGGATGAAAGGGGCTGCTGACGATGAGCGAAGCAGCGCAACGCGTTTGCGGCGGCACCGGGCATCACAATGTCGGGATGCAGGAATCAGCTGGTACCGTCGCCGCCCGCGGCCGGATCCCCGCCGCAGTGGTCGCGAGCCTTGCCGCGACCTGGATCATCTGGGGATCGACCTATCTCGCCATCCGCTTCGCGCTGGTGAGCCTGCCGCCGTTCGTCCAGATGGGCTCGCGCTTCCTTGCCGCGGGCATCCTCCTCCTGGCCTGGATGATGGTGGTGCGACGAGCTCCGTGGCCGCGCCCCGTGCAGTGGCGCAACGCGACCGTGGTGGGCGCCCTCATGCTCGGCGGCGGCATGGGCGGGACCGCCTATGCGGAGCAGACCATCGGCTCCGGCCTGGTGGTGGCCTTCATCGCGATCGTGCCGGTGATCATCGTCGCGTTGAACGCGCTCTGGAAGGTGCATCCAGGCGGTCGCGAACTGGCCGGCATCGCCATCGGCCTGGCCGGCGTGCTGCTGCTGGTACAGGGCAGCGGGTTCCAGGCCTCGCCGGCCGGGCTGGTGGCGTTGACCATCGCCTGCATCGCCTGGTCCCTCGGCAGCGTGCTCAGCCAGCATGCGCTGCCGCTCGCGCCCGGCGCGACCGGCTTCGCGAGCGAGATGCTATGTGGCGGCGCGGTGCTGGTGTTGATGAGCTGGATCGCCGGTGAGTGGCCGACGCTCGCAGCGCAGTGGCCGCCGACCCCCGGCGCGAGCCTCGTCTGGCTCTACCTGGTGGTGTTCGGCTCGCTGATCGCGTTCAATGCCTACATGTACCTGCTCGCGAACGTGCCGGCCGGGCTCGCCGCGAGCTACACCTTCGTGAATCCGGTGATCGGCCTGGCACTCGGCGTGACCTGGGGCGGCGAGATGGTGAGCGGCTACGAGTGGCTCGCCGCCGCCGTCGTGCTGACCGGCGTCGTCGTGCTGCTCACCGCGCGCCGCCAGGTCAGTCGAGCGAAATCCGGTACTTCTCGATGAGCGGCTGCCAGCGGGCGAGGTCCGCGGCGACCGCGTCCGCCATCTCCTTCGGCGTGCTGGCGACCGGCTCCATGTAGACGCGTGCGAGCGCCTCCCGCACCGACGACATCTTGAGGATCTCGACCACCTCGCCATGCAGCCGGTCGATGATCGGCTGCGGCGTGCCGGCCGGTGCCACCATGCCCATCCAGGCGTCGGCCTGGACATTCTCGATGCCGGCCTCCGCGAGCGTCGGCACCTCCGGCATCAGGGCGGAGCGCTTGGCGGAAGTCACCGCCAGCGCCCGCAGCTTCCCGGCCTTGATCTGGCCGACCACCGCCGCCGGCGGGAGGCAGGCGAGCTGGGCCTGCTTGCCGAGCAGCGCGGCCACCGCGTCGCCGGACGACCGGTAGGCGACGTGCACGATGTCGGTCCCGCTGCGCACCGCCACCAGCTGCATCGCGAGGTGCGAGATGCTGCCCGGGCCCATGGAGGAGTAGTTGTACTTGCCCGGATCCTTGCGCAGCGCCTCCAGCAACGCCGGCATGGTGTCTCCGGAGACCTCGTCGTTCGCGACGATCACGCTCGGCTGCGTCGCCAGGATCGACACCGGCGCGATCTCGCGGGCCGGGTCGTAGGAGAGGTTCTTGTAGAGCACGGTGTTGGCACCGAGCGGACCGGAGATGGTGACTCCCAGGGTGTAGCCGTCCGGCTTCGCCTTGGCGACCGCCGCGGTGCCGACGTTGCCACCGGCGCCTGGCTTGTTCTCCACGATGAAAGGCTGGCCGAGCCGCTTGCCCAGCTGGTCGGTCACCAGCCGAGCGACCACGTCCGGCGTCGAGCCGGGACCGAACGGGACCACCACCTTCACCGTGTTGGCCGGCCAGGCAGGATCCTGGGCGTGGACCGGCGCCATCGCAAGCATCGACACGGCCACGACCGCGAGCAGCAGGGGGCGCCGGGCGGACGCGCGGCGAAGCGGGACACGGACGCCGGACGGGCCGGCATTGCGACGACCGAAGGGCGCGAGCGCCGGTGACAACGGGTTCATCATGGTTCCTCCTCGGGCGGGATGCGATCGTCCGCATTCTCGCACCCGCCGCCGGCCGGGAGGAACCGCGCCGCTACAATGCGGCAACCCTGGAGATCGCGGCATGGACAAGCAGGAACTGAAGCGGCGGCTCGCCATCCCGGTCATCGGCGCACCGCTCTTCATCATCTCCAATCCCGAGCTGGTGCTGGCCCAGTGCACCTCGGGCATCGTGGGCGCCTTCCCTGCGCTGAACGCCCGCCCGGCAGAGCAGCTCGAGGCATGGCTCGAGCGGATCACCGGCGCGCTCGCCTCATGGGATCGGGACCATCCCGACCGGCCGGCCGCCCCGTTCGCCATCAACCAGATCGTCCACAAGTCCAATTCGCGCCTCGAGCACGACCTGGAGCTGACCGTGCGCTACAAGGTGCCGATCGTCATCACCTCGCTCGGCGCGCGCACCGACGTCAACGACGCGGTCCATTCCTACGGCGGCATGGTGCTGCACGACGTGATCAACCAGCGCTTCGCGCGCAAGGCGATCGAGAAAGGCGCGGACGGCCTGATCCTGGTCGCTGCGGGCGCCGGCGGCCATGCCGGCGTGCAGTCGCCCTTCGCCCTGGTGCAGGAGACGCGGCGCTGGTTCGACGGGCCGATCGTGCTCTCCGGCGCGATCGCTACCGGCCGCGCGGTCCTCGCCGCCGAGGCGATGGGCGCGGATTTCGCGTACATGGGCTCGGCCTTCATCGCCACCCGCGAGGCCAACGCGCCGGAAGCGTACAAGCAGGCGATCGTCGAAGGCAGCGCCGAGGACATCATCTACAGCAGCCTCTTCACCGGCGTGCACGGCAACTACCTGCGCGCCTCGGTTGTCGCGGCGGGCCTGGATCCGGACAACCTGCCGGAGGGCAGCCCGAGCCAGATGAACTTCGATGCCGGCGGCAGCAAGGCGGTCAAGGCGTGGCGCGACATCTGGGGATCCGGCCAGGGCATCGGCGCGATCGAGGACATTCCCGATGCGGCCCAGCGGGTGGCGCGGCTGGTCGCCGAGTACCGGGCCGCGAAGCAGGCGCTGCTGGCCTCGTAGTCGTTACGGCCGCCACTGCGCCTCCCCGGGTCAACGACTCACCGCGGCCGCCTCCCGGCCGGCCACCGCGCCCCCCGCGATCGCCGACAGCAGGCCGTTGCCGGAGAGATAGCCGGACGGGTGGTTGCCGGA
The DNA here is from genome assembly GCA_023389175.1 of Pseudomonadota bacterium. Taxonomy (GTDB): domain Bacteria; phylum Pseudomonadota; class Gammaproteobacteria; order Burkholderiales; family Burkholderiaceae_E; genus Lautropia. Next base: position 11,879 of record JAEWEW010000252.1, on the reverse strand, counting down.
CACGCCGCGCGCGGCGCCGCCGGCGGCAAGGAGGTTGGGCAGCGCATGCACCGTGCCGCCCGGCGACCGCGCCAGCACCCGGCACTGCCCGTCGATCGAAAGGCCGCCCTGGGTGTGGAACAGCGCGCCGGTGACACGGGCCGCGCGGTACGGCGCACGCAGGCGCTGCGACGGATCGAATTGTCGGCCGTACCGGTCCTGCCGCGACTGCAGGCACGCGCGCTCGGCTTCGTCCAGCGTTGCCGCGATCGCTGCGGGCGCGCAGCCGATGAGGGCTGCGAGCGCTGCCGCATCCGGCGCGATGTGGATGGCGCCGGCCGTGACTGCATCCCGGTAATCCGGAAAATCCAGCGCGAATTGGTGGATCGACTCGTCGTAGACGTTCCAGGCGATGCCACCTGGCTGGGCCAGCACCTGCTCGGCAGCCTCGGAGTAGCCCTGGTGCTCGTTCCAGAAGCGCTCCCCGCGCGCATTGACCTGGATGCCGCCCTTCATCAGCAGCGCCCAGGTGAGCAGGATGCCATGCGGGACGGCGACCGACCCATGGCCCTGGTAGCCGCCCATGTCGGCGAGCTCGGCGCCGAGGGCCTCGCCCCAGTGCACCGCGTCGCCCTGGTTGCCGGCATGGCCGAAATAGAGGCCCTGGCTCGCCTGCGGGATGAACCGCGAGACCAGCGCCGGATTGCCGCCGAAGCCGTTGCAGGCGAGCACCACCGCCTGGCAGCCGAGGTATTCGACCGTGCCGTCGGGCCGCTCCACGCCGAGCGCGGTGACCCGCCGCGCCGCATCGACGAACAGGTAGCGCACGCGCGCGTCGTTGATGCAGTCGGCGCCCGCCGCGATCGCCGCATCCTGCAAGGCCGCGACCAGTGCCGTGCCGGTGCGCGCAGGCAACGTGTGCATGCGGGCCACGCTGTGTCCCGGATAGAGGAAGCCGTCCAGCACCTCGAAGGCGAGGCCGAAGTCCTCCACCAGCGTCTCGATCGCGCCGACGATCTCGTGGGTGTACCGCGCCACCAGCCGCGGATCCGCGCCGCCGTGGGACTTGGCGACGATGTCGGCGGCGAAGCCGGCCGGAGAATCGGTGATGCCCCGGGCCTTCTGCATGCGGGTACCGCCGGCGGGCACGAAGCCGGACGACAGCGCGGTGGAGCCCTGGTTGGACGCATCCCGCTCGAGCACCAGCACGTCGGTCGCGCCGTGGCGACGCGCCCAGGTGGCGGCGGTGAGGCCGCAGGCGCCGCCGCCCACCACCGCCACCTGGCAGACCAGGTCGACGGCCGGCGGCACGCCGTGCACCACCCGGGCAGTCGACGGATCCGCCGGCAGCGCGGACGCCCGGGGCATCTCGTTCATAACCCGAGATACGCGCGGCGCAGCTCGTCGGAATCGAGCAGCTCGGCCGAGGTGCCGGAGAACAGGATGCGGCCGTTCTCCATCACGTAGGCCCGGCCCGCGAGCTGCAGCGAGGCGCCGACGTTCTGCTCCACCAGCAGGATCGCGACGCCTGCGCGGTTCAGCTCGCCGATCAGGCCGAACATCTGGTCCACCAGCAGCGGGCTCAGGCCGAGCGAGGGCTCGTCGAGCACCAGCAGCACCGGCTCGGCCATCATCGCGCGGCCGATCGCGAGCATCTGCTGCTCGCCACCGGAGAGCGTGCCGGCGCGCTGGCCAGCCCGTTGCTCGAGCCGGGGAAAGAGCTGGTACACGCGCGCGAGGTTCTCGTCGCGGCGTTCCCGGCCGCGGCGGTAGGCGCCCAGCGCGAGGTTCTCCGCGACGTCGAGGTTCGGGAAGATGCGCCGGCCCTCGGGCACCTGCACCAGTCCGGCCTGCACCACCCGCGCGGGAGTCGTTCCCGCCAACTCCTGGCCGGCGAACCGGATACTGCCGGCGGTGGCCGGCACGATGCCCGACAGCGTCGCCGCGAAGGTCGACTTGCCGGCGCCGTTGGAGCCGAGCAGCGCGACGATCTCGCCTGCGCGCACCTCCAGGTCGATGCCGTGCAGGACCTCGAGCCGCCCGTAGCCGCTCTCGAGCCCGCGGACCGCGAGCAGCGGAGTCGGCGCGCCGGCTTCCCTCATGGCGCCGTGCCCGGCGCGGTCGCCGCGTCTGCGCCGCCGCCGGGGCCGCGCCGTTCCATGAGCCGCTGGGCGGTGCCATGACCGAGGTACGCCTCGATCACCGCCGCATCGCGGGTCACCACCTCGGGGGCGCCGTGCGCGATGATGCGGCCGCCGGCGAGCACGTAGACATCCTCGGCGAGCGACATCACCGCCTGCATGACATGCTCGATCATCAGGATCGTGATGCCCTGGTCACGCAGGCCGCGCACCAGCGGCACGATCGCGTCGATCTCCGCGGGGTTGAGGCCGGCGAGGACCTCGTCGAGCAGCAGCAGCGTCGGCTCGGTGGCCAGCGCCTTCGCGACTTCCAGGCGCTTGCGCTGCGCGATCGGCAACGCCGCCGCGTCGCGGTCGAGCAGCGGCCCGAGGCCGAGGCGTTCGGCCACGGTCGCGGCATGCGCGAGCGCCTCGCTGCGTGATGCCCGATGCAGGTGGCTGCCGACCGCGATGTTCTCCAGCACCGTCTGGCCCGCGAACGGCTGGACGATCTGGAAGGTGCGGCCGATCCCCAGGCGACAGATGCGATGCGGCGGCAGGCCGGTGATCGGCTGGCCGCGGAAGCTGACGCTGCCGCTGTCCGGCCGCTGGAAGCCCGAGATGGTCGCGAAGAGCGTCGTCTTGCCCGCACCGTTCGGACCGATGAGCGCGCAGATGGCGCCCGACGGCACCACGAGGCTCGCCTCCACCACTGCCCGCACGCCGCCGAACGACACCGACACCGACTCGACCGCGAGCAGCGGCGCACCGGCGCTGGTCATCCCACGGACCTCTTCCGCCCGGCAAGGCGAGGCACCCGGGCCGCGATACCCGCCACCCCGCGCGGCGCGAGCACCATCACCAGGACGAGGATCGTGCCGTAGAGCACCAGGTTCATGCCCGGCAGGTCGCCGAAGAGGTTGCGGGTGGTCTCGCCGAGCGTATGCAGCAGCACGGCGCCGACCAGCGGCCCCCACACGGTGCCGAGGCCGCCGACGATGGCGCCGACCAGCGCCTCCACCGATACCGCCGGACCGAAGGCGAGCACCGGGTCGATGTAGTTCAGGTACTGCACGTAGAAGACGCCGGCCGCGGCGGTGAGCGCACCCGAAATGGCCGCGGCGCCGAGCTTCACGCGGAAGACGTCGACGCCCAGGGCGCGCCCCGCGTCCTCGTTGTCCCGCACCGCCATCAGCCAGGCGCCGAAACGGGAATGGCGCAGCCAGATGCTGACCAGCAGCCCGGCCGCAAGCAGCACCAGCATGAAGACCAGCATGCCGGACTTGTCCATCTGCAGGGTGGCGACACCCGGCTGGAGCGGCAGCTGCAGGCCCACGCCGGCCCCGGTGAAGTCGAAGGTGTTCGCGAGGATGCGCAGCACCTCGGCGAAGGCGAGCGTCACCAGCGCGAAGTAGGAGCCGCGCAGGCCGTAGCGGAACGCGAGGCCGCCGATCACGGCTCCGGTGATCGCGCCCGCGACAACGGCGAGCGGCAGCGCGATCCATGCCGACAGGCCGATGTTGATCTGCAGCACGGCGCAGGCATAGGCGCCGACGCCGAAGAAGGCGGCGTGGCCGAAGGAGAACTGCCCGCCGAAGCCGGCCAGCACGTTCCAGGCCACCGACAGCAGCGCCGCATGCAGGGTGAGGATCAGGAAGTGCAGCACCACGCCGTCGTCGGTGGACAGCGCGATCGCGGCAACCGCGACGCACAGGAGGACGAGCAGCGCCAGGTCCCTGCGCAATCCGCGGCCGTCAACGCTCATAGCCTACCCACCGGTGGCGAAGCGCGGCGCGCTCATGGCCCCGGCCTGAACAGGTACTCGCCCGTGGGCTTGCCGATCACCTTGCCGGCGTCGTAGATCACCTGGCCGCGCAGGACGGTGGTCTTGACGCGCGCGCCGAGCTCCATGCCTTCGAAGGGCGAGTAGCCCTGGGCGGACTCGGACTCCGCCGCGCGGATGGTCCAGGTCTCGGCGGGGTCGACGATGGCGAGATCGGCGTCCAGTCCGACATCGATGTCACCCTTCGCGTTGAGCCCGAAGCGCCGAGCCGGGTTCCAGCTGGTGAGCCGCGCCATCTGGTTGAGCGACATGCCCCGCTTCATGCCTTCGGAAACCAGGGCCGACAGCAGGTACTCGGTGCCGCCGAAGCCGGACTTGGCAAGCCAGATGTTGCCGAAGTAGCGCTTGGGCACCTTGAGCTCCTGCTGGCAGCAGGCATGGTCGCTCACCACCCAGTCGATCTTGCCCTCCAGCAGCTTCTCCCAGAGGTATTCCACGTCCTCGCGCGGCCGGATCGGCGGGTTGACCTTGGCCCAGGTGCTGGTGGGCGCGCCGGTGTCGAGCATAAGGTGCCCGATGGTGACCTCGCGCCGGAAATCGATGTGCGGAAAGAGCTCGGCCATCTGCAGCGCGGCCGCGACCGCCTTGCGCGAGGACAGGTGCAGCAGGTTGATGTTGGGCAGCGCCGTCTCGTTGGCGAGATAGGCCGCGATGAAGACCGCGAGGCCCTCCGAATGCGGCGGCCGTGCCGCGCTGTAGGCCGCCAGGCCCTGCAGGCGGCCGTCGGCTTCGACCTGTCGGGTGTACGCGGTCATGATCTCAGCGGTCTCGCAGTGAAGCGACAGGCTGATCTGGCCGGCCTTCTCCGGGAAGCGCTCCCGGGCGGCCTGGATGCCGCGCATGATGAACTCGAAGTGCGCGAAGTCGTAGCGCTCGTCCGGCCCGATCATCAGGAAGTCGCGCTGGCTGTCGGAGCGTCCGTGCAGCCCGTGCGAGCCGTAGAACATGAAGATCTTGAAGGAGGCGACGCCGTGCTCGGCGATGAGATCCGGGATCTCGGCGATGTGGGTGCCGTCCATCGGCGCGAGGTGGAAGCCATAGTCCACGTGGAAGCGCCCGCGGGCACGCTCCAGCACCTCGGGGTAGAACTCGCGATAGGGGCCGCCCTTGTTCAGGTAGTACTGTCCGGTGCGGAAGTAGTTGAGGCTGCTGGTGACCCCGCCCTGCGCGGCGGCGCGGCTCTCGGTGACCGCATCCTCGGACAGCGGCGAATAGATGCCGGCATGCATGTGGGCGTCCACCACGCCGGGAAAGGCGAGCCGCCCCCTGCCTTCGTGGACCTCGCGCGCGCTCGACGGATCGATGCCGGGCGCGATGCGGGCGAACTTGCCGTCCTTGATGGCGATGTCGGCGCGGTGGGCCGCATTCCCATGGGGCCGCACCACGGTCACGTCCCGGACCAGCAGGTCGTAGACGGGGCCGCGCTCCTTGCCCTGCCGGCCGCCTCCCTTGCCCTCCTTGTTGCCCTCGTTCTTGACCCCCTTGTCGCCGCCCTTCCCTGCGTGGGCGGGTCCCTTGCCTTTGGTGGCCTTGGCCATGCGTCGTTCCTCCCGTACCGTTCCGTGATTCAGGCCCGCGCGCCGAACAGCCCCTGGGGCCGGAACAGCAGGACCGCAATGAAGATGGCGAAGATCCCGATCTGCCCGAGGCTCTCGCCGAGCAGCAGTCCGCCGAGCGACTCGACCACGCCGATGAGCAGCCCGCCGAGCAGCGCGCCGACGAAGCTGCCCATGCCGCCCAGCACCACGATGGTGAAGGCGATCAGAACGAAGCCGCCGCCGACCCCGGGATTCACATAGTAGGTAGGCATCAGGAAGCAGGCGGCCGCGCCGAGGCAGGCGAGCCCAATGCCGAAGCTCAAGGCGAAGACATGCTCGACATCGATGCCGACCAGCCGCGCGCCGTGCCGCTCGCGTGCACAGGCACGGATCGCCCGGCCGAGCGTCGTGCGGGTCATCAGGAGCCACAGCAGCGCCGCGGTGACCAGCGCGCCCGCCATCGCGATCACCTTCGGCGTGGAGATCATCGCTCCCGCGATCTCCATGGTGGCGAGCGTGTAGGACGTGTCGATCGTCCGGGTATCGGAGGAGAAGAGCAGCAGCGCGAGGTTCTCGAGCACGATCGAGACGCCGAGCGTCACCAGCAGGATGTTCTCGTCCCGGCCGCCGCTCGCCCGCCCGATGACCCAGCGGTAGAGGGCATAGCCCGCGACGAACATCGCCGGCACCATCAGCGGAAGGGCAAGGTAGGGATCCAGCCCAAGCCGCACGAACAGGTAGTACACGCCATAGAGCGCCATCATCAACGCCGCCCCATGAGCGAAGTTGATGATGTGCAGTACCCCGTAGATCAGCGTGAGACCGAGCGCCACCAGCGCGTAGATGGCGCCGGTGGTCAGCCCGTTGAGGAACGACGGCCAGAGGATGTCGAGGGAGTACAACGCGCGCCCGGCTCCCGGCTAGCAGCTGTCCACTCGCCGCTCAGGCCTTCCAGGGGAACACCGGCTGGGTATCGGCGAACTCCTTGGGCACGATCACCCGGATGTCGCCCTTGAGCACCTGGGTCATGAGCGGCACCGCGCCGGTATTCTGGCCGTCGACGATCTTCGTCGGCCCGTAAGGCATGAAATGCCCGGACCATTCGCTCCTGGCGAGCGCCCCGTTGATCGCGGCCCGGTCTGCCGAGCCGGCCTGCTCGATCGCGCTCGCCAGCCACTCCATCGCGGTGTAGGTGTTGAAGATCTCGTACGTGTAGAAGAGACCCTTCGCCTCCACCGCCTTGCGCAGCGCGAGCGCGCGCTGGTTGCGCGGGTCGTACCAGTGGTTGCAGTCGATGATGCCCTCGGCTTCGGCGGGAAACTCCTTCACGAACTTGAAGCTGGAGGCGGCCCCGCCCAGCACCGAGTAGATCGCCTTCGGCGTCACCTTCTGCTGCTTCATGGTGCGCACCAGCAGCGCATACTCGTTGTAGTAGTTCGCCGGGATGACGATGTCCGGGTTGAGCGAGCGCATGCGCAGCACGATGTTGTTGAAGTCGCGCGTGGGGTTGGCGTGCTTCACGATGTCCACCACCTCGTAGCCGAGCTGCGGCAACTGCTCCTTGAGCAGGTTGGCGGTGCCGGTGCCGAACAGCGACTCCTCGTGCACGATCATGACGGTCTTCGCCGGCTTGCCGGTCACCGTGTTCAGGATGTGCAGGTTCTTCACCGCGATCTCGGAACAGGTCTTGTAGCCCGGGCCGAAGCGGAAGGTGTTCTTGAGGCCGCGCTCCACGATGCTGTCCGCCACGCCGACATCGACCACGTGCGGCAGGTCGTAGCGGGCCGCTGCCTGCGTGGTGGCCAGGCAGATCGCCGAGGCATAGGCGCCGACGATCGCGCTCACCCCGTCCTGGTTCATCTTCTCCACTTCGGCCGCGCCGGTGGCAGGCCGCGACTGGGCATCGCCGATCACCGGCTCGATCTTCGCACCGCCGAGCGACTTGATGCCACCGGCCTTGTTGATCGCCTCGATGGCCATCAGGGCGCCTTCGCGGCACTGCTGCCCGGAGAAGGCAAGTGGCCCGGTCACCGGATGGAGCACGCCCACCTTCACCGCCCGCGGCTGCGCCAGCGCCGGCAGCGGCACGCCAAGCGCCGCCGCACCTGCCGCCATCACACCGGCTGCGCCGGACCTGAGCACTTCCCTGCGTGCGTTCGTCATTCGTCTGTCTCCAGCGGATCTCGGGTGGAACCGGCAATCATGCCGCATCGCCGCGCCGGCAACAAGCCGAGACCGCGCGCACCGTGGTCCCCGCAACCGGTCAGGGGCAGGCGAGCCCGACGGCGGAGGACGGCGACCGCGGGCGTATATTGACCGTCCCGCACAGCAGACCAGGACCGGATTCGAGATGAGCCAGGCAACCGACCCCGACCCAGCGACCCACGCACACGCCGCGATGCATGCGGAGACCGAGCTGCTGCATGCCGATGCGGACCTGCGCACCGACTCGGCGCTGGTCCCGCCGATCCACTACAGCGCCACCTTCGTCGCTTCCGACGCGGCGGCGTTCGCCGACATGGCGGGCCGCAGCCGCCACAGCCGCTACTACACCCGCTACGGCAACCCGCTGCACGAGCGCATCGCGCGCATCCTGGCGCGGCTGGAAGGCACCGAGACCGCGCTCGTGACCGGGTCCGGCATGGGCGCGATCTCCACCACGATGATCGCGCTGTTGAAGGCCGGGGACCATGTCGTGGCCCAGGGCCGGCACTACATGAGCACCGCCAAGCTGTTCGACGAGCTGCTGCCGCGCTTCGGCGTGACGGTGAGCATCGTGGAGCAGGCCGACATCACGGCGTTCGAGCGGGCGCTGCGTCCCGAGACGCGGGTCGTGATGCTGGAGACGCCGGCCAACCCCACGCTGGTGTTGACCGACCTTGCCGCGGTCGCGGCCCTCGCCCGCCCGCGCGGCATCCTCACGGTCGCGGACAACACCTTCGCCTCGCCGCTCAACCAGCGCCCGCACGCGCTCGGCATCGACATGGTGGTGCACAGCGCGACCAAGTACCTGGGCGGCCACCACGACCTCACTGCGGGCGTCGTCTGCTGCAGCATCGCGCTGGCCGAGCGCATCTGGGAGACGCACATCACGCTCGGGTCGGTCCTGTCCCCCATGGACGCATGGCTGCTGCTGCGCGGCCTGCGCACCCTCGCCGTGCGCATCGATCGCATCAACCGCAACGCGCTCCGGCTCGCGTCGTTCCTCGAGCGACATCCCGCCGTCGAGCGGGTCTACTATCCGGGCCTGCCGAGCCATCCCCAGCACGAGCTCGCCCGGCGGCAGATGAGCGGCTTCGGCGCGGTGATCGCCTTCGCGGTGCGCGGCGGCTATGAAGCGACCAGCCGGTTCGTGAGCGCCCTGCGGGTGCCGACCCAGGCGGTGAGCCTCGGCGGGGTCGATTCGCTGGCGGTGCATACCGCCGCCATGTGGTCGGGCACCATGAGCGAGGCCCAGATGAAGGCGGCCGGCATCCCGCCCAACTTCGTGCGCTTATCCGTCGGGATCGAGCACATCGACGACCTCGAGGCCGACGTCGACCGCGCGTTGCGGAAAGTGACATGAGCGCCGCCGCACGGCCGCCCGAAGGCGGCGCTCTCCTCCCCCGGGGAGGATGTCGCGTCAGCGACAGGAGGGTGGTCTAGTGACCGCCGCCGCGCGGCCGCCCGAAGGCGGAGCTCTCCTCCCCCGGGGAGGATGTCGCGTCAGCGACAGGAGGGTAGTCCAGTGACCGCCGCCGCACGCTCGCCCGAGCGCGTGGGCGGCGACCTGCCGCGGCCGCCGTTCCCGGTCCACGAGAATCTCGTGCAGCGATTGGCCGCCGCGCACCGATCGACGGATGGCCGCGACCCGCTGGTCGCGCAGGTGCTCGGCACCTGCGCCGCCTACGCGTACTCGGACGCGGCGACGTTGGCGGTCATGATGGCCCGGCTCGGGCTCGAGAGGAACGGCTGCGTCCGCATCTCGCGCACGGTGGATGCGATGTACGTCTTCTCCTCCGCCTTCCTGGTGCAGAGCCGCTGCGGCCGTGTCGCGATCCTGTGCTTCCGCGGTACCGAGCCCGCCACCCTGCTCAACTGGGTGGCGGACATCGATGTCGGTGCGCGGGCCCTGCGGCTTCCAGGCGCCGCGGTGCCGGTCCGGGTGCACGCCGGCTTTCACCGCAACCTGCGGGCGACCCGGCTGGAAGTCCTCGAGGAGCTGGATCGCGCGATCGCCGGCCGCTCGCTCCTGGATCCCGCGCAGGTCACGGAGCACCCGCTGGAGGCGCTCTACGTGGCCGGTCACAGCCTCGGTGGCGCCATGGCGGCGCTGTTCGCGCTCACGCTCGGCGACTCCGCAGCGGAGCGCGCGATCGCGGAGCGCCTGCGTGCCGTCTATACGTTCGGCCAGCCGCTCGTCATCGGCACCGAAGCCTTGCCGGCCGCGGAGGCGGCCTCGCGGCTCCATCGCCACGTGCTCGACCGGGATCCGGTTCCGGCGCTGCCGCCCGCGACCTGGGGGGCTTTCGCCCACTACGGCCGTGAGTACCGACACGACGGCAAGCGCTGGGAAGAGAGCACGGAGCCAACCGGGCAGGTCGAGAACCTGCGGCAGATACCGCGCTCGGTCTTCGCGATCTTCGCCGCCGAGAAGCGCCGGGCGGCGCTGCGCTACTCGCTCGCGGACCACGGGCCTCACGCCTATCTCGCCGCGCTCCAGCTCCCCGGAACCATCACGGAGCTCGGCGACCAGGAGCTTGTCTGGTCCGGCCCGGACGCCTGAACCGCCGGGTCGTTCCGCTCAGACGGCCAGCACGCCCGGCCAATGGCGCAGCCAGTCGCGCCGTCGGGCGAGCGCACGCCACTCCGGATCGTCGCGCTCGACGCGGCGCGAAGCGTCGACCAGCCGTTCCACGCGCGCCTCGGTGGCGGCGGCGATGCCCGGATCCTCGACGAGCAGCAGCAGCTCGCTCTCCCAGTAGCCGCCGGTGATGTCCATGTTGGCACTGCCGACAGCGCAGGCGCGGCCATCGACGCTCATCAGCTTGGCGTGCACGTGGGACGCGATGGGGCCGAGTCCTGGCTGCCACGACGGCTGCTGGGCGACGAGCAACTGGTAGGCGTCGGCGCCAGCGGCCACGAGCGCGTCCATGCGCGAGTGCACCAGCTCGGTCGCCACCGAGCGGGCGGTTGCCCACGGCCCTTCGAACGGCATGCCGTCATGGGTGGGCGTGAGGTGGCCGAACAACGTGCGTACCCGCACGCCGCGCGCCAGCGCGCGCAGGAGCGCATGCTGGATCTCCAGGATCAGCGGAAAGCCGTTGACGACGTCAATATGGGAGCGGGCGGTCTCGATGAGGGCCAGGTACACCTCCAGTGTCCAGGCGTCGCGCAGGCCTTCGTGCAGCACCAGCCGCACCGTGACCTCGCCCGCGGGCCGCTGCTCGACGACGTCGAATGGCGCGCCACCCGCCTCCTGCCAGGCTTGATTGAACGCATCCTCGAGCCGGCTCACCACCGGTCCCTCGATGCGCGCGCCCGCGTCGAGCCAGGGGACCTCCCGCCATCCCGACTTCGCGGTGAGCGCCACCTCGCCGAAACCGGTGTAGTACTCGTGCGAGACGTTGCGGCCGCCGACCATGGCCACCCTGTTGTCCACCACCACCATCTTGCGGTGGTCGCGCTGCTTGAGGAGTTGCAGGGTCGGCACGCCGGTGATCGGATCGGACACGCGCAGCTCGATGCCGGACGCGGCGCCCAGCCGCTCCAGGATCGGGTTGCTCACGTTCAGCGAGCCGTGCATGCCGTGCAGCGAATCGACCAGCACGCGCACCGTCACGCCGCGCGCGCCGGCCTGCACCAGCGCGTTCTCCACCAGGCGGCCGATGTCGTCGTCGGCCATCATGTAGGTCTGGAGATGCACCCGGTCGCGCGCGGCGCCGATCGCCTCGAGCAGCCAGCGCCGCGCCTGGATGTTGTCGAGCTCGACGTCGACACGATTCCCGGGCACCAGTGGCGCCACGACACACGCATCGATCCGCGCCGCGCGCGATCGCCCGGGCGGCCGGAGCGGACGCGACGGCCAGGAATGCCCCGCGAGCTCGTCGGCGCGCAAGGCGGCGAAGCCGATCGTGGCCGGTCTCTGGTCGCCGTCGTAGACGACCGCGGCGACCCGGAAACCGGCGGTACGCAGTCGCGCTCCGACCCGCGCCAGGCGTACCGCGTCTACCGCCTCCGGTACGTCGAGCGCCTCGCCCTCGTCGAGCACCGCACGGCAGTCGACCACCCGGGGCGCCAGTCCGGCCGCATGAAGGCGCAGCCGGATGGCCCGGCACGGCTGCATCGGCCGGATGCGTACCGCGAGCTGCTCGAACGACGCATCGCCGCTGCGCGCGAAGGTCGCCAGGGCCTCGATCG
>JAEWEW010000229.1 GCA_023389175.1 Pseudomonadota bacterium | reverse complement strand
GCCGTCGGCCCCGCGCGGAAGGCCGCCGGTGTCGCAGGCTGGAATTGCAGGTTCGACGCGCGACAACGGCCACGCGTCGGCATGAAACCCAGGATTTTAGCCGGTAACGCTGCGCCGCGCGAAACCGGGGTGTCGCTGCGGCGACCCGGTCGACTGCTTCCGCCCGGCCGCTCACTGCGCCGACGGCGCGAAGGCGTCATCGAATGCGCACGCGAACTCCGCGAGCCGGTCGGCCGGCAACCGGTCGATGCCTGCAGCCGCGGCGCGGCCGCCGCCGCCGGGGAAGCGCCGGCAGAGCGCGTCCGCGCCCCGCGGATCGGTCTGCGGCGCGCGCACGCTCGCGACGAACGTGCCGCCCTCGGCTTCGCGCAGCACGGCATGGGCACGGTCGGGCTCGCCCAGGCTGAGTTGGTTGGCGTAGGCACCCAGCGACCGCCGCGCCCACGGGACATCGGGCAGCACGACGATGGTGCCGCCGCGGCCGACGTACCTTGGATCGACCTCGGCAGCGCGGGCGAGGTCGCGCCGGCGGCGGTCGGCGAGGGCCGCCGCGACCGGCGATTGCTCCGCGAATGCCAGGGGGTCCCGGTGGTCGCGCAGCATCCGGTAGAGATCGACGGGAGGCACCAGCACGTCCGCTTCCGACTCGCCGTAGGCGTTGTAGTTGATGGCCTCGCCGAGCTGCCGCAGCACGGCGATGGCGGTCTGGTCGAGCCCGATGCCGCGGGCGAGGCCGGTGGCGACCGACGCAAGGTTGTCGCCGAAGGCCCCGACCACGGCCCACGCCCGGTGCCGACCGGCGATGTGCCGGTCGACCAGCAGGCTGGTGCACGTCCCCGGCGTGGTGTCGATCACGGCCTTGAGCGACCGATGCTGCGGCACTTCGCCGGCGTGATGATGATCGAAGTACTCGACCGCCACATCGCTCGCGAGCAGCCGGTGGAGCGCCGCCCTGTTACGATCGAGCGAGACGTCGAGGACGGTGACCTGGTCGCCCGGCTTTGCATGCACCCGGTCCAGCAGTGCGATGTCGCGTTTCAGGCCGGTGACCAGGATCGACGGACACGGCCGGGCCAGTCGCAACTGATGCAGGGCGCAGATGCCGTCGGCATCACCGTTGAAGACGTCGTACTGGCTCATCGGCACGCATGCGGATCAACTGTTCGCCGGCCAAGGCAGCATAGCGCAAGGTCATGCAGGATACTCGTCCGATCGTCTTCTCGCTCGATGACGTCGCCTGGGCCCGGGCAGCGGCAGAGGCGCTGCGGCTGCCGATCGCCCGCCACGAGGAACGGCGCTTCGAGGACGGCGAGCACAAGTGCCGCCCCCTGGAGAACGTGCGCCGTCGGGACGTTTTCATCCTGCAATCGCTCCATGCAGATGCCACCGGCAGCGTCAACGACAAGCTCTGCCGGCTGCTCTTCTTCATCGGCGCGCTGAAGGACGCCGCGGCCGCCAGCGTGACGGCGGTGGTGCCGTATCTCTGCTACTCGCGCAAGGATCGCAAGACGCAGCCGGGCGATCCGGTGACGACGCGCTATGTCGCCGCGCTGTTCGAGGCCGCGGGCACCGACCGGATCGTCACGCTGGATGTCCACAACATCGCCGCCTACCAGAATGCGTTCCGCTGTCGTGCGGAGCATCTCGAGGCGGCGGGGCTCTTTGCCGCGCATTTCGCGGGATTGCTGGCAGGCCGTCAGGTTGCCGTCGTCTCGCCGGATGCCGGCGGGCTCAAGCGGGCGGAGCGGTTCCGCAAGGCGCTCGAGGCGTCGCTTGGCCGCCCCGTCGCGATGGCACTGGCCGAGAAGCACCGCGGCGGCGGCGTGGTGCGCGGCGACCTGCTGGTCGGCGACGTCTCCGGTCGCTGCGCGATCATCGTCGACGACCTCATCAGCACCGGGACCACCATCGTGCGCACCGCGGTCGCCTGTCGCAACCTCGGTGCGCTGAGCGTCCATGCCGCCGCGACCCACGGGCTCTTCGTCGGGGAAGCCGGCACGCTGCTCGCCGATGCGGCAGTGACGGGCATCGTCGTCACCGACAGCGTCCCGTCGGTGCGCCTGCCGCCGGGACCGGCGCGCGACAAGCTGACCATCCTGGGCACGGGCCGGTTCTTCGCCGAGGCGATCGGGTGCATCCACGCCGGCGGGCGCCTGGACGAGGTCACCGGCGCAGGGCCGCTTCAGCCGCCGCCAGGTGACGTGCCGCCAGCGCAAGGTAGCGCAGCGAGCGCATCCGCCACTTCGGGTCCGACCGATAGCGCGCCTCGCGCAGGTGGGTGATCGCGAGCTGCGCCCGGGTGCCGGCGCGCAGGCTCCGGTACAGATGCAGCAGCGCCGGGCCGGGCCGGTCGTCGGCGGCACGGCCATAGGCGTGCAGCAGCGCCGCGCCCAAACCGGATGCATGGGCGCGCTCGCATTCCAGCGCGAGGAAGGCGATCTCGTCGGCTCCGTCCACCATGCGCAACTCCGCGGAGAACTCCAGGCAATCGATGACCGCGGGCGGGTCTCCCAGGTACACATGCTCCGGCCTCAGGTCGCCATGGCCCTCCACGACGCGGCCTGCGGCGACGCGGGCATCGAGCTCCGGCCGGCAGGTCCGCAGGGCGTTGCGCTGGCGCTCGGCCAGGTCGCGGATGCGGTCGGCCGGCAGGTGCCAGTCGGGCCGGCACAGCTCGCGCGCCGCCTCCTCGATCCGTCGCAGCAGCAGTGCCCGGTAGGCACGGCCGTCGACCGGCGCCGGCGGCTGCGACCGGTGGAATGCCGCAAGCATGCGGGCCACGTCTGCCATCATGCCGCCATCGGCGACGCCGCGCTTCAGCAGCGAATCGAGCATCAGCTCGGAAGGCAGCCGCACCATCTTGACGAGCCAGTCGATGGCGGGCCCCGCGCCGTCCAGGCGCAGCCCTTCGCTGGTCGCGCACAGCGGCACCACGGCAAGATAGACGGAGCGCGCGAGCCGCCGGTTGAGTCGCAGCTCCTCCAGGCAGTAGAAGTGCCGCCCGCCCAGCGTGCGGAAATCGATCCGGCCGTAGCGCACCGGCTTCTTCAGCTTGTACGCATGCTGCTCCGTGAGGAACACCCACGACATGTGGGTCTCGATCGCCTGCACCGTGCCGACCGGCTCGGGATAGGCTCGCGGGTCGCGCAGCGCCGCGACCTTGGCCGCGAGGTCCGGATGCGCCGGGATGCCGGTCATCGCGCCCCCGGCGGGCCGTCGCGCAGGTTCCGTGACGAGGTCAATAGGCCGGTTCCGGCTCGGTGCGACCGGATTCCGGTTTCGACGCGGGAGCGATCAGGCAGTCGATCGTCAGCACCAGGCTGGCGATGGAGCTCGCGTTCTGCAACGCGAGGCGCGTGACCTTGGCCGGATCGATGATGCCCATCTGCATCATGTCGCCGTACTCGCCGGTGGCCGCGTTGTAGCCGAAGCCGCGCTGCGCCGACGACGCGACCCGGTCCAGCACCACCGATGGCTCCTGCGCCGCGTTGAGCACGATGCGCCGCAAAGGCTCCTCGAGCGCCCGCGCAACGGTCTGCAGTCCCGACGATTCCTCCAGCGTGGCCAGTCGCACGCCGTCGAGCGCGCTGCGGGCGCGCAGCAGCGCGACACCGCCGCCTGGAACGATGCCCTCCTCCACCGCCGCCCGCGTTGCATGCAGCGCATCCTCCACGCGCAGCTTGCGCTCCTTCAGCTCCGTCTCGGTCGCCGCCCCGACCTTGATCACCGCGACGCCGCCGGAGAGCTTCGCGATGCGCTCGTCCAGCTTCTCGCGATCGTAGTCGCTCGCGGCATCGCGCCGCTCGCGCTTGAGCGACTCGATCCGCTCGCGGATCCGGTCCTTGTCGCCCGCGCCCCCGACGATCGTGGTGTGGTCCTTGTCGACGACGATCCGGCGGGCGCGTCCCAGATGCTCGAGCTGAGCCTTCTCCGGGCTCAGCCCCAGCTCGGGCGAGACCAGGCGACCGCCGGTCAGCAGCGCGATATCCTCCAGCATCGCCTTGCGCTGGCCGCCGAAGCCGGGCGACCGGACCGCGCAGGTCTTCAGGACGCCTCGCACGCTGTTGACGACCAGCGTCGCCAGCGCGTCGGCCTCGACCTCCTCGGCGACGACCAGCAAGGGCAGGCCGGCCTTGGCAGCGGCCTCCAGCACCGGCACCAGCTCGTGCAGCGCCGACAGCTTCTGCTCGACCAGCAGCACCGCCGCATCCTCGAGCACCGCGGATTGCCGCTCGGCATCGTTGACGAAGTAGGCGGAGAGGAAGCCACGGTCGAACTGCAACCCCTCGACCACCTCGAGCTCGCTCGCCATGCCCGAGCCGTCCTCGATCGAGACGGCACCGTCGCGGCCGACCTTTTCCATGGCCTGGGCCACCAGGTCGCCGATCGCACGGTCGTTGTTCGCGGAGATCGCGGCCACGTGCGCGATCTCCTGGGCGGTCGCGCACGGCTGGGCCATCTGCTTCAGCTCGGCGACCACGATGTCGACCGCCTGCTCGATGCCCCGCTTGAGCGCCATGGGGTTCATGCCGGCCGCCAGGTACTTCAGGCCTTCCTGGATGAGGCCGTGGGCGATCACCGTGGCGGTCGTCGTCCCGTCGCCGGCCATCTCGCTGGTACCGGCCGCCACCTCGCGGAGCAGCTGCGCTCCCATGTTCTCGAAGCGGTCCTCGAGCTCGATCGCCTTGGCCACCACCACGCCGGAGTTGACGATCTGCGGATCGCCGTACTCGCGGTCCAGGACGACGGTCCGGCCGCGCGGTCCCAGCGTGACCTTGACTGCCTCGGCAAGAATCTCCGCGCCGCGCCGGATGCGCATGCGGGCATCGTCGTGGAACACGATCTGCTTGGCGCTCATGGCGATGCTCCTTCGAGTGCGCTTTCGGCGGGCGCTACCGGCGGGCCCCGTCGTCTGCCGGCAGGCCGTCGGCCCGCAGGACGTGGGCCGCTAGGAGCCGGCCCCGAACATGGGAAAGACCGGACGCACCCCGGCAGGCACGTGTGCCACCTTGCGCTCCCGCTTCTCGCGCTCGATGCTGCCGCGCAGTGCGCCGACGAGGCCGGCCAGCTCCTCCGAGAGCGCTGCCATCAGGTCCTCGGCGGCAACGATGCCGACCACGCCGCCGTCGTCGTCCACGACGAGCAGGCGCCGAACGCGGGCCTGGTTCATGGCCTGCACTGCCTCGGACAGACTGGCACTGCTGGGCACCGCGAGCGGGGGCGACTTGGCGATGTCGCCGACGCGCAGCCCTTCGCCGCCGTCGTCGCGTCCCACCACGTCGAGCGCCAGGTCGCGGTCGGTGACCATGCCTACCACCTTGGGCGGATCGTCATCGGTGATGGCGACCAGGGAGCCCACATGCTCCTCGCACATCCGGATGGCCGCTTCGCGCACCGATGCCTGCGCCGCGATGCCGATCACTTCGCGGGTGCACAGCTTGCCGATGTCCATGAAGACCTCCTTTGCGGGTTTCGGATGCGACCCGACCAGTCTACGCAGCGAACACCGGCCGGCCCTGATCGAGATCAAGTGCGGCGCAGGACGCCTTGACCGAGCCCGGGGCCGACTGCGCAACGCCGGGCGATTCAACGACGGACCGTGCCTTGGAAGCCGCGCCATCACCCCTTGAAGGGGGGAACCGGATGCTGTCCGCCCGAGGCACGCCGGAAGTGCCTGCAGCCCGAGGACCAAGGGGCGTGGCTACAGCTGCACCGCCTGCTGAAACTCCGCGACCGTCACCTCAAAGCCGTGCCTCTCCTCGATCTTCAACCGCAGGTGGTCGGCCGGCACCGGCTCGCCGTGCGTCAGGAACACCCGCCGCGGCGGTCGCGGGATGCGGCCGATCCATTCGATCAGATCCTCCCGGTCGGCATGCGCCGACAGCGAACCGATGCTCACGACGTCCGCGCGTACCGGCACGTACTCGCCGTGGATCTTGATCTCGCGCGCGCCGGCGGCCAGCGCGGCGCCCCGCGTGCCGGCGGCCTGGTAGCCGGCCAGCAGGATGGTGTTCCGGTGGTCCGGCGCCATTGCCTTCAGGTGGTGGATCACCCGTCCGCCGGTGGCCATGCCGCTCGCCGAGATGATCACCGCGGGATAGCGCAGGTCGTTCAGGCGACGCGACTCCTCCACCGACTTCACCACCTTCACCGCTTCGCCCATCCGCCGGCACTCCGCCGGCGACAGCCGGTGCCGTGAGCAATGGCGCTGGTAGAGCTCGGTCACGTCGGCCGCCATCGGGCTGTTGAGGAAGATCGGCACGTCCGGGATGCGCTTGTCATGCTTGAGCCGTACCGCCAGGTACATCAGCGTCTGTGCCCTGCCGACCGCGAATGCCGGCACGATCACCACGCCGCCGCGGGCGGCAGTGTGGTCGATCACGTCGGCAAGGGCGGTCCCCGGGTCCTCGTCGCCGTGCGACCGGTCGCCGTAGGTGGACTCCATCACCACATAGTCCGCCAGCGGCGGCGGCTCCGGCGGCAGCATCAGCAGGTCGTCGTCCCTGCCCAGGTCCCCGGAGAACAGGATCGAGCCGCCGTCCCAGGTGACATGGGCGCTCGCGGCGCCGAGGATGTGGCCGGCGAGGTTGAAGCGGGTGCGGATGCCCGGCACCACCTCGAACGATTCCCCGAACTCTCGCGGCTGCAGCAGCGGCAGCGACCTGCGCGCATCCGCCTCGGTGTAGAGCGGCAGCGCCGGCTGGTGCTTGGAGAAGCCGTGGCGGTTGGCGTAGGCCGCGTCCTCCTCCTGGAGATGACCGGAGTCCGGCAGCATGATCTCGCACAGGTCGGCCGTGGCCCGGGTGCAATAGACCGGGCCGCGGAATCCCTGGCGCACCAGCGCCGGCAGGTAGCCGCTGTGATCGATATGCGCATGGGTCAGGACGACCGCATCCAGGTCCCGGGCCGGCAGCGGAAACGGCGCCCAGTTCTTGAGCCGCAGTTGCTTCAGCCCCTGGAAGAGGCCGCAATCCACCAGGACCTGCTTGCCGCCGTGCTCCAGCAGGTATTTCGAGCCGGTGACGGTTCCCGCGGCACCGAGGAAGGTCAGTTGCATGGGAGTTCCTATCCTTGCCGGTGATCGGAAGCGCGCCCTCGAGTTCCCGCGCACGGCATCACGCAGAGTCTCGCCGATCCGGGGCCAGGCCGGAAATGCTATCCTAGGGGCCTGCGCGCCTGTAGCTCAGGGGATAGAGTATTGGCCTCCGAAGCCAAGGGTCGCACGTTCGATTCGTGCCAGGCGCGCCATTCTTCACGGACATCGGTCAAGCCAGGTCATGGGCGATAGCGCGCCCTGCCCGTGCGGCGCCCCGCCATTCTCCCCGCCGATTCGCCCCGCAAGTGACTTGCATCAATCCCGGCGACCGGATCCTGCGATAGAGTTACCCACGGATCGCCCTTCTTCACGGACGGGACGGCCAGTCGTGAGTTTGCATGTGGGCATGACCCAGGGTCACCGAGGGGGTGCCGCCAGCAGTCCGATGCGCTTCGGCAAAACGCGGGATCGCTGGATCGACGGCTAGTATCGGGATCAGTCGAGCGGTTATCCTTTGCCGCACGCACCGTTCAAGGGCCGGCCCTCGGGTCGGCCCTTGGCATTTCCGGCCAGGTCGCCGAGGAAACGGCGGGGGTGCGCAAGTCTTCCGAGCGGCGTGGACAATCGCAAGCGTTGCTGCATCGAGACCGGCTGCTTGGCCGTACGCCGCCGGTGGGTTAGGCTTGCGAGCGCGTCCGTCCGCTGTGACCGGCAGACCGGCAGACCTCCCGACCCTCTCGTCCGGCCCCGTCACAGGCCAGGCGGCGCCACCCATCGTGTCGTCCCCAGACCCGTTCCTTCCCGCTGCCCCTACCCCCGGTGACGCCGACTGACCTGACCTTCCTCGAGGTGGCCCAGTCGCTCGGCGCGGCACTCGGCGTCGGGCTGATGGTCGGGCTGGAGCGCGGCTGGCGCAATCGCGAGTTGCCCGAAGGCGGCCGCGTCGCGGGCCTGCGGACCTTTGCGCTGATCGGGCTGCTCGGCGGTGTGCTCGCCATCCTGCCCTCGGTGCCCGGGGTGCTGCCGGCCGCCGGCCTGGTCTCGCTCGCGGTCCTGTTCGCGGTGTCCTACCGCCGGTCTGCCGAGTCGCGCGGCACGCTCAGCATCACCACGGCAGTCGCGGCGTTGGCGACGTTCGGGCTCGGCGCGCTCGCCGCCAGCGGCCGTCCGATCGTCGCGGTGGCCGCCGCGGTGGTGGTGGCATTGCTGCTGGACCTGAAGCCGGTGCTGCACCGCTGGCTGCGGCTCATTCGACCGGCGGAGCTGAATGCGGTGCTGCAGCTCGGCGTGCTGAGCGTGGTGGTGCTGCCGCTGCTGCCGGACGTCGGCTATGGCCCCTACCAGGCACTGAACCCATACCGCCTGTGGCTCGCGGTGGTGCTGATCGCCACGCTCTCGCTGCTCGGCCATGTCGCGGTGCGCATGCGCGGCGGAAGCCAGGGGCTGCTGTGGACCGGGCTGCTCGGCGGGCTCGCGTCGTCCACCGCGGCGACGCTCGCGCTCGCCCGCACGGGGCGCATGCAGCCGCAGTGGGCGCCGGCGATCGCGGCGGCGATCATCGCCTCGAACGGCGTCATGTTCGTCCGCATGACCGTGTTGGCGATGGTGCTGCAGCCCGCCCTCTTCAACCGGATGGGCGTTTACCTGCTGGCGCTTGCCGCGGTCACGTTCCTGGTCGCGGCAGTGCAGTGGCAACGGCGCCCCGCCGGCGCCACCAGCAGCGAATCGCCACAAGGCCGGCCATTCGACCTGCCGACGGCGATCGGCTTCGGCGTGCTGCTCGGCCTGGTGGCCGTGGCCTCGCGCGCCGCGCAGGACGCGCTCGGCAGCGCGGGGCTCTATGCGGTGGCCTTCGTCGCGGGCCTTGCCGACGTGGACGCGATCCTGATCTCGAGCGTGCAGCTGCTGGCCCAGGAGATGGCATCGACCGCGGTGGCGGCCGTGGCCATCCTGCTCGCGGTCGCGGCGAACCTGCTCACCAAGGGCACCCTTGCCTGGAGCATCGCAGGCCGCGCGGTCGGGGTGCCGGTGGCCGCGGCCTTCCTGGCCGTGGCGGCCACCGGGGCGGGGCTGGCGCTGATGCTGCGGTAGTTGCCGCCATAGTTGCCGCGGTAGCTGATCGCCGAAGCGCGCTATCCTTGGCCGATATGCAGCAGCCGACCCGTCACCTGTGGCTTCTCGCCGGCTGGATCGCCCTGCTGACCGGCCTGGTCGGCATCCCGTTGCCGATCCTGCCCACGACGCCGTTCCTGCTGGTCGCCGCCTGGTGCTTCTCCCGCGGCAATCCCCGCATCGAGCGCTGGCTGCTGGAGCATCCGCGACTCGGCCCGCCGGTGCGCGACTGGCGACGCCATCGCGCGGTGCCGCTGGCGGCCAAGCAGGTCGCCAGCGTCATGATGGCGGTGAGCTCGCTCTGGGCGGGTTTCATGCTGCCGGTCGCCTGGTGCTGGGTGCCCGCGGCCTTCTGCACCGGCGCGGCCGTCTTCCTCTGGCGCCTGCCTACCCGCCGCCCGGTGACCCAGCCGGACTGACCGGCGGCATTGGCACGGTAGCTGCGGTGGCGCCGTCAGGCGCTCCCGAGCAGCGACTCTCCCATGACTTGCCGCGCTAGCGCCTCGTGGGCCGCCGAACGCACCGGCCTCGGTTCTCCGGTGAGGGCGAGATGCACGTCCCCCGCGCCGTTCGCTCCCCCGGCGGACTTTCGCAGGTCTACCATCCGGGCCACCCGGCCCTCGTCGTAGACCATCGCGACATCGGCCAACGCCAGGACGTCGTCGATGTCGTGCGTGATCATCACCGCCGGGATGCCCCAGCGACGGCGCAGCGCGGCCAGATCGGCGCGCAGCGAGCGGCGCAGCATCGCGTTGAGCGATGCGAACGGCTCGTCCAGCAGCAGGACGGCAGGCTCGCAGGCGAGCGCCCGGGCCAGCGCGACCCGCTGCTGCTGGCCGCCGGAGAGTGTCGCCGGACGGCTGTCGCCCAGATGCGCGATCTCGAATCCCTCGAGGAGTGCCTGCACCCGGTCGCGGTCGGCGCGGCCCGGACCGCGCCGGTACCAGCGGCCCAGGCCGAAGGCGACGTTCTCGCGCACGGTCAGGTGCGGGAACAGCGCGTAGCCCTGGAACACGTAGCCGGTGCGCCGCTCCGGCGCGGGCAGGTCGATGCCGGCAGCCGCGTCGAACAGCGTGCGCCCCGCGACGCGGATGTGTCCCTCGCCGGGACGCTCGAGCCCGGCGATCGCCCGCAGCGTCAGGGTCTTGCCGGATCCCGAGGGCCCGTACAGCGCGACGAAAGCCGCGTCGGTCGCGAAGCGCGCCGCCAGGTCGAAGCGTCTTCGCCCGTCGCTCACCTGA
>JAEWEW010000113.1 GCA_023389175.1 Pseudomonadota bacterium | reverse complement strand
GAACGCTCAATGGTGGACCCTCCAGTCGCGAAGCGCGACAGCCTCCCCGAGGGAGGCGAGCGTTCCCTTCGGGCGGCCGTGCGGGAACGCTCACAGCACGACCGACACCAGCGGATGGCTGGTCAGCTCGCGGTAGAGGGCGTCGAGCTGCGGCCGGGATTCGGCCCGGATGGTGGCGGTGAGGGAGAGGTAGTTGCCGTTGCGGGAGACCCGCATCTCGAGGGTGGCCGGATCGAAGGCGGGCGCATGGCTTCTCACGATGGCGACGATCACCGCGGCGAAGTCGTCGGTGCGCCGGCCCATCACCTTCACCGGGAAGTCCATCGGGAACTGGAGGATGTCGGCCGGCGCCCCGTCCCCGCGGTCGGCCGGGGGCGCGCCGGGCGGCATGCCCTGATTCACCTCAGCGCTGCCAGCCGCGCGCGATCGCGCTTGCCTTGGCGTCCTGGTAGGCGTCGTACAGCTTGCGGAAGACCGGCCCCGGCGCACCCTGCCCCACCGGCCCGCCGTCGAGGCGCGTGACCGCGATGATCTCCTTGGTGGCCGACGTGACCATCAGCTCGTCGGCCCGCAGCACTTCGTCGCGGGGAATGGGACGGATCTCGAAGGGCACGTCCGCCGCGCGTGCCAGCTCTTCCAGCAGCCCGTAGCGGATGCCTTCGAGGATCAGGTGGTTGCGGGGCGGCGCGAACAGCTTGCCGCCCGAGACCACCCAGACGTTGCTGGCGGAGCCCTCGGTGAGGTGTCCGTCGCGGAACATCACGCACTCGGTCGCGCCCGCGTCGGCCGCCGCCTGGCGCGCCAGCACGTTGCCGAGCAGCGAAGTGGATTTGATGTCGCAATGCAGCCAGCGTTCGTCCGGCAGCGTGACGGCCGCGATGCCCTTCTGCACGACCTCGGCAGGCACCGGCTTGAATTCGCTCGACATCGCGAACACGGTCGGCGCCACGCCCACCGGGAAGAGATGGTCGCGCTTCGCGACCCCGCGGGTCACCTGGAGGTAGACGAACTGGTCCGGCCAGGGATGGCGCTCCAGCAGCGTCGCCACCACGTCGGCCCAGCCGCGCGCGTCCAGCGGATTGTCGATCCGGACCTTCTGCAGGCTGCGCTCGAGCCGCGAGAGGTGCTGCGCGAAGCGAAACGGCACGCGCCGGTAGACCGGCACGACCTCGTAGATGCCGTCGCCGAAGATGAAGCCGCGGTCCAGAACCGGCACCCGCGCTTCGGCGAGCGGCAGGTACTCGCCGTTCAGATAGGCTGTCTGGCCGGCGCCGAGCGCTACTTGATCCATAGACGGATCGTATCCCAGGTGCGCACCAGCCAGCCGGCCGGCTCCACTGTCTCGAGGGCTATCATCGGCGTCTCGGCGAGCACCTTGTCGCCGAGGCGCACGCGCAGCGTGCCGATGGTCTGTCCGGCGGTGATCGGCGCGACCAGCGGCTCCATCCGCTCCACCTCGCCCTTCACGTTGCCCGCCTGGGAACGCGGCACGGTCACCATCACGTCCTGGCCGAAGCCCGACTTGACCTGCGGTGCCTTGCCCTTCCAGACCGGGTAGCTCTCCACCACCTGGTCTTTCTTGTAGACCTGAACCGCGTCGAAGTTCTGGAAGCCGTAGTTGAGCAGCTTCTGCGACTCGATCGCGCGGGATGTCTCCGAGCTGGCACCCATCAGCACCGAAAGGATGCGCCGCTCCACGCCGCTCTCCGGCTGCTGGCGCTTCGCCGACGAGATCAGGCAATAGCCGGCCGCGTCGGTGTGGCCGGTCTTCAGTCCGTCCACGCTCGGATCCGTGCTGAGCAGCCGGTTGCGGTTCGGCTGGCGGATGTTGTTGTAGGTGTACTCCTTGCGCGAGTACATCGGGTAGTACTCGGGATGGTCCTCGATCAGCCGCATCGCGAGCGTGGCCAGGTCGCGCGCGGTGGAGTAGTGGTTCGGGTCGGGCAGGCCGGATGCATTGGTGAAGTTGGTGTTCTGCATCCCGATGCGCTTCGCTTCCTTGTTCATGATGGCGGCAAACTGCGCCTCAGAGCCGGCGACCGCCTCGGCGAGGATGATGGCGGCGTCGTTGCCGGACTGCACGATGAGCCCGTTGAGCAGCTCCTCGATCGTGGCCGGCGAGCGCGGGTCCACGAACATGCGCGAGCCGATCGCCTTGTAGGCGGCCTGCGAGACCGGTGGCCGCTGCGTGAGCGCGAGCCGCTTCTGCTTGAGCCAGTCGAACACCACATACGCCGTCATCAGCTTGGTGAGCGAGGCCGGCTCGGAGCGCTCGTCGGGATTCTGGCTGTAGAGCACCGTGTGCGTCGTCATGTCCATCAGCAGCCAGGAGCGCGCCGCGATCTCGGGCGCCGGCACCTGGGCGTGGACGGTCGGGCTCGCGCCCAGCATCGTCACGGCAAGCAGAATCGCCGCGAGACCGGCGACGCCCGCGCG
This sequence comes from Pseudomonadota bacterium, assembly GCA_023389175.1. Taxonomy (GTDB): domain Bacteria; phylum Pseudomonadota; class Gammaproteobacteria; order Burkholderiales; family Burkholderiaceae_E; genus Lautropia. The sequence goes on along the minus strand of JAEWEW010000113.1, from coordinate 1,200 downwards.
GCGAAGGCGAGCGGTGAACGAGGCAGCGGCCCGGCGGAGGATGGCGTAGGGGAAAACGACGGCGGTGTGGGTCATGGGATGTACCTGGCGCGGCGCGTGAGCGGCTGCCGACGGGCGGAAACGGACATTGAACAGCGCCGGATCGGCGAAGGCGGTCGCAGCCGGCCGCGATGTCGATCGCCGTTCAGGCGACCGGCGAGGGCAGCTGCGCCGGACGTACAACCCGGTCCGGTATCGAGGCTGCCGATTATGCCACCCGGGTCGGAAGGCGCTCGCGTGGCAGTCTCGTCGGAACGCAGCGGCCGACCGATGGGAGCCACCGGTGTCGCGAAGCCACGGTGCGCCCTCACTGCGAGCCGGGTGGCGCGCCGGCTAGAACGGCCCGTGCCGCTTGACGATGGCAGCGATCCGGTCGGCCGCCGCATCGTCCTTGCGCTGCGCGACCCGCGCGATCACCTCGCGCAGGACGTTGCGCAGCACCACCAGGTTCACGCAGTCCTGCACCCGCGCCTCCAGCACGCTGGCCTGCTCGCCCAGCTCGCGCTCGAACACGCCGGCGAGCGAGCGCTTGATCTTCGCCATCTGGATCTCCGGATGCACCGGCGAGACGGCGTCGTCGTCGGCAAGCAGGCCGGCGAGGGTGATCATGCCGTGGGCCTCGAGCTCCTGGAGCAGCGTCGGCATCTCCTCGGGCGGCACGATGCCCGGCAGTTGCGCGAGCGAGCGCCGGCCGTCGAACAGCATGAGCAGCCGGCGCGCGGCGATGGAGACGCGCTGGCTGCGATTGCGGATCGCCTGCGTCCCGGCCTCGGTCTTGGCGAACACCAGCCGAGGATCGGGATGGGTCGAGACGCCGCCGGCAGGATCGAGGGCGTGTCCGTGTCTCACCGCAACCGGCTCCGGCGTCCGCGCGTCAGTTGCTGCGGGTGGTCTGCTGGCGGAACTGGCCGAGCGCGTCGCGTCCGGCCAGCGCCTCGATCAGCGCATCGACCTGCGGCATGAGCTCCTCCAGCTCCTGCTCGCTGCGGCACTGGTCGATCCGGCGGGCCATGTCGCCGCCGAGCACGCCGAGCTGGCGCAGGAACATCGCGCGCACCCGGCTGCGGCGTCGCCGCAGGGCGGCGGCGTCGTCCGCGGGCAGCCGGCCGGGGTGGGCGGCGCCATGGCGGGGTGGACCGGCGCCCGGGGCGGCATCGGCGG
>JAEWEW010000032.1 GCA_023389175.1 Pseudomonadota bacterium | reverse complement strand
ACCTCGACCAGGTCCAACGACTTCAACCCGAGCACCTCGAACCCGCTGCCCTGGAGGAACTCGCGCAGGCGCTGATTGACCGGCTCGGTGTAGGCGGTAGCCACCGCCAGCCGGCGCGCGCCGACGGCCCGGAGCGCCTCGACGATGGCGCTGCTCATGGTGGTGACCGGCACGCCGGTCGCCTCCTTCAGGGTGCGCACCAGCTGCTCGTTGAACTCCTTGCCGCGATAGAACGAGAGCGACGTGCCCATCAGCGCGACCGCGCAGGCACCGCGCTCCACCAGCCGACGGGCAGCCGCGGCCACCTTGTCGATCACCTGGTCGTATCCCTGCGGCGTGAGCCGGCCAAGCGCGAGCCCCTCGGCGATGAAGTCGAATCGGTCACCGTAGAGCTCCGGCAGCTCCGGCGGCACCGCGGCCTCGGCCGGCGGGACGATCACGCCGACCACCGGCTTGCTGCCTGCCGCAGCGGCCGCCGCGCCTCCCTTCGAGCTTTCTCCAACCTGCATCCTGTCCTCCTGGTACCCGGGCGCTGCCGGCTCCCAGCCTTCGATTTTCACGAAGCCTCGTTTCGACTTCGCGCGATTGTCGGCGGCGAGGCCTGGTGGTTGAATCGGCCAACCGCCCCGCCGCCTGGAACCCGCAGCACCCATGAAGATCGCCGATTGTCGCGCCATCCCCCTGAATCTGGAAATGACCCTGGATGCCGGCGCCACTTCGCGCCGCACCAACCTGTCCTGCGTGCTCGCGCGGGTGGAGACGGACGACGGCCTGGTGGGCACCGGCTTCACCGCCATCACCGAGGAGGAGGTGGTCGCAGCGGCGATCGACCAGGTGGCAGCGCCCGCCATCGCCGGCATGGACCCGATGGCGCACGAGCGGATCTGGGAGAAGCTCTACTGGCTGCTGGCACCGCGCGGGCAGAGCGGCTATGCGATGCATGCCATCGCGGCGATCGACCTGGCGGTCTGGGACATCAAGGCGCGCTCGCTCGGCCTGCCGCTGTGGCGGCTGCTGGGCGGCAGCCGGGACCGGGTACCGGCCTATGCCACCTTCGGCTTCGGGTTCTTCGACCAGGACCAGCTGGTCGCCGCCGCTTGCGACTGGGCCGGCCGCGGCTTCCGGCGGCTCAAGATGACCGTGGGCAATCACGCGCTGCAGCGGCGCGACGAGCCGCGGCCGCTCTCGCGGGTGATCGTCGAGGACGAGGCTCGCGTGCGGGCGGTGCGCGACGCGGTGGGCCCGGAGGTGGAGCTCTGCGTCGATGCCAACTGCAGCCTCGACGCCTACCATGCCGCCCGCCTCGCCCAGCGCCTGGAGGAGGTGGGCCTCGCGTTCTTCGAGGAGCCGGTCACCCAGAACGACGTGCGGGCGCTCGCGGACCTGCGCCGCCGCACCCGGGTGCCGATCGCCGCCGGCCAGAACGAAGGCGTCGCCTCGCGCTTCGTCGATTTCTTCACCGCCGGCGCGCTCGACATCGCGCAGCCGAACGTCGCGATCACCGGAGGCATCACGCAGTGCCTGCGCATCGCCGGGCTCGCGCAGACGTTCAATGTCGCGATCGCCAACGGCGGCGCCTGGCCCTTCCACAACATGCACCTGCATGCCGGACTCGCGCACGGCGGCTTCGTGGAGTACCACCGCGGCGCAGTGCTGCTCTACGAACAGATCTACAAGGACCTGCCGGCGGCCCGCGACGGCTGGATCGAGTTGAACGACAAGCCGGGCTTCGGCCTCGAGCCGGACTGGGACCGCATCGGCGAGCTCGCCCGGCGTCCCCTGTCCCGCGGCACGGGCAAGGCTTGAGACCATCCAACGGAGAAACTGATGAATCACCGCCACACTGATCGCCGCACCGATCGCCGCATTGCGCTCCGGACGCTCTCCGGCACCGTTCTCGCCGTCACGCTCGCCGCGGCGGGCCTGGCCGCGGCACCGGCCCTGGCCCAGGACTATCCGGCGCGACCGGTCAGGATGCTGGTCGGCTTCTCCGCGGGCGGCGGCGTCGACGCGCTGGCCAGGCTGCTGGCGGACCGCCTCGCCAAGCCGCTCGGCCAGAATGTCGTCGTCGAGAACAAGCCGGGGGCGAGCAGCACGATCGCCGCGAACACCCTGATGGCCGCAGCGCCGGACGGCTATACCGTGCTGCTCGGCGATTCCTCCCTCCTGATCGCGGCGCGCGCGATGCAGAGCGTCTCCTTCGATCCGGTCAAGGACTTCGTCCCGGTCGCCGGCGTGGCAACCGCGCCGCTCGCGCTCGCCGTCGGCGCCGGCTCGCCGCTCAAGTCGCTGGAGGACATGGCCAGTACCGCCAAGGGTGGCAAGTCGCTCAACTTCGCCACCTCCGGCATCGGCACCGTCCACCATCTCGCGATGGAGCACATGCAGGCGCTCGCCGGCATCGAGCTGACCCACCTGCCCTATCGCGGCGCGTCGGCACTGCTGCCGGACCTGATCAGCGGCACGGTGGACATGGGCGTGCTGAGCGCCGCGGCCGCGATGGGCCAGGTCAAGGCCGGCAAGATCCGCGTGCTGGGCCTGACCAGTCCGGTGAAGGGAACGGACTGGCGTCCCATCGCCGACTGGCTGCCCGGCTTCGACGCCTCGCCGCGTCTGTTCGTGCTCGCCCCGGCAGGCACGCCGGCGCCGGTGGTTGCCCGGCTCGAATCGGAGCTCGGCAAGCTCATGAACGATCCCGCCCTCGCCGAGGAGCTGGTCAAGCAGGGCTTCGTGCCGGCTTTCCGCACCGGCAAGGAAGTGGCGGCCGACATGTCCCAGGAGCTCGATCGCTGGACCGGGCTCATCAAGAAATCCGGGATCGTGCTGAAGTAGCGCGGAAGTGGCGCAGGCCGCCGGCTTGCGCTACGCTGGCGCCGGGCGCACTCCCCATGCCGCCCGTTCCGCTGGGAGCACCCGATGAGTCCGGATCCAACCGATTTCACCGCGTTCGAGGCCGCTGCGCGGAGAGCCGGCTTCGACGATGTGCTCACGCGCGAATGGGCGCCGGGCCTTCAGCTGGCCGAGCACACCCATCCGTTCAGCGTCAGCGCGCGGGTCGCGCGCGGCGAGATGTGGCTGATCGTGGACGGAGACGACCGTCACCTGCGTGCGGGAGACCAGTTCCAGCTGGCACAGGACGTGCCGCATGCGGAGCGCTACGGGCCCGACGGCGCCACCGTCTGGGTAGCCCGCCGCAAAGCCGACCGCGCCGGCTGACCGCCGCGCTTATGCCTTGCCGCCGCGCCCTGCCTCCTGCAGGTAGCGCGCAAGCCGGCGGGTGCCTGGTGATGGCGGACGCAGTCGCGGCCATCCCAGCCGCAGCATGCGCGCCGCCCAGGCATCGGCCAGGCCGACACGGGCGAGTCGGCGCAGCCGCACGTGCATGTCGGCTGCGCCGCGCGGCACCACGCCAAGGCCGGCGCCGGCCGCGACCAGGCTGCACACGGCATCGAAGCTGTGCACGCGGATGCGCGCACGCAGCCTTCGACCGAGCGCGGCCGCCGACTGCTCCAGTTGCCGCTGGATCGCCGTATCGATCGGCAGGCCCACCAGCTCGCTGTCGAGCGCCTGCTCGAAGTCGATGACGCGACGGCGCGCAAGCGCGTGCCCCGGCGGCACGATCAGCACCAGCTCGTCGCGCCGGTAGACCACGCTGTCGATGCCGGAGGAATCGTAGCCGCCTTCGTAGATGCCGAGGTCGCTGCGGTCGGTGAGCAACGCGTCCACCACCTCGCGGCTGGTGTGCTCGGAGAGCTCGACCCGGATGCCGGGGTGGCTCGCGAGGAAGCCGCTCAGGTCGGCCGGCAGGAACTGGACGATCGCAGAGGAATTGGCATGCAGCCGGACGCTGCCCTCGATGCCGTGGGTCTGGTCGCCGAGGTCGTTCTCCAGCGCCTCGGTGAGCCCGACCACGTCGCGCGCATAGGCGGCCACGCGCTCGCCGGCGGCGGTCGCGACCACGCCGCGGGCATGGCGCTCGAACAGCCGGTAGCCCAGCCGCTCCTCGAGATCGCTGATCCGCTTGCTCGCCGCGGCGAGCGACAGGTTCGACACCGCGGCGCCCGCGCTGATGCGCCCGGTCTGCACCACGGCGAGAAAGAGGCGGAGCGCCGCAAGGTCGACCTGCCCGAGCGAGATCGCGGCGCCGGCCGGCCGGTTCACGACCCCGCGCCTTTCCGAAGCTTCCCGGCTCGGGGCGGCGCCGTGCTGCCGCGGTGGACGATCTGCACCGGAAAGGACTGCGTCCGCTCCCAGGGAAGGCCGTCGAGCCGCGCGATGATCTGGGCGGCGGCGGCATGTCCGATCTCGACGATCGGGGTGCGGATGCTGGTCAGCCCCGGGGTCTGCGTCGCGCCGAGGTCGGTGTCGTCCACGCCGGTGATGGAGACGTCCGCCGGAATCCGCACGCCCGCTCGCCGGCACGCGACCATCGCGCCCACCGCGAAGACGTCGTTGGTCGCGACCACCGCGGTGGGCGGCTGCGGCAGCGCCAGCAGCCGCGCCATCGCCTGCCCGGCCGCCGCGAGCGAGATCGGGGCGTACTGCACATAGCCGTCGGCGAGCGCGAGCCCGCTCTCGGCCAGCGCCTCGCGCACGCCCGCGCCGCGGGTGCGGGCCCGGTCGTTGCCCTCGACCGGCGCGCTCAGCAGGCCGAAGCGGCGATGGCCGAGCGCCATCAGGTGGCGCGTGACCTCCCTGGTCGCCGCCTGGTTGTCGAAGCCGATGCTCGGGTGGCGGCCCATCGGATCGATGCCCCAGGTCAGCACATAGGGGCGCCCGTAGTCCTCGAGCAGGCCGAAGAGCGACGGATGATGGTCCACGCCGACGAACACGAAGGCATCCACGCCATGCTGCACCAGCTGGCGTGCAACGAGCAGCTCCTCGTCCAGGTCGTAGTGCTGCTCGGCAAGCACCAGCGAGTATCCGCGCGCCGCGAGTCGCTGGTGCAGCGCGCTGGTGGTACGCGCATAGAGCGCATAGTCGAAAGACGGCACCACCGCGCCCACCATCTTGCTGCGATGGCTGCGCAGCGACCGCGCCGCGCCATGCGGCACGTAGCGCAGCTTGGCGGCAGCCTCCAGCACGCGGTGCCGGGTGCGCGGATCCACCCGCTCCGGGGTGTTCAGCACCCGCGAGACGGTCGCGGTGGAGACGCCCGCGAGCCGGGCAACATCCTTGCCGCCGGAGCGCGCCCTCGCGTCCTCCGGCGCGTCGTCGTCGTCCGGCGGGCCGCCCATGGGCCGGATTATAGGACGCGGTTGCAATCGATTGCATGTGCGACTTCCGGTTGCATCCGCACCGGCGCGTCGCCAGCGCCAACGTATGCCCCCGGATGGTTCCATCCTTCGGGTTGTTGCGATCCGCCGGGGATGGTAGAGTCGCGATGCAATCGATTGCACGCCAGCCGCGCGACCGGTCGCCGACCACGCCACTTCCCTCGCCGGGCGCGCAGGAAGACGCCCGTCCTACAGGAGACACACCTTGAAGAAGCCGGCACACCCTCAGCAAGCGTTCCAGCCCGCGCGCCGCAAGGCGCTCGCGCAGGCCGCCTCGATCGGCGCGATCGCCGCCGCGCCGGTCCTGGTGCCGGCCGCGCGCGCCCAGGACCATGACCTCGCGCCGTACCAGAAGGCGAAGATCGACTGGCGCCAGGCCGCCGGGGAATCGATCACCGTCGCCGTCATCCCGGCAAGCTACTTCGACAATCTCGGCACGCTGGTGCCGCAGTTCGAGGCGCTCACCGGCGTGAAGGTCCGCATCGAGAAGGTGCCGCCGGGGCAGATCCGCCAGAAGGCGATGCTGGACCTGTCCTCGAAGACCCGTACCTACGCGACCCACGCGGCGGATCCGATGTACTACCCGCTTTACGTGGCGAACAAGTGGGTGGATCCGCTCGACACCTACCTGAAGGATCCCAAGCTCACCGACCCGACCTGGTTCAACTACGACGACATCATCAAGGCCTGGCGGGATGCCGATTCGGTGGACGGCAAGCCCTACGGCATTCCCTATGACGGCGAGGTCACCGTCCAGGTCTACCGCAAGGACCTGTACGACGCGAAGGGCCTGAAGCCGGCGCAGACCTTCGACGAGCTGCTCGCCAACGCCAAGGCGGTGCATGATCCGCAGAACCGGGTATACGGACTCGCCCTGCGCGGCTTCGCCGGCGCGGGCCAGAACATGTACATCTACCCGTCCATCTTCCGCGGCTTCGGCGGCGAATAGATGAGCGGCTCCTCTGTCAAGGTCAATTCGCCCGAGGCGGTCCGCGCGCTGCAGTGGTACGTGGATGCGCTCAGCAACTACGCGCCGCCGGCGGTGCGCAACTGGAACTGGCCCGACATCGCGGATGCGTTCTCGCAGGGCACCATCGGTTGCTACATCGATGCCCATTCCTCGGCGGCGGTGCTGAACAACCCGGAGAAGTCGCGGGTCATCGGCAAGATCGGCTTCGCGCGGTGGCCCAAGGGACCCGCCGGCGAGCGGGTGACCTCCATCTGGAACTGGGGCTTCCCGATCAACGCCGCCCTGAACGACAAGGCCAAGCGGGCCACCTGGCTCTTCATCACCTGGGCCGCGGCCGCCGAGACGCAGGCGCGCACGTCCTGGAAGTTCGACGGCCCGGCCAAGCGCTCCGGCATCAACCGCGTCTCGCTGTGGAAGTCGGCCGAGTTCGGCAACGCGATGAAGGCCGCCGGCGACAACTTCGTGCAAGCCGCGCTGGAGTCGCTCGAGCAGGACACCGACGTCGAATGGCGGCCGCGGGTGCCGCAATGGCCGGCGATCGGCGAGGCGATGGCCACCGCCATCCAGTCCGCGCTCGTGGGCCAGAAGGATGCGAAGTCGGCGCTGGACGAGGCGCAGGCGCGCATCGAGCAGCTGCTCGGCAAGAAATGAGGCGTGGGCGAACCCTGGCGGGCCAGGAACGCCGGTTCGCCCTAGCGCTGCTCGCGCCGGCGCTGCTGCTGCTGGTGCTGACGACCACGGCGCCGCTGGTCTACCTGGTCTGGAACAGCCTGCATCGGCTCGACATGGGCATGCCGTGGCTCTCCGGCTTCGCCGGGCTGGAGAACTACGCGCGCATGGGCGGCGATCCGCGCTTCTGGAACTCGCTCTGGCTCACCGTGGTCTACACCGGCAGCACCGTGGTGCTGCAGGTGCTGGTCGGGCTCGGGCTGGCGCTGCTGGTGCTGCAGATTCCCAAGGGCCAGGGCGTGCTGCGGGTGGCCGCGATCCTGCCGATCGTGCTCGCCCCGGTGGTGGTCGGTCTCTTCTGGCGCACGCTGGTGCTCTCGCCCGACGTCGGACTGGTGGACCTGGTGAGCCGCGCGCTCGGCCTCGGCAGCCACAACTGGCTCGGCGATCCGCAGCTCGCGCTGATCTCGGTGATCGCGATCCACACCTGGCAATGGACGCCGTTCGCGTTCCTGGTCCTGCTCGCGACGCTCGCCACGCTGCCGCCCGACATCTACGAGGCCGCCCGGCTCGACCGCGCCGGCGCCTGGCAGCGCTTCCGCCACATCACGCTGCCGCTGATCCGGCCGGCGGTGGTGATGGTGGTGATCCTGCGCACGATGACCGCGCTTTCGGCTTTCGCGGCCATCTTCGCCGCGACCGGCGGCGGGCCCGGCTCCGCCACCGAGATCCTGAACCTCTACGCCTACCGCACCTCGTTCACCGAGCTCAACCTCGGCTATGGCGCGTCGCTCGCGGTGGTGCTCCTCGCGATCACGCTTGCCATCTCCTTCCTCATGTTCCGCCTGCGGAGGGCCCGGTGATGCCATTGACGGGATGCTGCCGATGAAGCGCAGGCGCCATGTCCGGACCATCGTCCTCTGGCTTGTCGCCGGCCTGCTGCTCGCCGTCTGGGCGTTTCCGGTGCTGTGGGGCCTGCTCACGTCGTTCAAGACCGAGCGGGACGTCCTCGCCTATCCGCCCAAGCTGATCTTCGAGCCGACGCTGGACAACTACCGCGAGGTGATCACCGGCGGCTCCAGCATCCTGCCGAACCTGTGGTCGAGCATGGTGGTGTCCACCACCGCCACCGTGCTCACCATGCTGTTCGCGGTCCCGGCCGCCTACGCCCTCGCCCGCCTGCGCTATCCGGGCAAGCGGACCAGCGGCTTCTACGTGCTCGCCACGCAGATGCTGCCGCCGGTGGGCCTGATCATCCCCTACTACCTGGTGCTGCAGCGGATCGGCTGGCTCGACACCTACAGCGGCATGACCACCATCTACCTCACCTTCTCGCTGCCCTTCGCGGTCTGGTTGATGGTTTCGTACTTCGAGGACATCCCGCACGAGATGGAGGAGGCCGCGCTGCTCGATCGCGCCGGCCGGCTGCGCACGCTCTGGTACGTGATCCTGCCGCAGGTGCGAGGCGGCATCGCGGTCACCACCATCTTCGTCTTCCTCAACGCCTGGAACGAGTTCCTCTTCGCGGTCGTGCTGGGCGGCAACAACGTGCGGCCGGTCACGGTCGCGATGTTCAATTTCATCTCGGTGGAGCAGACGCAGTGGGCGCGGCTCGCGGCCGGCGCGATGCTGGCGATGGCCCCGGTCATCCTGATCGGGCTGGCCGCGCAGCGCCACATCGTCAAGGGCCTCACCGTGGGCGCGGTGAAGGGCGGAGGGCGGAGATGAGCTTCCCTTCGTCCGGCCGGCAACGGAGCACAGGATGACGCGGTTCGGCAGGGTCAGGATGGAAGGCGTGGTGAAGCGGCACGGCAGCTTCACCGCGCTGCACGGCATCGACCTCGGCATCGAGCCGGGCGAGTTCTTCGCGCTGCTCGGCCCCTCCGGCTCGGGCAAGACCACCACGCTGCGCATCCTGGCGGGCCTGGAGGAGGTCGACGAAGGTCGCGTGCTGCTCGACGAGGTCGACGTCACCGATCGCGAGCCGGGCGCACGCGACGTCGCGATGGTCTTCCAGAGCTACGCGCTCTATCCCCACATGACGGTGGCGCAGAACATCGCCTTTCCGCTGAAGATGATCGGGATGCCGGCGGCGGAGATCGCGACGGCGGTGCGCGATGCCGCCACCCGTGTCGACATCGCGCACCTGCTGGAGCGGCGCCCCGGGCAGCTTTCCGGCGGCCAGCAGCAGCGCTGCGCGCTGGCCCGGGCGATCGTGCGCAAGCCGCGGCTCTTCCTGCTCGACGAGCCGCTCTCCAACCTGGACGCGAAGCTGCGGGTGGAGACCCGCGCGGAGCTGCGCAAGCTGCAGCGGTCCCTCGGCGTGACCGCGGTCTACGTGACCCATGACCAGGAGGAGGCGATGACGGTCGCCGACCGGATGGCCGTGTTCATGGCGGGGCGCATCGTGCAGACCGGCACGCCGCGCGAGATCTTCCTGCGCCCGGCCAACGTGGCGGTTGCCGGCTTCATCGGCACCCCGGCGATGAACCTGCTCCCGGCCGAGGCGGCCGACGGCGAGGTGCGGGTGGCCGGGACGGTCCTTCCGGCGAGCGCCGCTTCTGGCGCCGCCCGGCCGGTCACGCTCGGCATCCGGCCGTCGGACCTGCGGGTCGCCACGAGCGGCATCCCCGCGCGGGTGGAGCTGATCGAGGACCTGGGCGACAGCGTCATCATCGATTTCGACGTCGCCGGCCAGCGGGTCAAGGTCCGCAGCGGGCCGAACCCGGCACTTGCCGAGGGCCAGGCGGCGCATCTCGCGTTCGAGCCCCAGGCCGCGCACCTCTTCGACCGGAACACCGGCGAACGGCTCGCGTGATCTCGAGCCCCGCGCCTTCCACCGAACCACCGTCAGGATAGATACATGAAGCAGAAGCCGAACATCGTTCTGATCCTCAACGACGACATGGGGTACTCCGACATCGGCTGCTACGGCGGCGAGATCGAGACGCCCAACCTGGATCGCCTGGCCCGCGGGGGACTGCGCTTCTCTCAGTTCTACAACACCGCCCGCTGCAGCCCGTCGCGCGCCTCGCTGCTCACCGGCCTGCATCCGCACCAGACCGGCATCGGCGTGCTCACCTACGATTTCGGCCCGGAGGGCTACTCCGGCGACTTGAGCGAGCGCTGCGTGACCATCCCGGAGGCGCTGCGCACGGCGGGCTACAAGACCTACATGAGCGGCAAGTGGCACATCGCCAAGAACCTGGTGCAGCCGACCGGTTCCTGGCCGTTGCAGCGCGGCTTCGACGAATTCTTCGGCACCATCATCGGCGCCGGCAGCTTCTACGACCCGAACACGCTGACCCGCGGCAACGAGAACATCGAGCACGAGGCGAAGCAGGACGAGCGCTTCTTCTACACCGATGCCATCAGCGACCAGGCGGCGGAGTACATCCGGCGCCACCAGCGCAGCGAGCCCGACCGGCCGTTCTTCGCCTATGTCGGCTACACGGCGCCGCACTGGCCGCTGCATGCCCACGACCAGGACATCGCGAAGTACAAGGGGCGGTTCGACCAGGGCTGGGACCGCCTGCGCGAGGAGCGGCTCGCCCGCCTGGTGGCTGCGGGCCTGCTGGATGCGTCCTGGCGCCTCACCGACCGCGACCCGACCCAGCCGCCCTGGTCGGATGCGACCGAGAAGGCCTGGCTGCTACGCTGCATGGAAGTCTACGCCGCGCAGATCGACCGCATGGACCAGGGCATCGGCCGCATCCTCGCGGCATTGGAGGAGACCGGCCAGCTCGACGACACGCTGGTGATCTTCCTCTCCGACAACGGCGCCTGCGCGGAGGACATTCCCGAGGGCGTCCCGGTGGACGAGCTGGTGAACAAGCTCATGATCGCCCGCTCCCACACCCGCAAGGGTGAGCCGGTGCACTTCGGCAACGACCCTTCGCGCATGCCGGGACCCGAGGACACCTACCAGAGCTACGGCACCGCCTGGGCGAACCTCTCCAACACGCCGTTCAGGCTGTACAAGCACTGGATCCACGAGGGCGGCATCGCCACCCCGCTGATCTTCCACTGGCCCAACGGCATCCGCGACCAGGGCGGCATCCGGCATTCGCCCGGGTACCTGCCGGACATCATGGCGACGCTGCTCGACATCACCGG
>JAEWEW010000299.1 GCA_023389175.1 Pseudomonadota bacterium | reverse complement strand
GCTCAAAAAGGTGGCCTTGATCGCTTGCATGCGCAAGCTGATCACCCACCTCAATGCCATCACCCGAGACCACCGGAACGGTCAAGATCAGCCTCTCATTGCTTGACTTTCAACACGGTTACTCAGTGGCTTCGGGCGGCCGGGCGCCGCCCCTGAGTGACCGTGCGCTGGCTCGACCGCGCCGTGGAGACGCTGCTGGCGCTGGCGCTCGTGGCGCTGCTCGTCATCGGCACGGCGCAGGTGGTCCTGCGCGTCGTGATCAGCCATCCGCTGCCGTGGGCGCTGGAAGCCAGCATCGTCCTGCTGGTCTGGGCCACGATGCTCTCGGGCTATGTCGGCGTGCGCCGGGACATCCACCTTTCCGCGGACTTCCTGGGATGGTCGGGCGAGGGGCGCCTGCGGCAGATCCGTGACGGATTCGGAGCCGTGCTCTGCCTCGTCTTCGTCGCCACCTACGGCATCTCCAGCCTCAAGGTCATCGATGCCATGGACGGCATCCCGTTCGCCGCGTTGCCGTTCGAGCAGCCGGTGCTCTACTGGTCGCTGCCGGTCGGCGCGGCGCTGATGGCGCTCGCGCTGCTTGCGCGGCTGGCTTCGCGGATGAAGGGAACGCCGCGCGGGCCGGGAGCCTAGGCTTGCAGCAGGCGCTGATGTTCGGCCTTCTCATGGCCGCGTTCCTGGTGTTCGCGCTGCTCGGCGTGCCGGTGTTCTTCGCCATGGGGCTTGCGGCGCTGGTGTTCATCCTGTTCACCGCCGGCGCGGTGCCGCTCAACGTGCTGGCGTCGTCGATGGTGCAGGGCATCGACTCTTTCGCGTTCCTCGCGATCCCGTTCTTCTTTCTCGCCGGGGAGCTGATGAACACCGGCGGCATCACGCTGCGACTGCTCGCGTTCGCTCGGGCGCTGGTGGGTCATATCCGCGGAGGGCTCTCGCATGTGGCGATCCTCGCCAGCATGGTCTTCTCCGGGGTGTCGGGCTCCGCGGTGGCGGATGCCTCCGCGATCGGCGCCGCCACCATCCCGGCCATGAAGGAACAGGGCTATCCGCCCGCCTATGCCGCGGCGGTCGTCGCCGCGGCCGCCACCATGGGCCCGATCATTCCGCCGTCGATCGCCTTCGTCGTCTACGCGCTGGTGACCGAGGTGTCCATCGGCCGCCTCTTCCTCGCCGGCGCCGTGCCGGGACTGTTGATGGGCGTCTACCTGCTCGCAACCGCTTCGCTGGTCGCCCGGCGGCGCGGCTTTCCCTTCAGCGAACGGGCGACGCTGCGGCAGGCCTGGGCCGCATGCAAGGACGCGCTGCCCGCACTCGCCATGCCGGTGATCATCCTGGGCGGGATCATGAGCGGCGTCACCACCTCCACCGAGGCCGGCATCGCGGCCGTGCTCTACGCCGTGATCGTGGGGAAGTTCCTCTACCGGGAGCTGACCTGGGGCGCAGCCTGGCGGATCGTCCAGGAGTCGATGGTCAGCTCGGGCATGATCCTCCTCACCATCGCCGCCTCGGGCATCTTCTCGTGGCTGGTGGCGAACATGGCGATCGGCGATTCGCTGGCCAGGACGCTGCTGTCGATGACGGAGAGCCGCTGGGTGATGCTCGCGCTGATCAATGTCACCCTGCTGCTCTGGGGACTGGCGCTGGAGCCGGCGGTGGCGCTGGTGACGTTGGTCCCGGTGCTCGTGCCGATCGCGCACGCCTATCAGATCGATCTGGTGCACCTCGGCGTGGTCGTGGTGCTCAACCTGATGATCGGGCAGCTCACGCCGCCATCCGGGGTGATCGCCTTCCTGACGGCGCAGATCGCGGGCGCGCCGCTGCACGCGGTGTTCCGCGAGGCGCTGCCGTTCACGCTGTCGCTGATCGCGGTGCTGCTGCTGGTGACCTACTTGCCTCTGATCGCGCTCGCGTTGCCGGACTTCTTCTTCGGGAGGTAGCGTCTCTCTCCACAGGATGGCGGGGCAGCTAACCGCGCTGCCCCAGCCTCCGTGCCCCCCGGAACTGTCCGGTGCCTACTGGCGCTTGTCGGCGTCAGAGCCGCCACCGCCGGCCGGTGCGCTCCCGCCGCGAGTCTCGCCGCCGCGCGTGCCACCGCCCGCCGGCATGCTCCCGGTCTGTTCCTGCGCCCCGCCGGGTCGGGCCATCGGCGCCGTGCCGCCGCCCCACGCACCGACGAAGCGGTCGACGCTGCTCCGGTAGCGCGGCTCGTTCAGGTCGGGCCACTTCTCACGGTCGAATGCCGGTGCTTCGGCGAGTTGATCCTTGGTGCCGTCGAAGGCCAGCTCGTCGTCGTCGCGAGGCGAGAGCGCATCGGTCGGCACCGAGACCAGCTTGTCGCCTTGGAACCAGCCCTTGTCGAACTCGAGCACGACGTACCGGAGCTTGCCGTCCCGGGCGTCGACCACCATGTCCTCGACCTCGCCGATGTCCTTGCCGTCGCGGCTCACGATGTCGGCATCGAGGAGCTTGCTGGCGCGCCATGTCGTCATCCCGCGGCCCTCGCCTCGACTGTCGTTCCGCTTGCCGGTGTCGGTGTCGCTGCGGGCCATCCGGGCCTTCCGGTCCTGCTCCGTGCCTCGCCGCTCGTCCGCACCCCAGTACCGATCCACGCTCTGTCGGAAGCCGGCATCGCCGAAGTCGGGCCAGCGATCCTCCTCGAACCCGGGGGCCTTTTCCAACCGCTCCTTCTCGACGTTCAGGACCAGCTCGTTGCGGCTGCTCCAGAGGCCCATGCCGGTGGCCGGGAGGTGCCGTCGATCGCCACGGTCACGCGTGTCCTCCGCGTTCCGGTCCGAATCGCGCGCCGCTGCCGACGGGCTGCCGGCATCCGCCCGCTCGCTGCCGGGCTGCCGGAAGGCTGACAAGGGGAAGGCGAAGCGCTTCTCGCCCAGGCCCATGAACCCGCCGAAAGCCACGACGGCGTACCTGACCTGACCCGATTCCAGGTCGACCACCAGGTCCTTGATGTCGCCGAGGTCCTCGCCTTTCGGGTCGCGCACGTCGCGGCCGATCAGCTGGCTCAACCGCACGTCGCGAAGCTGCGACTCGCCGCCAGCCTTCGGGTCGGCTGCCTTGGTCGTCGCCTGCGGCCGGACGTCAGGCTTGGTCGGGGTCGTCGATTGCGCGGCGCCAAGTTGCGCGACCGTCAGGGCGACGGCGCCTGTCAGTAGCTTGACCCGCGTGTTCAATTTCGTCTTCATTGATGCTCCTGCAACTCGTTCAAGAATCCGCCCATGTAAGGCGACGTGTCGAAGTACGCGCAAGCTGTGTGCCCTGTATCAAATTGCATTGGGATGCGTCATGGCATGCCGCCTCCTCATGCACGGATGCAATCGGGGGTGGCAGGCAGTTCCAGCCACTCGACGTGGCGTGGGATCAACCCTTTTCCACTAAAATTCGACGGAACTGTTGCTAACGTACCGCCAGGCCCGCTCGCCAGGGTGCGCCCCGAAGCGACGCACATTGCCATGACCAGCCCCGTCCCTGCCGTTTCCGTCATCGTCCCGGCGCGGGACGAGGCGGAAAACCTTCCCCTGCTCCTCGACGAGATCGCCGCCGCCCTCGCGGCGGTCGACTATGAGGTGCTGCTGGTGGACGACGGCTCGGTCGACGGTACCTGGCCGCTGCTGATGGCCCGGGCGGCAAGGGACGCGCGGATACGGCCGTTTCGCCACGCGCGCAGCGCGGGCCAGAGCACTTCCCTGTGGCAGGCAGCGCGGCTCGCGCGCGGCGCATGGCTTGCGACGCTCGATGGCGATGGCCAGAACGATCCTGCCGACCTTCCGCGGCTGCTCGCCCGGGCGCAGCAGGGCGGCGTGGAGCTGGTGGCAGGTCATCGCCAGTCACGCCAGGACGACTGGCTGAAGCGGCTGTCGTCGCGGGTGGCGAACGCGTTCCGGGATGCGCTGCTGCGGGACGGCGTGCCCGATACCGGCTGCGGCCTGAAGGTGATCGGCCGCGACGCATTCCTGAGCCTTCCCTATTTCGACCACATGCACCGCTTCCTGCCGGCGCTGGTGCAGGCCCAGGGCGGGACCTGCGTATCGGTGGCGGTCGGCCACCGCCCCCGAACGGCCGGTCGCTCGCACTACGGCGTGAACGACCGCCTCTGGGCCGGGTTGATCGACTTGCTCGGCGTCCTCTGGCTGCGTCGCCGTTGCCGGCTGCCGGCACCCTTGCAGACCGCCGGCGAAGCCGAGGGCGACGCGTTCGCACCCGACACCGGCAGGCCGGAGGCCCGTATCGATCGGGCCCCCCTGCAGGAGGTCGCTTCGATGAAGATGGAGGGGCAATGAGTCAGGAAGCCGTCTGGATCGCGGTGGGGTTCCTGGGGCAGGCGTTCTTCAGTGCCCGCTTCCTGGTGCAGTGGGTGGCAAGCGAGCGGGCGAAGCGCAGCGTGGTGCCGATCGCCTTCTGGTTCCTGAGCCTCGGCGGCGGGGCCACCTTGCTCGCCTACGCGCTCTATCGCGCAGATCCTGTCTTCATCGTCGGGCAAGGTGCGGGTCTCTTCATCTACCTGCGCAATCTCGCGCTGATCCGGCGCGAGTCGGCGCTGCAAGGCAGCGCTGGCGGGGAGACGCCCGCCGCGTGAGCGCGCCTGCCTCGCCACCCGGAGGGCGCGCTCCGCTCGGCGGGATCCGCGCCGTGTCCGTGCTCTCGCCTGACGACAGCCGGTCCCTGGGATGGCTCATCGTGGTGGGCATGTGCCTGCTCGCGCTCGGCATCGGCCTGCGCGACCCCTGGCCTGCGGACGAGCCGCGCTTCGCGCTGATCGCCCGGGAGATGCTGCAGACCGGCGACTTCTGGCTGCCGCGACGGGCAGGCGAGCTCTATCCGGACAAGCCGCCGGTGTTCATCTGGTTGACGGCGCTCGCGATCGCCGCCACCGGCTCGGTGCGCGCGGGCTTCCTGCTGCCGTCGCTGCTGGCCGCGCTCGGCACGGTGCTGCTGGTGACGGACCTGGTGCGCCGCCTCCATGGCGACCGCGCCGCGTGGATGGCGGGCGCCGCGCTGCTGGTGTCGGTCCAGTTCGTCCTCCAGGCGAAGACCGCGCAGATCGACATGGTGCTGACCTTCTTCACGACGCTCGCCGCCTACGGCCTGCTGCGCCATGCCTTGCTCGGTCCCGCGCCGCGCTGGTGGCTGCTCGCCTGGGCCGCCGTCGGCCTGGGCATTCTCTCGAAGGGGGTCGGGATCCTGCCGCTGCTGCTGCTGCCGGCCTGGGCGGTGCTCGCCGTTCGCGGCAAGGCGCCACGGCTTGCAGGGAGGGAGCTTGTCACCGGCTTCCTCGTCATGCTCGGCGTCGTGGCCGCCTGGGGACTGCCCATGATCCTGGCCGCAATCAACGATCCCGAAGTGGCGAACTACCGGGACGACATCCTGTTCAGGCAGACCGGCCAGCGCTACGCCGCCGCATGGCACCACGTCAAGCCCTGGCATTTCTACCTGGTCGCCGTCGTTCCATGGGCATGGATGCCGCTCACGCTTGCGCTGCCGTGGGCGTTGCCCTCCTGGTGGCGCGAGATTCGCCGCGGCAACCCGCGGATCGTCCTGCCGTTGTCCGGGGTGGCGCTGATCCTCCTCTTCTTCTCCATCTCGCCCGGCAAGCGCGGTGTCTACATCCTCCCGGCACTGCCGTTGCTCGTCATCGCGATGGCGCCACTGCTGCCCGCGCTCTGGCAGCGACCGGCCGTGCAACGGTTGGGCGGCGCGGTCGTCGCGCTCATCGGGGCGGTGTTCCTGATCGCCGGATTCGGGGGGTTGCTGGGATGGCCGGCCCTTGCCCGGATCGCGGAACGATACGGGGTCGTTCCCTGGGCATGGTGGATCTGCATCGGGTTGACCGCTGCGGTCCTGCTCGTCTGGCTCGGACTGCGCCGCGGCATGCTCGCCCTGGGACTCCTGTTCGTTGCATTCTGGATCAGCTGGTCGACCTGGGGCTACCGGCTGCTCGATGGCGTACGCTCGCCGCGCGACCTGATGCAGGAGGTTGCCCGGATCACGGGTCCGGGCGGGTCGATCGCGATGCCGGACTTCGACGAGGAGTTCGTCCTGCAGGCCCGCCAGCCGATGGTGCACTTCGGGCGCAGGACGCCGTATGACGCGCAGTTGCGCCGCGCCTTCGCCTGGCTGGCCGAGGCGCCGGAGCGGCGCTGGATGCTGATCGAGCAGACCTGGGCGCCGGCGCTTCAGTGCGCCGACCTGCAGCAGGCGAAGGATCTCGGCTACCAGAACGGCAACACCTGGTGGCTGATTCCCGGCATCGCCTTCTCCGGATGTGAAGGCGATGCCGGCGTGGCGCCGCTGTACCTCGCGCCGACCACCGTCGCCGCGCCGTGAACGCGGCCGGCCGGATTGTGGCAGCATTGGCTGACCCGCACGCCATGCAATCCGCCACCATCCCCGGCAGTCCGATCAAGGTGCTCGTCGTCGAGGACGACCTGACCATTGCCGGCAACCTGATGGAGTTTCTCGAGCTGCACGGCCATCGGGTCGACGTCGCCTACGATGGTCCGGCCGCCATGGCGCGACTCGGTGCGGAGGCCTGGGACGTCGTCGTGCTCGACATCGGCCTGCCCCGCGCCGACGGCTACCAGGTGCTGCACCACCTGCGCGAGCGCCTGTTGCTGCCGACCCCGGTGCTGATCCTCACCGCGCGCACCGAGCTCGATGCGAAGGTGCGCGGCTTCGGCATGGGCGCCGACGACTACCTGCTGAAGCCGTTCGCACTGGTGGAGGTGGAGGCGCGAATCCGGGCGCTGCATCGCAGGGCGTCGGGCAGCGTGGTGCCGCAGGCGTCGGTCGCGGGCCCCCTGCGGCTGGACCGGCGCAGCTGGCAGGCGTCGGTGAACGAGCGGCCGGTGAAGCTGATGCCGCGCAGCATGCAACTTCTCGAGCGGCTGATCCGGGAGCCGGGGGAGGTGGTGCGTCGCGAAGAGCTCGAGCGACTGCTCTGGCCCGAAGGCGACCCGCCGGGCGACGCGCTGCGCGGCCAGGTCTACCTGCTGCGGCGGGCACTGTCCGAAGCCGGCTACGAGGGGCTCGAGACGGTGCATGGCGTCGGCTTCCGGCTGAGGGCCTGAAGTCCGATGGTGCTGCAGAAGCGCATCAGCCTCGCGCTGACGGCCGTGATCGCCCTGTTCGTCACGATGCAGGGCTATCTTGCCTACAAGTCGCTGGAGGAGCAGGAAGACCGCCTGGTCGACGATATTGTCCTCGCCGAGACTGACCGCCTGGCGGAGCGGATCGAGGCGAAGGAGGTGCGCTTCGAAGAGAGCGGACGCCACCTGCGGCTCGGGGCGGACCTCGAGGCCTGGCTGGTGGAGCAGGGCGCGACGGCCGGCATGCCGCCGTTGCCCGAGGAACTGGTCGCGCTCTCGGATGGAGTGCACCACTGGCATGGCGGCGACCGGATCTTTCACGCGATGGTGCGGACCCTCCCCGAGGGTCGCCTCTTCGTCCGCTTCGACGCCACGCGCAACGAGGCCTTCGTCTACGACTTCGCCCAGAACCTGCTGGTGACCGGCGTGGTCTGCATCCTGCTCGGCTGGCTGATGTCCTCCCTGCTGGCGAGGATCGTCGTCGCGCCCTTCCGCCGCCTGAGCGAGCGGCTCAGCAACTGGTCGCCCGGCGAGCTCTCCAGCACGACGACCCGCTCGGACGAGGAGTCGCTGCTGCTCCGCGCGTTCGACCAGGCCCAGCGCCGGCTCGAGGAGTCGCTGGTGCGGGAGCGCGAGTTCGCGGCCAACGCTCGCCACGAGGTGCGCACCCCGCTTGCGGCGTTGCACACCGACGCCGAGATGCTGTTGCTGACCGAGTCCCTCTCCGAAGGGGGCAAGGACCGTGTCCGGCGCATGATGGCCGCGGTGGATTCGGTTTCCAACGGGCTGGAGAGCCTGCAGGCGCTGTCGACCGCGGCGCCGGGGAAAGCGGAGCCGGTCGGCCTCTCGCAATGCGTCGACGAGGTGTGGGAGAGCCTCGCGCATGTCGCACGGGATGCCGGCGCCACCCTGCTCAACCGGGTGCCGCGAAGCGAGATCGTCGCGATCGACCGGCTGGCGCTGATGACGGTGCTGCGCAACCTGCTGCGCAACGCGATCGAGCATGCCTCTCCGGGCCAGTGCACCGTTTCGCGCACGGCAAACGGGCTGGAGGTATCGGACGAGGGCCCCGGCATCGCAGCCGAGGATCGCCCGTTCATCTTCGATCGTTACTTCCAGGGACGGCTGACCGATTCGCCCGGGGCCATGCGAAGCGACAAGGGGCTCGGCCTCGCGATCGCGCGCCAGACGGCCGAGTTGCGCGGATGGACGCTGGAGGTGGCGCCATCGGCGGGACGGGGGTCGGTCTTCCGCCTTGGCTTCGCGGAGTCGACAGGTCCGTCCGACGCCGCGATGGCTCGAGCCGGTTCGACGAGATTTCGATAGGCGGGTCGCTATCCTCCAGGCTCCGATCATCCGGTCCGGGACGGACCAGGCCCTATTCGCGCATGCGGCTCTTGCTGGTGGAGGACGACCCGATCCTGGGCGACGGCATGGCCGCGTCGCTCAGGCTGCGCGGCTGGGCCGTCGACTGGAGCCGGACAGCCGCCCATGCCGCGCTCGCGACTTCCGGTGCGACCTACGACGTCGTCATCCTCGATCTCGGCCTTCCGGACGGCGACGGCCTGAAGCTGCTCCGGTCATGGCGCGAGCAGCGCATGGCGTTTCCGGTGCTGGTGCTCACGGCCAGGGACGGCGTCGATTGCCGGATCGGCGGCCTGGATGCCGGCGCTGACGACTACCTGGTCAAGCCGCTCTCGATGGACGAGCTCGCCGCACGGCTGCGGGCGGTGCTGAGGCGATGCAGCGGACGGCTGGAGACGGTGTGGCGGCACGGTCCGCTCGCATTCGATCCGGGATCGCGGCGGGTCACCTGGCACGGGCGGGTGGTCGACCTGACGGCCTTCGAGACAGCGCTGCTCGAGCTGCTGCTCGCCCATCCGACTCGCGTCTTCTCCAAGGCGCAGATCCAGGACAAGCTGTACGACTGGAGCCGGCAATCGGACAGCAATACCGTCGAGGTCTTCGTCCACCACCTGAGGCGCAAGACCGCTCCCTCCGTCGTCCGCACGGTTCGCGGCCTCGGATACTCGCTGGGCCCGGCCAGGTGAGCCTGCAACGCCGGCTGCTGCTGGTCGTGCTGATCGGCGCTCCGGTGGTGTGGCTGATCGCGCTGGCGATCGGACTGCTCGGGGCCCGTCAGGAGATCAACGAGCTCTTCGATACACAGCAGGTTCGGTTCGCGCGGCAGGTGGCCGCCTTGCTGCCGAGCCATCCCGGCGGGTCCGCCACGACGCCGCCGTCGGCCAGGCCTGCCTTGCCGCTGCCGGCAAGCGCCGCATCCGGCGCAGCCGAGCTCGGCGACCTGTCGGTCAGCGCCTGGGATGCCCGGGGACGCATCCTGTTCGAGGACGGTATCGCCGGCCCGCATCTGCCGTATCTGCCGGAAGTCTCGGGGTTCCAGGAGCTGCGCCATCCACGCGGTCCGTGGCGCGTCTATTACCAGCAGGTGCCCGCGGTCGGTGCGACGGTGGCGGTCGGTCAGTGGGTCGGCGAACGCAACGAGCTGATCCGCGACCTGATGCTGGGCCAGGTCGGGCCGTGGCTGCTCATGCTGGCCCTCCTCCTGCCTGTGCTCTATGTCGGCGTACGCCGCACCATGGCGCCGGTGAAGGCGCTGGCGCGTCACATCGAAGGCCGGCGCAGCGATGACCGCCGGCCGCTGCCGGTCGACTCGCTGCCCGAGGAACTGAAGCCGTTGGTGACGGCGCTCAACCGGATGTTCCGCCGCGTCGCCGGCGTCCTGGAGCAGGAACGGCGGTTCACGGCCGACGCGGCCCACGAGCTCCGGACCCCGATCGCGGCGATCCGTTCGCAGTGGGAGGTTGCTGCCGCTTCGCCGGACGCCGCGCAGCGGGCCAGGGCGTCGGCCCTGATGCTGACCGGTATCGAGCGATCCAGCCGGGTCGTCTCGCAACTGCTCGCGTTGTCCCGGGTGGACGCGATGCGATCGCCCGCCTTCGAGGAGCGCATCGACTGGTGCCGCGTCGTGGGCGACGCGCTGTCGGAGGTTCTCGACCTCGCGGAGCAGCGCGGGACCACTGTGGAAGTGGTCTGGACCGCCGACGCGAGCGACACGCTGCCGATGCTCGCGAGTCCGGAACTGATCACCGCCGCGCTGCGCAACCTGCTCGACAATGCCGTGCGCTACTCGCCACCGTCGTCGAGCGTCACGGTCGTTTGCCGCACCGATGCGGTCATCGTGGTCAACGAAGGCGCCGGCGTGGCGGAAGAGCTGATACCGCGCCTCAAGGAGCGGTTCTTCCGCGCCGGAGGGCCCGAGACCGCCGGCAGCGGCCTCGGTCTGTCGATCGTGGACCGCATCGCGGCGCTGCACGGCCTCGCGCTGAGGCTGGCCAACCGCCCCGACGGTGGCGGCTTCCGGGCGACGCTGTGCCGGGCCCGGCCTTCGTCATAGCTGCGAGCGGGCCTTCTCCAGCAAGGCGGCGGCCTCGGCGCGGCGACCGGCGTCGGCGATCTCGCGTCCCGGCCTCGGCTTGGCCGCGAGCGCATGCTCGAGATAGGCAAGCGCCTCGGACGGCCTCCCGGTCGACACCAGGAAGTCGCCATAGAAGTAGTTGGGATCGATGCCGTCCGGGTTGATGGACAGTGCCTTGCGAAGCATCCATTCCGCCTTGTGCTTGTCCCCGAAGCCGATCGGCCAGCCGGGGACCCTGTAGTAGAGGACACCCAGGCTGTTGTAGGCGGAGCCGTCCAGGGCCTTGTCATCGATGCGAAGCGCCTCCTCCAGGCGGGTGCGGGCCCGCTTGGCGATGCCGAGCGCACCCAGGCCTCCCTTGGCGCCTGCCAGCGAGCTGAGGACGATACCTTCCCAGATCAGCACTTCCGCCTTGCCGGCATGGGTCGTCGTTGCCTGCCTGGCTTCTTCCGCCAGGGCTTCGAGCAGCTTCGACTGGTCGTGCAGCGGCGCCTGGTACGTCGCCCGCTCCCAGCCGAGCTGGATCTTCCGGACCTCGTCTCCGACCGGATCGGAGGATGCCGGCAGCGCTGCCGTCGCGAGGAACATGCCCAGCAGGAGCTGGTGACCGAATCCCTTGAGATGCTTCATTCGAATTCCTTCGATGGTTCGATTGCAGGGGCGACCTCGTCGCGCGCAAGCGCGCGGCGGTGAAGCCGGAAGCCGCGGTCCAGCCACGCCGGCGCCAGTCCGTTGAGCGGCACGAGCAGCCTCTCCGGCATGCCGATGAACCGCACGGCGCGGCCGCTCTCCAGCAGGTCCACCGCCGCCGCCGCGACCTTGTCCGGCAGGTCGCATCGCGTTCCGGTGGACCGGTTGAACGCCGCGACGCGGGCGTCGTTGAAGTCCGTCCGGGTTGCACGGGCGCCGAGGAACTGGACCCGGACCCCGGTCTCCGCAAGCTCGCGCCGCAATGCCTCGGAGAAGGCCCGCATGCCCGACTTGGCGGCGCCGTATACCGTGAAGCCGGGCATGCCGATGCTGCCGAGCGTCGAGCCGATGTTCAGGATGGCGGCCTCGGATCCGGTACTCAGCACCGGCAGGAGCAGGCGGGTCAAGGCGATGGGCGCAACCAGGTCGGTGGCGATCACGCGCTGCAGGTGCTCGTCGTCCAAAGACTCGAATGGGCCGAAGCTCGGGATGGCCGCTCCGTTGACCAGCACGTTGACCCGCCGCGCGAATGCGGCATCCCGGACCGCCAGGCGGGCACCCGGCGCGGTCAGGTCGACGGCCAGCACGTCGACCCGGTCACGCGCCGCATCCGGACAGCCTGCCGGCTCCGGCCCACGGCCGGCGGCGCGGGAGCCGGGAGGGGCCGGCATGGGAGTGGCTGCAAGCTCGCGCGCGAGGGCGCTCAACCGGCCCGCATCGCGCCCCACCATCAGGACGCGCGCCCCCGCCGCCAGCAGCCGGCGGCAAAGCGGCGTACCGATGCCACCGGCTGCACCGGTGACCACGGCGGAGACGGCCGACAATCTCATGCTGCTTCCCTGCCGGCGGCCACGGTTGGCCGCGGCAGGCCGCCCAGGATGGCGCCGTAGAGACGATAGAAGCTTCGTGCCCCATGCACGACGGCCTGCTGGTCACGCGGATCGTCCAGTCGGTCCATGAGCTCGGCGAATCGGGCGGTGTGATCCTGGTCCAGCTCGCTGTGCGAGCGAAGATAGCGCAGCGCTTCGGATGGCAGTCGTAGCGTCTGCTGGATCCGTTCCGCCGCGCGCAGGGCGAGGGCGACGCTCGTGCCCTCGAGCACATGCACCATTCCGAAGAACCCGAGCGGATGGCCGCGATGGATCGTGTCGAATGCGTAGGCGACCATCACCTCGGTCTCGAAGGCGGGCCCGGCGGCGATTGCCGCCTGACGCGGCACGCCGCAGGCACGCAAGTCGTCGAGGATCCAGCGGTCGTGGCCTGCCTCCTCCCGGATGTATTCGTCGAGAGCCGGCTGCATCCACGCGAGGCGTGACGGCAATGCCCAGCGGCAGGCTCGCATCAGTGGAACGGTCTGGCTGACGTGGTGATAGGCCTGGGTCAGGAAGGCGACATAGCTCGGCAGCGACACCTGGCCCGCGAGGCATTCCTGCACGATCGGGATCGCCTGCAGCGCGTTGCGCTCGGATTCGGTCTGGGCGACCAGCTGTTCGAAGAAGGTCATTCGTGCTCCATGGATGGGAAGATTTCATCGGCGTAGAGTGCCGCGATCCGATCGCGGCGCGGCCGCCCGTTGGCCGTGGCGAGGCCCGCGGCCGCGCTCAGCTCGTGTCGGCTCCGGGTCCAGTGCCCGACCTGCGCATAGTCGGGCAGCTGCCGGTTGGCGCGGGCAACTGCCGCCGCCAGGTCTTCCTCGGCGGTATCCGACCTGGCCGGCCAGAGGACGGCGCCGAGCCGCGGCTGGCCGGCGCCGAGCACGACCGACCCGGCGATGCAGCCTTGTGACTGCAGGATCGACTCGACCCACTCGGGACTGACGTTGCGGCCGAAGCTGGTGACGATCACCGCATCCTTGCGGCCGTGGACATGGACGAATCCATCCGGGTCGATGCTGCCGATGTCACCGGAGCGCCACCACGCACCCGGGTGGGGCTTGTCGGCTGCACCGAGATAGCCGAGGAAGAGGGTTCCGGAAATCTCGATCTCGCCGTCCCCTGCCACCCGCAGCCTCGCGTGGGGCAGGGCGCGGCCGACGCTGCCGGGCCGGTCGCTTCCCGGGAGATTGAGGGTCTGGACCGATGCACCCTCGGACAGGCCGTAGCCTTCGTACGCGGGCAGTCCCGCGGCCCGGGCCGCGAGCACGGTCTCCTTGCCGACCTTCGCGCCGCCCACCGCAACCAGGCGCAGCGACCGGGGCGCGGACGTGCCCGTCCGCCGCAGCCAGTCCACCCAGCCGCGGAGCATCTGGGGCAGGACCACGACGCTTTGCGCGTGGTATCTCTGCACGGCGGCATGCAACGTCGCGGGATCGAATCCCGATGATCCCGACATGCCGACTTCGGCCAGGGGCGGCGCGATGACCGTCGCGCCTTCGAGCAACGGTGCGAGCATGCCCGCGACATTCTCGAGGAGTATCGGCAGCGGCAGCGCGCAGAGGTGGCGCTCGATCCCGAGTCCGGACGTCGCTGCAACCAGCGCGCTCGCCACGCCGAGTTGCGCCTCGGCGGACAGGCAGACGCCCTTCGGCGCGCCGGTGGTTCCCGAGGTGAAGGTGACCTTCGACGTGCCTTCCGGCATGAGCAACGGCCGGGAAGGATGACGCTCGAGCAGCACGCCGCCGGGTCGCGAGGCGATCAATGCATCGGCCCCCGTCGCGGCCATGACATGGCGATGCTGGCCTTCGGTGAAGAAGCCCGGTATCGGCACGTGCACCACGGCCGCGCGGAGCGCCGCGAGGTCGCTGACGATCCATTCGGGCCCATTGTCGAGCCGGCTCGCGAGAACGCGCACCCCATCGCGGTCCAGGCGCGTCGCGCGAGCCTCCACCTGTTCCAGCAGGTCGCCGAAGCTCATGACCTCGCGGCCGGCCTGCACCGCGACGGCAGCGGAAGGCCTGGCCGCGAGTCGTTGGAAGAACCCGGCGATCATCGGTCGTCCCCCGGGCCCGTGCGCTGCAGACGCCGCAGGGACGATGGCAGGTGACCCGCCATGACCAGGGGCCGATGCTCGTAGTAGCGGCCCCAGGCCGTGGCGGCCGGCCGCAAGCGCTCAGGGCGGGCCGGCGCGAGGCAGGTGACGCCCAGGCCGAGCCGGTACATCAACCGCCGCAACTCGATCGTGACGGTGCTGGCAACCCAGTCGATGCCCAGCGTGGCGAGGTGAGCTGCGATCTGCACCATCAGGCGGCGACCCTCTCCGGGCAGGCTGGCGCTCAGGTGACCGACCTCCGCGATGCACTGCCGGTCCACCGGATCGCGCGCGCCCAGATAGGTCTCGATCGGATGGTCGAGATACTGCTCCAGGAAGAGCGCCTCGGTGGCACGCCGGTACCCGGCAGCGGCGACGATCTCGCCTGCACGCGTGCGCGCCACCAGCACCGGCGCGAACTCCGCAACGCGGGCGTCGTATTGCCTGGCGTATACGGTGCGGATGAACTGCTCGACGCGGCTCCTGCCGGCCGCCCCGGGCCCGAGAATCGTCAGTCGCTCGTCGTCAACCGGGATGACCGGCTCGGCCGCGACCTGGTGAACTGGCATGCACGCTCCTGCCTGTGTAGACAGGAGGGAGCGTATCGACGCAGCGTTAACCTCAGCTTAACGCGACGGCCGGGGGTCGGCTCCGGTCCGCCGCCTGCGCCGGACCGGTCACGGCGGCCTGGCGCTGCGGTGAGAAGAACTCCGCGGGCGAGATCGTGCCTGCATTCATCCGGGCGAAGTCGTCCATGGCCGCCTGGTCGCCCTGGATGGCCATCAGCAACTCGCGAACCGGCGGCGGCGGTGGCTCCAGCGTCGCGAGGCCGCAGGTGTACTCGTACATCGGCAGGACACGCGCATCCCGCGCGCGCTGGTAGTCCGCCATGGCGTCGTCAAAGGGGCGTCCGGCGCCGAGGAACTGGTCAAGGGCGGTCGCGCACAGCTCGGCATCATGGAATGCGTCGGTGATGCCCTGCGCCGTGATCGGATCCTTGTTGTAGCCCGCATCCCCGACCAGTGCCCAGCCGGGGCCGTAGGGCTTGCGGAAGTAGTTCTCGACTGCCGCGCCGGCGAGACGCGACTCGCGCCGCGCCTCGCGCAGCCGCGTCGCGAATTCGGGCACGGAGGAGAGCCCGGCCAGGTAGGTCGCCTCGATGTCCGTCCTGCCGGGCCCTCGATCCACCTGCGGCCAGCCGGCAATGACGAGCGTCAGGTCGTCATGGGTCGGGACCGCGGCGAAGCCGCGGCCGTCGCGCACGTAGGTCTCGAAGCGGCCGGCCATGGGCAGGCCGCTCCAGTAGGCGTAATAGGCGGTCTGCAGCGGCGGGCGCTCGCGGTACGCCGGCGCGCCGGTCGTGCGCGCGACGATCGAGCGGCGGCCATCGGCGCCGACCACCACGCGTCCCCGCAGCTGGAGCGGCGCGCCGCCCGGGGTGTGGCCACGGATGCCGGTGACTGTTCCGTCGGCGACGACGAGCTCGTCCACGGTGAAGCCCTCGCAGATCGTCGCTCCGGCGGCCGATGCCGCGTCGACCAGCAGCTTGTCGAGCACGGTACGGCGCGGACAGTAGGCTACCGGCGAATCCGAAGTACCGGGACCGCCGGCAAGCCGGATCGGGCCGAAGTCATAGGCGTAGGTGTGGATCGGCGGGCAGCCGGTCGCGGCCAGCGGCGCGAGCAGCCCCCATCGCGACAGCGCCGCGACGCCTGCCGGATGGACGACGTGGGTGGAGATGGTGTCGCTCGGGAAGGTGGCCCGGTCGACTGCCAGCACCCGATGGCCCCGTCGGGCCAGCAACATCGCCAGGGGGGAGCCGGCGCACCGCGCGCCGACGACGATCGCGTCGTACTGCCCGTTCTCGGGATGCCTGTTCCCGGATTGCCTGTCCATGTGCATCTCCTCGCTTCAATTCGGGGCGAGCCTGCGTTCCTGCGTCGCGACGAGGCAAGCCTAGCCCCGCTCGCCTGTCCGCGAAACCGGGGGCCGCGGAGATGGACTGTTTCCGCGCCGGAAAGAGTGGGAAGATGAGGCGCATGGACCGCCTTCAGTCGATGCAGGTCTTCGTCCGCGTGGCGCAGCATTCGAGCTTTGCCGCCGCGGCGCGGGAGTTGCGCATCTCGCCGGCCGCGGCGAGCAAGCAGGTGAGCGCCCTGGAGACTCGGGTCGGCGCGCGCCTGCTCGACCGAACCACGCGCCGCGTCGGCCTGACCGAGGCCGGACGGATCTACCTGGAGCGCTGCCTCGAGTGCCTGCATGCGCTCGAGGATGCCGACGCGTCGATGAGCGAGCTCGCCAAGGCGCCGTCGGGCGTGCTGAGGATCACCGCGCCGGTGGATTTCGGAAGGCCGCTGCTGCCGGTGGCGAACGCGCTCATGGCGGCGCACGAGAACCTGGCGATCGACCTGCGGCTGTCGAACCGGGTCACGGACATGGTGGAAGAGGGCGTCGACGTCGCCGTGCGCGTCGCCCGCATGCTGGATTCGCGCTACGTCGCGCGGCCGGTCGCGCGCGCCGGTCTCTCGGTTGTCGCCGCGCCTGCCTATCTCGCGCGCCATGGCCGGCCGCTGAAGCCGGAGCAGCTCGAAGGGCATCGCCACCTGGTGTTCACCGAGCCGCGTCCGATGCGGGAGCTGGCATTCGCGCGCGGCCGGCGCGAGGTCAGGGTGAAGCTGACGGCGGTGATGTGGTCCAACAGCGGCGAGGCGCTGATGTCCGCCGCCCGCCACGGCATCGGGATGGTCGTCGCGCCAAGCTTTCTCGCGCGCGACGACCTCGCAGGCGGCGCGCTGCAGCCGGTGCTGCCGGACTGGACCCTCCCGGGCCTGACCGTCTATGCGGTGTATCCGCACAGGCGCCTGGTGGAGCCGAAGGTGAGGCTGTTCCTGGAAGCGCTCACCGCCGCGTTCGGCAGCGGGCATCCCGACCCATGGTGGCCGGAGCCGTCCGAGGCGCCTGCCGCCCGCAAGCCAGGCCGACGCATGGCCCGGGAACGCGCTGAAGCTACACTCGCCATTCGGTAGGCGCTCGCCTGCCGCGAGCGTACCGGAGAGCCGACGTGTGGTGGGAACAGATCCTCGCGACATTGCACGAAGAATTCTCGGACCTGGCGGACACGTCCGATGTCACGCGGGTCATCGTGCGCCT
The DNA here is from genome assembly GCA_023389175.1 of Pseudomonadota bacterium. Taxonomy (GTDB): domain Bacteria; phylum Pseudomonadota; class Gammaproteobacteria; order Burkholderiales; family Burkholderiaceae_E; genus Lautropia. The sequence goes on along the minus strand of JAEWEW010000299.1, from coordinate 4,608 downwards.
GCTGGTGGCGCTTGCGCTGGGGGCCGTGCTCGGCTACGAGCGCGAATCGATCGGCGCGGCCGCCGGCCTGCGCACGCACATGCTGGTGGCCATGGGCTCCGCCCTTTTCGTGCTGGTCCCGATGCAGGCCGGCACGCCCCTGGAGGACATGTCGCGCGTGATGCAGGGAATCGTCACCGGGGTCGGATTCCTCGGCGCCGGCGCCATCCTCAAGCTGCGCAGCGGAGAGATCTCGGGCCTCACCACCGCTGCCGGCATATGGCTCACCGCGGCGGTCGGCGTTGCCGCCGGTCTCGGGCTCATGGCGACCGCGGTCCTGAGCGCGTTGCTGGCCTGGGTGGTGCTGTCACTGCTGCGGCGGATCAAGGACCGTATCGACGCGCCGGGCGGCGCCGCGGTCGACGGCCAGCTGCCGGACAATCCGCGGGCGGAGCCTGGCTCGCGCTCGGCGTCGGCCAGGCCGATGGCGGACAAGCCGGTCGTGGACAACGACGTGGTGCAGGTGCAGGAGACGGGAGGGCCGGAAGTGGGCGCACGATGAATGGGAACGAGGGCGCGCAGGCGACCGGGATAGACCGGTGAGCGAGCATCGGGACGCGGCCGGGACCGCTGTTGCGCTGCTGCGGGACGCCCGGCGCGTCGCCGTGCTCACCGGTGCCGGCATGTCTGCCGAAAGCGGAATCCCCACCTTCCGCGGCGCGCGCAACGGCCTGTGGGCCCGGTTTGATCCCATGACCCTGGCGACTGAAGCGGCTTACCGCAAGGACCGGGCACTCGTCTGGGGCTGGTACCGCTGGCGCATGGCATTGGTGGCGCAGGCCCGTCCGCGTGCCGGCCATTTCGCGATCGCGCGGCTGCAGGCACAGTTGCCGCAGGTGGTGGTGGTCACGCAGAACGTGGACGACCTGCACGAGCGCGCAGGCACCCGGGACGTGGTGCATCTGCACGGCAGCCTGTTCGCCATGCGCTGCCTGCTGTGCCAGCGACCGCACGCGGCCGCTTCGACCGCACCGACCATGCCACTGGAGCCGAGCCTGCGCGTCGAGCCGCCCGCGTGCGCGCACTGCGGCGGCCCGGTCAGACCCGGCGTGGTGTGGTTCGGCGAGCCGTTGCCGGTCGCAGCCTGGGAACGGGCGGTGGCAGCGATCTCGGGTTGCGACGCGCTGCTGGTCGTCGGAACCTCCGGCGTGGTGCATCCGGCCGCCGGCCTCCCCGGGCTCGCCCGGGAGCGCGGACGCCCGGTGATCGAGATCAATCCCGAAGAGACCGCGATCAGCAGGCTCGCCGACCTGTGCTGGCGGGTGTCCGCTGCCGAGGGACTGCCGGCGCTGGTCAGGCGCCTTTCGGCCTCATGACATTCAGGACGACTTCAGGTCATCCAGCGACTTGCCGCTTGCGAGCGCTTCCTTGAGCCAGCCGGGGCGGCGGCCGCGTCCGGACCAGGAATTGCCGTGCTCGTCCCGGTAGACGGCCGCGCCTGCGTGACGCCGGCGCGCAGGACGCACGGCGTGGCGGGCAGCTCCGTTGGCAGGCTGCGGGCGCTGTTCCGTGCGCACGCGGCGGCTGCCGCGGGCGGCAGCGCCGCGCCTGCCAGGTGGTTCGCTGGTCAGGCCCAGATCCTGTGCGGAGAGATCGTAGTAGGCAATCGCCTCCTTGATCCGCGCGACCACGCCCGCCGCTTCCTTCTTGCGCAATTGCTCGGCTTCGCGCTCCAGCGCCTTGATCTGCTGTTCGATCTTGGCCAATGTCTTCGGCATGACTGCAATCCTCGGGCTAAAACGGCAGCATATCGAAAACGAATGGCGGGCCGAATCTCGATCGGCATAGGCCGGAGGTCTTTCGTTGCAGCGCCGGTGTTTCGGTGCTAACGACAGTCATTGAATGCATTACGCCGATTCCGCGAAATCAGGCGTGTGCCTGCATTTCGTCCGGGAATTTCCGCAGCCGGCGTATTCCGTTGCGCGCGACCGTGCCGGCCTGCAGCAGATTGAGCCAGAGCCAGCCTTGCGAAAGCAGGAAGACGATTCCCGCGCCGCGGGCGAAATGCGGCGGGCTCAGGGTGGCCGCAATCAGCAGCACGATGGAAATCGCCTGAAGCGCGAACTGCCCGAGCATCGCCCGCTGCCCGATGAGGTCTCGCGCGTTCGGCACCCGCACGCGGCCGCCGGCCAGCGCCGTCTGCAGGTGGAACCACACCAGGAACGGCACGATGCGATACAGCATGCCATTGACCACCGAGCCGGCGAAGCCGACGATGACCAGCACGCCGATCGCGAGCGGCCAGGCGTCCGACGACCGCACCGCGGGAAAGAATGCGCCGGCCAACCAGAGCCCGGCGCATGCGGCCAGGGCGATGGCGCCCAGGTACCAGAACAGCGAGGTTGCCTCCGGCTTGGGGCGCTTGCGCCGCCATACCAGGCGCAGCGTGACGACGGCGAAGACGGCATAGCCGACGGCCGCGATGCCGGCGGTGATCCAGCCGAGCAGCGCGCCGAAGTCGATGCCGCTGCCGCCCTGGTCCACGGGGCGCGCACCGGCCAGCTCGACCAGCGTCGGCCCGAGCAGGATGGCGGCCGACCAGAGCAGGATCAGCCCGAGCAGCACAGCCGGCAGCCAGCGGCGCAGGGCGGCGGGATAGTCGGCGGTGACCTGGAACATGGGCACGACCTGGTAGGCCACGGCGATGACCAGCAGGCCCACCCAACCGCCGATGCCCCAGAACGCGTGCACGTTCGCGAGGGACGGCAGTGAAACGCCGTCGAGGGCGACGCCGCCCACCGAGGCCGGCAGCACGGCAAGGCCGCCGAATACGGCTGCAAGCAGAAGCCCGAGCGCGACCGTGACCACCAGCGCGCCCAGCGCCAGGCGGATTCCGCGCGGCGTCGGCCCCGCGACGCCGCCACCCCGAGCGCCGATGGCGGCCGCCACGACGAACCAGGCGAAGCCCGCGCCGAGCAGGAGCATCGCCATGAGGAACAGCGCCGGCTCGCCGAGCAGGAAGCCGGCGGCGAGCGCGACGGTGCCGCCGCCCAGCAGCAGGTGGACACCCCGCGCCGTGGCCGCCGTGCGGGCGACCGCCACCCCCGCGACCACCGGTAGGATCTGGAGCAGCGCGCCCAGCATCGCCATGCCCAGGAAGCCGAGGGTCATCAGGTGGGTCAGGGCCAGCGCGGCCGGTGTCCAGCGCGAAGCCAGTCCGTCCGGTCCCACCGCCGCCAGCAGCAGCCCGGCGGACATCGAGAACGCGGGTGCCGTCAGGAAGAAGCGCAGCGGCGCTGCGAGCGGCGGCGACAGGTCGAACGAGGCGACGGGCTGCATCAGCCGCGAGTCCGGATCAGGATCTCGTAGATGTAGTCGTCGCGCAGCGTCGCGTCGTAGGCGTAGCCGTTGCGATCGAGGATGCCGTAGAGGGGCCGCGGCTCGCGGTCGATCAGCATGCGCAACTGCTGGCCCGGCTGCAGGCGGGACAGAGCCTCCAGCACGCGCTCGAGCGGCTCGGGCGGCTGCAGGCCGCAGACGTCGATCTCGACGATGTCGTCCTTGTCCATCAGGCGCCCGCCGACTCCGCCGTCAAGGCGGTCATCCGGCCGAGCAACTCCTCCTGCTTCCCGGCCAGCGCGCGATCCATCATGGGATAGAGCACGCCTTCCTCCTTGAGGTCATGCTGCTGCGCGAGGATGCGCAGCGTCTCCGAACCGCCAAGCCACGCGTCCACTTCACGATGGGCGAGGGCGTCCTCGACCCGGCGCAGCAGCGCGCGCAGCTCGCGATGCTCCGCGCGCATCATCGCGGTCGGCCCGCCGGTCATGCCGGTTTCCTCCTCGAAGGCCGGGAACAGCACCTCCTCTTCCATCGCGAGGTGCGCATCCAGCGCCTCGCCGTAGCGCCGGAATGCCGCGCCGGCCGCGTCCCAGTCGCCGGCAACCACCGCCTCCTCGCTCGCGACGAAATACGCGTCGCAGCGGCGATGGTCCGCCGCCATGTATTCCCGGATCCTGCTGGTCATGGTCTCCCTCCCGTCGTCCAAGGCAGCGCGCAAGACTCCTGCCCGAGGCGCGAATCCCGACATGCCGGCCATGCTGCGAGGATAGTCGACGCGGCACGGGGTTTCCTTGACCCGGGTCAGGAAATCGGCCCTGCCGCCGGGGCTGCGGCGGGCGACCGGGAAGTCGCTCAGGCGACGCTTCGAGCCAGGCGGGTCGTGGCGTCGAGCCGGGACCTGATCACGTCCCCGACCCGGATCGCGAGCGCGAGGACGGTCAGCGTCGGCGGCGCGAGGCCGCTGGTCGGGAAGACAGCGCTGCTGGCGACGAAGAGGTTGGAGACGCCGTGCACCCGGCACTCCGCATCGACCACGCCTCGGCGCGGATCGCTCGACATGCGTGTGGTACCGGCAGGATGGTGCGAGGACATCTGCGCCAGCACCGGCAGCTCGCCGCGCCGCGCGAGGTGCAGCTGGCCCAGCCCGGCCTCGGCGAAGGCCGCCTGCATGATCTCCTGGGTCCGCAGGATGCTCTGGATGTCGAGGACATTCCAGCGGAAGTGCACCTGCGCGACCGGCATGCCGGTCGCGTCGCGGTCGGGGCCGAGGGTGATGCGGTTGTCGTT
>JAEWEW010000259.1 GCA_023389175.1 Pseudomonadota bacterium | reverse complement strand
GTGTAGTAGAGGCCGAGCACGATGTCCTGCGACGGCACGATCGACGGCTCGCCGTAGGACGGGAAGAGCACGTTGTTCGAGGCGAGCATCAGCGAGCGCGCCTCCAGCTGCGCCTCCAGCGACAACGGCACGTGGACCGCCATCTGGTCGCCGTCGAAGTCGGCGTTGAACGCCGCGCAGACCAGCGGGTGCAGCTGGATCGCCTTGCCCTCGATCAGCACCGGCTCGAACGCCTGGATGCCAAGGCGGTGCAGCGTCGGCGCCCGGTTGAGCATCACCGGGTGCTCGCGGATCACCTCTTCCAGGATGTCCCAGACGATCGGCTCCTGGTTCTCGACGAACTTCTTCGCCTGCTTGATGGTCGTGGCGACGCCCATCGTCTCGAGCTTGTTGAAGATGAACGGCTTGAACAGCTCCAGCGCCATCAGCTTGGGCAGGCCGCATTGGTGCAGCTTGAGCTGCGGGCCCACCACGATCACCGAGCGACCGGAGTAGTCCACCCGCTTGCCGAGCAGGTTCTGGCGGAAGCGCCCGCCCTTGCCCTTGATCATGTCGGCGAGCGACTTGAGCGCCCGCTTGTTGGCTCCGGTCATCGCCTTGCCGCGACGGCCGTTGTCCAGCAGCGAATCGACCGACTCCTGCAGCATCCGCTTCTCGTTGCGCACGATGATCTCGGGCGCCTTCAGCTCCAGCAGCCGCTTCAGCCGGTTGTTCCGGTTGATGACCCGACGATACAGGTCGTTGAGGTCGGAGGTCGCGAAGCGGCCGCCGTCGAGCGGCACCAGCGGCCGCAGCTCGGGCGGCAGCACCGGCAGCACTTCCATGATCATCCACTCGGGCTTGATGCCCGAGCGCTGGAAGCCTTCCAGGACCTTGAGGCGCTTGGCGATCTTCTTGATCTTGGCTTCCGAGGTGGTCACCTGCAGCTCGTCGCGCAGCTGCTCCACCACCCGGTCGACGTTGATCGACTTGAGCAGGTGGCGAATGCCCTCGGCGCCCATCGACGCCTCGAACTCGTCACCGTACTCGTCGGTCTTCGCGAGGAAGTCGTCCTCGGTGAGCAGCTGGTTGCGCTTGAGCGGGGTCATCCCCGGCTCGACCACGACATAGGCCTCGAAGTAGAGCACGCGCTCGATGTCGCGCAGCGTCATGTCGAGCACCATGCCCAGGCGCGACGGCAGCGACTTGAGGAACCAGATGTGCGCCGTCGGGCTGGCGAGCTCGATGTGGCCCATGCGCTCGCGCCGGACCTTGGCGAGCGTCACCTCGACGCCGCACTTCTCGCAGATCACCCCGCGGTGCTTCAGGCGCTTGTACTTGCCGCACAGGCACTCGTAGTCCTTGATCGGGCCGAAGATCTTGGCGCAGAAGAGCCCGTCGCGCTCCGGCTTGAAGGTCCGGTAGTTGATGGTCTCGGGCTTCTTCACCTCGCCGAACGACCAGGAACGGATCTTCTCCGGCGACGCGAGGCCGATCTTGATCGCGTCGAAGTGCTCGATTTCCTCGACCTGCTTGAAGAGATCCAACAGTGCTTTCATCGACTGTTCTCCATGAAATCTGGTGCATACGTTGCCGCGCGGGCGAGGCGAGCGGGGCGGGCTTGGCCCTCGCGGACGGCAGCGCCGACGCCCGGCGCTGCGCGCCGGGTCCGCTGCGGTGCTCCGGCCGGGCTTGCGCCGCGCAACTCACTGCGCTCGCTCCGCTCGCTTCGTTCAGACAGGCGCGGCGAAAATGAAAATGGAAGCGCGCTGCGCGCGCCAAGCCCGGCCGTCCGCTCCTCGCCGTCGACGGATGCCGCCCGCGAGGGCCAAGCCCGCCCCGCCCGCCTCGCAACGACCATCCGATCATGCGGCGATTCAAGGCGGACAGAAGCTTCCAGCGAGTGCGCTTGCTGGCGAGAGGCAAAGGCTTCGAGGCCCGTCACCGAGCCACCAAGGACAAGACTGTTGCTGATGAACCCACCACCCACGCACATCGTGACCGCCGGTTCGCGGCATGCCACGGGCGCCGCTTGGGCGGGGTCGGGGGCCGGTGTCGGGACGGGGGCATTGGAGGCGCCGAGGAGCGCAGGCTGGGCGGCCGCGCGCGCAGCGCGCTTCGTCCTCTGATTTCGGCGCGCCTGTCTGAGCGCAGCGAACGCAGTGAGCGAAGCGAGTTCGCGCCGAGGCCGGCCGGCCGAGCACCGCAGGGCAGTCGACGCGCCAGCGTCGACCGCCTCCTCTGCCCCCGGCCCGACACCGGCCCCCGGCCCCGCCGGACGCGACCGTTGCAACAAGCTGACGAATCGGCCGGTCACGCCCGCTCCAGATCGATGTCGATCCCCAGCGACCGGATCTCCTTCACCAGCACGTTGAAGGATTCCGGCATGCCGGCGTCGATCGTGTGCTCGCCCTTCACCAGGTTCTCGTAGACCTTGGTGCGGCCGTTCACGTCGTCCGACTTGACGGTCAGCATCTCCTGCAGCGTGTAGGCGGCGCCGTAGGCCTCCAGCGCCCACACCTCCATTTCGCCGAAGCGCTGGCCGCCGAACTGGGCCTTGCCGCCCAGCGGCTGCTGGGTGACCAGGCTGTACGGGCCGGTCGAACGGGCGTGCATCTTGTCGTCCACCAGGTGGTGCAGCTTCAGCACGTGCATGTAGCCCACCGTGACCGGGCGGTCGAACGCATCGCCGGTGCGGCCATCGTAGAGCGTGACCTGGGTCTTGCTCGGCGTGAAGCCAAGCCGGGAGGCCTGCGGGTCGTCGCTCGGGAAGGCGGTATCCAGTGCGCTCCGGATCTCGGCCTCCGAGGCACCGTCGAACACCGGCGTGGCGAACGGCACCCCGCGGCGCAGGTTCTCGGCCAGCTCGCGCAGTTCCTCGTCCGACAACTTCGCGAGATCCGACTTCTCGCCGCTGCTGTTGTAGACGGTCTCCAGGTAACGGCGCAGCTCCGAGAGCTTCGCCTGCCGGTCCAGCATCTCGCCGATCCGCAGGCCGATGCCCTTGGCGGCCCAGCCGAGGTGGGTCTCCAGGATCTGGCCGACGTTCATCCGCGAGGGCACTCCGAGCGGGTTCAGCACGATGTCGGCCGGCGTGCCGTCGGCCATGTACGGCATGTCCTCGACCGGCACGATCCGCGAGACCACGCCCTTGTTGCCGTGGCGGCCGGCCATCTTGTCGCCCGGCTGCAGGCGGCGCTTGACGGCAAGGTAGACCTTGACCATCTTGAGCACGCCCGGGGGCAGCTCATCGCCCTGCGTGAGCTTCTTGCGCTTCTCCTCGAAGGCGAGGTCGAACTGGTGGCGCTTCTGCTCCACCGATTCCTTGAGCGCCTCGAGCTGGTTGGCCGCGGCCTCGTCGGCCAGCCGCACCTCGAACCAGTGGTAGCGATCGAGGTCCTGCAGGTATTCGGCGGTGATGGTGGCACCCTTGGCGAGCTTCTTCGGCCCGCCGTTGGCCACCTTGCCGACCAGCAGGCGCTCGATCCGGCTGAAGGTGTCGTTCTCGACGATGCGAAGCTGGTCGTTGAGGTCCAGCCGGTAGCGCTTGAGCTCGTCGTCGATGATCGACTGGGCGCGCTTGTCGCGGG